>NZ_CEEDMJ010000015.1:0-152615 GCF_979255925.1 Kineococcus sp. AC630
AGCAGCGACGAGAGAGCTGTGGAGCTGACCGGTACTAATAAGCCGATCACTTGTCTACCACGCACCAGCTGCCGCCACTTTGTGGTGGGTTGGTGGGTCGGGGCGAGTGCAAGACGAATCCAGCTAACGATTTCACTGCTGTTGTGGTGTTCGCGTCCATTGTGTGGTTCTCGGGAGAGAACTCGAACACACGCTCCGTCTCGCCCTGTTTGTGGGTGGGGTGGGGGGTGTGGTTTGATCCTGGCCTTTGTGGTCCGGTGGTCATAGCGGTGGGGAAACGCCCGGTCTCATTCCGAACCCGGAAGCTAAGCCCACCAGCGCCGATGGTACTGCTCGGGAGACTGGGTGGGAGAGTAGGTCACCGCCGGCCACTCACTTTGTGTGGTGGGATCGCGTGGGGAGTAGCCCTTGTGGGGGTTGCTCCCCACACGCATGTCCAGCCTCAACGTGAAACGTGAGACGCTGGACCGCTCTGAAGTTCGAGCTCAATGTGAACAGTGACGAGGACTCCGCGTTCGACGCGGGTGGGTGGGAGATCGGCATGGCTGAATCTGGTGCACGAGGTCGCGACGGTGGCGACCGGCGACCAGCCGGCGGCGGTCAGCGCGGCGCACGCGCCGGCGCTCCCCGCAGCGGAGGTGGGTTCCGACCCGCCACGGGTGGTCCTCGTCGAAGCGGTCCGCCCTCCGGTGAGGCGGGCCAAGAACGTGGTGAACGCCGCGAGTGGGGTGACCGTCCGCGTCGGTCGACGCCCAGCGATGACCAGCGGCCCGGGCGTCCTGTCCGCGACGGGGCCTCGCGCCCGGATCGCCCGCAGCGCAACGACTTCCGCAACGGTGAACGTTCTTACGGTGGTGGCACCAGCCGCCCCCAGCGTGACGGCGACCGTCCCCCCTTCCGCGGGGAGCGCGACCAGCGCCCCACCCGCGACGGCGAACGTTCCTACGGCGGTGGCAGCAGCCGCCCGCAGCGCGATGACCGTCCCCGTCGTGATGGGGACCGTCCCCCCTTCCGCGGGGAGCGCGACCAGCGACCGGCCCGCGACGGCGAACGTTCCTACGGCGGTGGCAGCACTCGCCCACAGCGCGATGACCGTCCCCGTCGTGATGGGGACCGTCCTCCCTTCCGCGGTGACCGCGAGCAGCGACCGGCCCGCGACGGCGAACGTCCTTATGGCGGTGGCAACAGCCGTCCCCAGCGCGATGACCGTCCTCAGCGCGACGGTGTGCGCTCCTACGGCGCCGGTAGTCGCCCGCAGCGCGATGACCGTCCCCGTCGTGACGGGGACCGTCCTCCCTTCCGCGGCGACCGCGACCAGCGACCCGCTCGCGACGGCGAACGTTCCTACGGCGGCGGTACCAGTCGACCGCAGCGCGACGACCGCCCTCCTCGTGACGGCGATCGGCCGGCGTTCCGGTCGGACCGCCCGCAGCGCAACGACTTCCGTAGCGACGAACGCAGTGGACGTCCCACTCGCGGCGACCGTGACCAGCGACCGCCGCGCGACGGTCAACGTTCCGCCGGCGCCGGCACCAGCCGTCCCCAGCGCGATGAGCGTCCCCGTCGTGACGGCGACCGGCCTGCGTTCCGTGGCGATCGTGACCAACGACCCCCGCGCGACGGTCAACGTTCCGCCGGCGCCAGCCGTCCCCAGCGTGACGACCGTCCCCGCCGTGACGAGAACCGTTCGTCCAGTGGCGGTCGATCCACGCGTGGCGACGATCGTCCCCGTCGCAGCGAGCGTGGACCCGTGCGTGCTGGTGCGGACCGTCCGCGTGACGACCGTCCCGAGCGCCCGACCGGCCCGCGGCTCCCGGACGACGTCACCGGCAAGGAACTCGCGCCCGACGTCCGGCACTCGCTCTCGGGGTTGACCTCCGAGAACGCCGACATCGTCGCGAAGCACCTCGTGGCCAGCGCTCGGTTCGTCGACGTCGATCCCGAGCTGGCCTGGCAGCACGCCCAGGCCGCGCAACGTCGCGGTGGGCGCATCGCCGCCGTGCGTGAGGCCGCCGCCATCGCCGCCTACAAGGCCGGTCACTTCCGTGAAGCCCTGTCCGAGCTCCGGACCGTGCGTCGCATGACCGGGGACGACAGCTACCTGCCCCTGATGGCCGACTGCGAACGCGGCCTCGGCCGCCCCGAGCGTGCCCTCGACCTCGCGACCTCGCCTGAGGCCGCCGCCCTCGAGACCGAGGCGAAGGTCGAGATGTTGATCGTCGCCGCCGGCGCTCGTCACGACCTCGGCCAGCACGATGCGGCCGTCGTCTCGTTGCAGGTGCCGCAGCTGCGCACCAACAGCCGCGCCACCTGGCGTGCCCGGCTCTGGTACGCCTACGCCGACGCGCTCATCTCCGTCGGCCGTCAGGCCGACGCCCGGGAATGGCTCGTGCGCGCCGCCGAGGCCGACACCGACGGCGAGACCGACGCCTCTGAACGTCTCGACGAACTCGACGGCATCGTCTTCGACGAGGAGTTCGAGGACGACGTGGCGACGGCCTCCACGGCCTCTGCGACCTCAGACGACGACGAGGACGACGAGGACGACGAGGACGACGACGAGTCCGACGACGACGAGTCCGACGACGACGAGTCCGACGACGTGAAGAGCGAGGACTGACCAGCATGCGGGTGTACTGGCCGACGACCCTGTCGGAGCTGACGCGGGTGGCTGGATCGGGGCTCCTCGCCCCGGCCCCCGCCGTGGTGCACGCGGTCACCCGCACCCTGCGCGACTTCTACGCCGACGCCGATCCTCGTGACCTCGAGGAGGAGCTGGAGTACGTGGCCATGTCGGACGCGGCGGAGCAGTCGGTCCGCCTGTTGGCACAGGACACCGAGGCGCCACCGCGACGGGTCGTGCTCGCCCTCGACGTCACCGATGGTGACGTCGAGGCGCGCTCCGACGCCGGGTGGTCAGCGCCGGAGCGTTCCCAGGTCACGGTGAACGTCGCGCTGACGCTCGGCGCGCTGGCCAGCCTGCACGTCGACGACGCGGAGGCGGAGGCCGACGTCCGAGCGGCGGTGGCCGCCCTGCCCGCTGCCGACGCCGGTGACGAGGAGGCCCAGTTCGCCATCGAGGCGTGCGAGGGTCACGACCTGCTCTGGTACGACGCCGGGGAACTGCCGGTGCTGCTCGCGGTCGGTCCCTGACCGACCGACGGGCTCAGCGGGACAGCCACTCCTGGGCCAGTTCGACCTCGGAACGCACGAGGTCGAGCAGGCCCGGGAGTGCTGCTTTCTCCACCGTCCCGCCCAGCAACGGGACCCGGACGCTCAACGACCCGGTCAGCTCGTGGACGCTGCCGGCGGCGACGGGAGCGAGGACGGCGGTCGCCGTCAGCTCCACGGGAGCGGAGCGGACCGTCAGGGTCAGCTGCCCCCGGCGGGAGCCGTCGGAGCCGGGCGGTGCCCAGCGCTCGACCTGGTCGACCACGGCCGTGGTCCCGAGGAAGCGCGACGCGGCCTGGGGGAGCCGGTCGGTGCCCACGGTGCGCGACGTCGTCACGACGGTCGTCCCCGCGTCGTCCGTGACGGATTCCTCGTGGGTCAGCGCGCCGGTGCGTTCGGCCCGGGCGACGAGGAAGGCCGGGTCGGTGAGGACGGCCCACACGGCGCCGGGTGCGGCGGTGAACTCGGAGCGTTCGGAGAAGTTCGTGGACACCTTCAGCGGTTCCCTTCACGGGTCAGGACGGCGAGCGGGGCACCCAGGTCGCTGACCAGGGCCCGCTCGACCTCGAGGACGGCGTCTGCGGCCGGCGGTGACGGAAGGGCCCGGAGCCGGTCCGCAGCGAGGTCCACCGCCCGGGCTGCGTCCAGGACGGCGGCGACGTCGTCCGCAGCGGTCAGAGCCGTGGACGCCCGCCGCAACCGGGCGGCGAGGGCGGCGAGCCCGGTGACGTCGCCGCGGCTGGAACCGACGAGGTCGACGACGGTCACGGGCGCGAGAGGAGGTCGTGAACGGCCGCCACCAGCTCCTCCACCGCCGACGCGGCGGCCGGGTCGAGCAGGTCGACGTCGGTGGCAGCCAGCTCGCGGGCCAGCGCGGCGCGTTCGGCCGGCGGAGCGCTCGGGCCGGTGATCGGCTCGCTGGTGATCGGCACGCGAACACTCTATTGCGCGGCCCGCGAGCAGTCCGCGACCCGGGCCCGCCGCACGATCGCGGAGATCACCACTAGGCTGCTCGTGCGTATCCACCCGCGAATCGGAGCAGTGATGCCCGCCTCCACCTCGGCCCCCGCCAGCACCGTCCGCGAGCTCGTTCGAGCCGCTGTCGCCGTCCGCGACACGTCGTGGGGTGACGGCCTGCCGGCGTCGTTGCGCGACGGCAGCGCGCCGGAACGGTTGCTGCTGGACTACTACGCCCACACGTCCGTCGACGACCTCGCCGACCACGAACCCGCCGAACTGCTGGCCGCGGTGGCCTCGCACGTGCGCAGCGGGGAACGGCGCCCAGCGGGCACGACGCTGGTGCGCGTCGTCGACGGCACCGAGTCCGGTGCGGGGTCCGGCCGCTCCACCGTCGAGGTGGTCACCGACGACATGCCGTTCCTGGTGGACAGCCTCACGGCGGCGTTGACGCGGCTGGGACGGGGGATCCACCTGATGGTGCACCCGCGCCTCGCCGCGAAGCGTTCCGACGACGGCACCCTGCTGGACCTGCACGACCTCGACACCGCGCCGCCCTCGGAGCCGGCGGAGTCCTGGATCCGGATCGAGGTCGACGGGCACGGCGGCCACGAGGCCGACGCGGAGCTGCTGACCGAGCTGACCCACGTGCTGGACGACGTCCGGGCGGCGGTCAACGGCTGGCAGCCCATGCGCGCCAGGGCGTTGCAGATCGCCGACGAGCTGCAGATCGACCCGCCCCGTGGGGTGAGCGACGCCGAACTGCGCGTCACCGAACGGTTCCTCCGCTGGATGGCCGACGACCGCTTCACGTTCCTCGGCTACCGCGAGTACGACCTGCGGACGTCCGGCGACGACGTCGTCCTCGCCGCCCGTCCCGGGACCGGACTCGGGGTCCTCGCCGATCGGCCCGGGCGTTCCGGCGGACGTGAGCGGACGCTGTCGGGTCCGGTGCGCGACAAGGCGACCGAAGCGCAGGTGCTCGTCGTCACCAAGGCCAACGCCAAGGCGACGGTGCACCGACCCGCGTTCCTGGACTACGTCGGGATCAAGACCTTCGACGACCAGGGACGGGTGACGGGGGAGCGCCGCTTCCTCGGGCTCTTCACGTCCGTCGCCTACACCGACTCGGTGAAGCGCGTCCCCGTCGTGGCCGAGAAGGTCGTCGACGTGCTGCAGCGCGCCGGTTTCGGGTCCAGCGGGCACTCCGCCAAGGACCTGCTGAGCATCCTCGAGACGTTCCCCCGCGACGAGCTCCTGCAGTCCGACGTGGACTCCATCCTGCGCACGGCCCTCGCCGTGCTGCGGTTGCAGGAGCGTCGCCGCACGCGTCTGTTCCTGCGCCGCGACGACTACCGCCGGTTCATGTCCTGCCTGGTCTACCTGCCCCGCGACCGTTACACGACCCGGGTCGGGGCCCGCATCGAGGCCTCGCTCAAGGAGGCGTTCGACGGCGGTTCCGTCGAGTCGACGTTGCGCGTCTCGGAGTCGGTGCTGGCCCGGCTGCACATCGTGGTGCGGGCCCGGCCGGGCGAGGAACTCAGCGACGTCGACGTGTCCCGCCTCGAGACCGACGTCGCCCGCGTCGCCCGGTCCTGGGACGACGACCTCGCCGACGCCGCCCGCGTCCAGCTCGGGGACCGCGCCTCGGCGGCGCTCGTGCGTCGCTGGGTGGCGGGCATCCCCAACGGTTACCGGGCCGCGGTCGACGCCGAACGCGCGGTGCGCGACCTCGCCCGGGCCGGTGAACTCCTCGACGCCGGCGGGGAGGTGCCCGTCCTCGACCTGCGCGACGATCCCGAACAGCCCCGCACCTGGCGCTTCACCAGCTACCGGACCGTTCCGGTCACGTTGAGCGCGGTCCTGCCCGTCCTGACCGACCTCGGGGTCGAGGTGACCGATGAGCGGCCGCACGTCGTGCACCGCGACGACGACCGCACCGTCCACATCGACGACGTCGGGCTGCGCCTGCCCGTCGACGTCTGGCAGCTCGACGCCGACCCGGCCGCCGCCAGGAAGCGCTTCTGCGACGCCTTCGCCGCGGCCTGGACGGGGAAGGCCGAGAGCGACGCCCTGGCCCGCCTCGTCCTGGCGGGGCAGCTGGACTGGCGCCAGGTCTCGATCCTGCGGGCGCTGGTGCGCTACCTGCGCCAGGTCGGTCTGGCGTACTCGCTCGACTACGTGGCCAACTGCCTGCTGGCCAACGTCGGGCTGACCCGGCTCATCGTGCGGTTGTTCGAGGCGCGGTTCGCGCCGACCCGGCACGGTCACGAGGACGAACGCGCCGAGCTCGTCGACGCGCTGGTGGAGGAGACCCACGGCGCTCTCGACGAGGTCGACGGCCTGGACGCCGACCGCATCCTGCGCGCCCTGCTCTCCGTCGTGCAGGCGATCGTGCGGACCAACGCCTACCAGCACGCATCGGACGGGCAGGCCCACGACCACCTGTCGTTCAAGTTGTCGCCGCGTCTCGTCGCCGGGATGCCGGAACCCGCCCCGCACGCCGAGGTCTGGGTCTACTCCCCGCGCGTCGAGGGCGTCCACCTGCGTTTCGGCGAGGTCGCCCGTGGCGGGTTGCGCTGGTCGGACCGCCGCGAGGACTTCCGCACCGAGGTGCTCGGGCTGGTCAAGGCGCAGATCGTGAAGAACGCCGTCATCGTCCCCACGGGGGCCAAGGGCGGTTTCGTCGCCAAGCAGCTCCCCGACCCGTCGGTGGACCGCGACGCCTGGTGGGCCGAGGGGATCGCGTCGTACAAGACGTTCATCTCGGGGTTGCTGGACATCACCGACGACCTGCGGATCGTCGAGGGCCGGCGCACGACGGTTCCCCCCCTGGACGTCGTGCGCTACGACGGCGACGACTCCTACCTGGTCGTGGCGGCCGACAAGGGAACGGCCACGTTCTCCGACATCGCCAACGAGATCGCGGTCTCCCGGGGGTTCTGGCTCGGGGACGCGTTCGCCTCGGGCGGGTCGGTGGGCTACGACCACAAGGCCATGGGCATCACGGCCCGCGGCGCGTGGGAGAGCGTCCGTCGCCACTTCCGCGAACTCGGGCACGACACCCAGACCCAGGAGTTCAGCGTCGTCGGCGTCGGTGACATGAGCGGCGACGTCTTCGGCAACGGGATGCTGCTCTCGGACCGGATCCGGCTGGTCGCCGCGTTCGACCACCGCCACGTGTTCCTCGACCCCGATCCCGAACCCGTTGCCGCGCACGCCGAGCGGGCCCGGTTGTTCGCGTTGCCGCGCTCGTCGTGGGCCGACTACGACACCTCGCTGATCTCCGCCGGTGGTGGGGTGTACCCGCGGACGGCCAAGTCGGTCCCGGTCAGCCCGCAGGTCGCGCAGGCCCTCGGCCTGGAACCCGGAACGCACTCGATGTCCCCGGTCGAACTGCTCAAGGCCGTGCTCGCGGCCCCGGTGGACCTGTTCTGGAACGGCGGGATCGGCACCTACGTCAAGGCGTCGACGGAGTCGCACCCGGACGTGGGCGACAAGGCGAACGACGCCATCCGCATCGACGGCCGCGACCTGCGGGTCAGGGTCGTCGGCGAGGGCGGGAACCTCGGGCTGACCCAGCGCGGTCGCATCGAGGCCGCCCTGCAGGGCCGCGGGGGAGCGGGCGTCAAGCTCAACACCGACGCCATCGACAACTCCGCCGGCGTCGACTGCAGCGACCACGAGGTCAACATCAAGATCCTCCTCGACCACCTCGTCACGCAGGGGGAACTCGAACCGGGTGACCGCAACGACACCCTGCTGCGGATGACCGACGAGGTCGGCCGTCTCGTGCTGCGCGACAACTACGACCAGAACGTCGTCCTGAGCGTCGAGGGGACCTTCGCGGCCGGGCTGCTCCCGGCGCACCGACGGTTCCTCGACACGCTGCAGCGCAACGGGGACATCGACCGGCGGCTGGAGGCGCTGCCGTCGCCGACGGAACTGGACCGGCGCGCCCGCGACGGTGCCGGGCTCACCATGCCCGAACTCTCCGTCCTCGTCGCGCACGCCAAGATCAGTCTCGGTCGTGACGTCCTGGCCAGTGCCCTGCCCGACGAGCCCTGGGTGGCGGAGACCCTCAAGGGATACTTCCCGGCGGAGCTGCGGGAACGTTTCGGCGACCACCTGGCCGACCACCCGCTGCGTCGGGAGATCGCGACGACGGTGCTGGTGAACCACGTCGTCGGCACCGGCGGGTTGACGTTCGCCTTCCGGGCGGCGGAGGAGACGGGCTGCGACCCGGCCGACGTCGTGCGGGCGTTCGTCGTCGCGACCCTGGTGTTCGGGCTGCTCGAGCGCGCTGCCGCGGTCGAGGCCTTGGACGGCACCGTCGAGGCCCACGTGCAGTCGCGGATGCGCCAGGAGCACCAGCGGCTGCTGGACCGTTCGGTGCGGTGGCTGCTGCACGCCCGGCCGGAGGGGATCGACGTGTCGGCCGAGATCGCGCGGTTCGGTCCGGCGGTGGCGCGGCTCACGCCGCAGATCGCCACGTTCATGCGCGGCGTGGACGCCGAGGCGACCGACGCCGAGACCGCCTGGTTCACCGAGCGCGGGATCGAGGAGGGCGAGGCCCGCCGGACGGCGTCGCTGCTGGCGACGTACCCGTTGCTGGACGTCGTGGAGGTCGCCGAGGCGTCCGGGCGGGCCGTCGAGGAGATCGCCGCCACCTGGTACGAGCTCTCGCACCGCTACGGCATCGAAGCGATGCTCGACGGGATCGCGGCCCTGCCGCGGGCGGACCGCTGGCAGTCGCTCGCGCGGGCCGCGCTGCGCGACGACCTCTACTCCGCCCTGCGCGACCTCACGGCCGCCGTCGTCGCCCACGCCGGTGCGGGGGACGAGCTCGACCCGGCCGCGGCCGTCGAGGCGTGGGAGACCGCGCACGCGCCGGCGGTGCGACGGGCCCGGCAGACGATGGGGGACCTCGAGGGGGAGCCGGGTGCCGGGGACCTCGCGGCGCTCTCCGTGGGGCTGCGGACGCTGCGGACGGTGCTCCGTGCGGGCTGACCGGTCCGCTGCGCCGGGCGAGCCGTAGGCTCGTGGGGTGCCGACCATGTCTGACCTGCTGCACTCGGAGACCGCCGTCGAAGGCGCCGAGGCGGAGTGGTTGCGCCTGCTGGTCGGCGACTGGCAGCTCATCTCGGACCTGTCCTTCGCCGACCTGGTGCTGTGGGTCCCCTCGGCGGATCGGCAGCACTTCGTCGCGGTGGCGCACTGCCGGCCCACGACGGGACCGACGGTGCACTACGACGACGTCGTGGGCGCGGTCCTGGAGCGGGGCCGCCGCCCGCAGGTCGACACGACGTTCGACGAGGCGCGCAGCCTGCGCGGGCGGGACCCGGAGTGGGACGACGACGTCCCCGTGCGCGAGGAGACGATCCCCGTCGTCCGCGAGGGGGTCGTCCTCGGGGTGCTGGCCCGCCACACCAACCTGGCGACCTCGCGGACCCCGAGCCGGTTGGAACTCAACTACGTCAAGTGCGCCGACGACCTCACGCGGATGATCGCCGCGGGTGACTTCCCGCAGACGGCGGCGCCGACCGGGCCCCGGCGCGGCGCTCCCCGGGTGGGGGACGGGATGTTGCGCCTCGACTCCGAGGGCGTCGTGACCTACGCCAGCCCGAACGCGCTCTCCGCCTTCCACCGGGCGGGGCTCATCGGGGAACTCGTCGGGGCGAACCTCGCCGAGATCTCGAGTTCGCTGGCAGCGAGCCACCTGCCCGTCGACGAGTCGCTGCCGCTGGTCGTGACCGGTCGCGCTCCCTGGCGCACCGATCTCGAGACCGATGCCGCGACCTTGTCGATGCGGGCCATCCCGTTGACCCGCAAGGAGAACGGCACGGCGACCCGGATGGCGGCGCTGCTGCTGGTGCGCGACGTGTCCGAACTCCGTCGTCGTGAGCGTGAACTCATGACGAAGGACGCCACCATCCGCGAGGTCCACCACCGGGTGAAGAACAACCTGCAGACGGTGGCCGCCCTGCTGCGTCTGCAGGCCCGCCGGATCGTCTCCGAGGAGGGACGTTCGGCGCTGCAGGAGGCGATGCGCCGCGTCTCGACGATCGCGACCGTGCACGAGACGTTGTCGCAGGGGATCGACGAGAACGTCGACTTCGACCAGGTCCTCGACCGCTGCCTGATGATGGCCGCCGAGGTCGCGATGGAGAACGCCGAACGCGTCCGCACCGTCCGGGAGGGGAAGTTCGGGGAGTTGCGGCAGGAGGACGCCACGGCGCTGGCCCTCGTCCTCACCGAACTCGTCACCAACGCCGTCGAGCACGGGTTCGGCTCCGACCGGGCCGGGACGGTGGTGGTGCGGGTCGAGCACACCGACGACGACCGCCTCGCGGTCGTGGTCAGCGACGACGGGATCGGGCTGCCCGAGGACTTCCAGGCCGGCAGTTCGGGTCTGGGGACCCAGATCGTGCGGTCGCTGGTGGCCGGCGAACTGAGGGGTCGCATGGAGTTCGGGTCGAGCGACACCGGCGGGACCGAGGTCCGCCTGGATCTGCGGGTGCGTCGCGACGCCAGCCAGATCGGCTCCGTCCGCAACTGACCGGACGCTGCTGATCGGACGTCGAACAGCCCCGGGACCTCGTGGATCCCGGGGCTGCTCGAGGTGGGTGGTGGAGCTGAGGTCAGCTCGCGCGGCGGGCGCGGGCGGCGCGGCGCTTGAGCGCGCGGCGTTCGTCCTCGCTCATGCCGCCCCAGACGCCGGCGTCCTGGCCGGTCTCCAGTGCCCACTTCAGGCAGGAGTCGACGACGTCGCAACGGCGGCAGACAGCTTTGGCCTCTTCGATCTGGAGGATCGCCGGACCCGTGTTCCCGATGGGGAAGAACAGTTCGGGGTCTTCGTCGAGGCAGGCAGCGCGGTGGCGCCAGTCCATGGGGATTCCACTCCTTCTCAGCGGTTGCGGTCTCAGTACGCGCGGGTCCGTGTCGTGGTGACGAGTTGGACACGCGTGATCCCTGAGCACCGGCAGCGCCGGCGGTGCCGGGACATACCCGCACTGGTCGGTGTGGACCAGGTGCGACGTGTGTCGGGGATCGCGTTGGGATCTAATGTCACATCCCGCGGCGCTTCCCACAAGAGGTACAGCCGGGCCGTTCGTGGAGGAAGCGTGTCGGCTTCGTCACATGGACGTAACACGGATGACCCCTCCCGGTAATCCCCGATCCCCGCACGAGCCACCGCGACACGCCGTAGCGGTGGCCCCCCGAGGGGGGCCGGCGCTCAGGGGTACGCCGTAGCGTTGTCCTCGTGCCCTCCGGTTCGTCCTCCCACCCTGCGCCCACCCCGCGTCGTTCACCACTGCTGACGCTCGTCGCGGCCCTCGTGCTCGTCGAGGCGCTGATCCTCGTGGGGGCCGCGGTCTACCTGCTGCACGGACTGCTCGTCGAGGACGCCGCTGCGCCGATCGCGGCGATCGCGATGGTCGTGATGGCGCTGATCTTCGCGGTGGGCGTCGGCTTCTGCGGGTGGGGCCTCCTGCACCGCGCGACCTGGGCGCGTTCCCCGGTCGTGGTGTGGCAGCTGCTCGAACTGGCCGCGGGCATCCCCGCGTTCAGCGGGGGATCACCGTGGGTGGGAGTCGTCCTGGTCGTGCCGGCCGTCGTGGTGCTCGTCGGGCTGTTCGTGCCGTCGGTCTCCGCGCAGGTCTCGCGCTGACCCGCACGCACCGGGGTCAGTCCGTCTCGTCACCGAGGCCCTCGCGCAGCTCGGCGAGGGTCCGGGTCAGCAACCGCGACACGTGCATCTGGGAGATGCCGATCTCGGCCGCGATCTGCGACTGCGACATCCCGCGCACGAAGCGCAGCGCCAGGATCCGGCGTTCCCGTGCCGCCAGACCGGCCAGCAGCGGGCGCAGCGCCTCGCGGTTCTCGACGTTCTGCAAGGCGTCGTCGTCGGCACCGAGGGAGGCGACCGGGGACGTCGGGGAGCCGGTGTCCAGGGGCAACGTCGAGTAGGCGTTCGCGGACTCCAGGACGTCGACGACGTCCTCGGCGTCGTAACCGGTGCGTTCGGCGAGTTCGGCGATCGTCGGCGCCCGACCGAGTTCGTGGGTGAGCGCCTCGCGCGCGTCGCCGAGCGCCCGCCCGGCCTCCTGGATGCGGCGGGGGACGCGCATCGCCCACCCGCGGTCGCGGAAGTGACGTTTGATCTCGCCGAGCATGGTCGGCACGGCGTAGGCGCCGAAGGGGACGCCGCGGGTCGGGTCGAAGCGGTCGAGGGCCTTCAGGAGCCCGATGGTGGCGACCTGGACGAGGTCGTCCTGCGGTTCGCCGCGGCCGAGGAAGCGCGCGGCGAGGTGCTCGGCCAGGGGGAGGTGGCGGCGGGTGAGGTCGTCGCGCAAGCGGATCCGCTCGGGGTCCCCGATCGGGAGGGAGGCCATCCGGGACAGCAGCGGGGCGTCCTCCACGTCGCGGGAGGACGGCAGGTCGAGTGGCGCCGCGACGGGCGGCTGCGGGACGTCCGCAGGGCGGCCGTCGGTGTCTTCGTCGGCTCTGCTGCGCGGATCGATGACCTCAGGGTCACCGTGCGCGTGCGTGCGCGCCACCGGGACGTCACGCGCACGGGGGCGCGGCGGCGTCCGGTTCACCCGACCCCCGCCGCCAGGCTCGCCTGGGCGCCACTGGTCTTGCTGTGCCGCAACACGATCCAGGCCCCGGTGGAGGACGTTCCGGTGAAGACCTCGCCGACCAGGGCCTCCAGCACGGCCCAGGCGAAGCTGGAACGCTCGGGCAGTTCCCGGGCCGGGCCGCGGACCTCGACCTCGAGGCTGCCCTCGCCGAGCCGGAAGGTCGCGACCAGTTCCTCGTCGTCGGGGGCGGAGCCCAGGAGCAGGGTGCAGGCCTCGTCCACGGCGATGCGCAGGTCCTCGATCTCGTCGAGGGTCAGGTCGAGCCGCGCGGCCAGGCCGGCGCTCGCCGTGCGGACCACGGTCAGGTAGGCCGGGTCCGCCGGTACCCGCAGTTCCACCAGATCGGTCGCTGCGTCCGGGTCCGGGGTGCTCACCGGGTCTCCGGTCGTGGGGGTGGACACGGGTTGACGTCCTCTCGGGGCCGGGTGCGGGTGTCGCACACAGCAGCTTGGCAGATGCTCACCGTAGACCGCCGCGCACTGTGGGTCACTTCCGGTCAGAGGCGGTCGCCAACGCGTCCAGCCGGTCCCCGTCGAGGCGCCACACGGTCCAGTCCTCCTCGGGGGTCGCCCCGAGCGTCCGGTAGAAGCCGTGGGCCGGGGTGTTCCAGTCCAGCACCCAGAACTCCAGGCGCCCGAGGCCGCGGTCGGTGCAGATGCGTCCCAGCTCGCCGAAGAACGCCCGACCGATCCCGGACCGTCGGTGCTCGGGCCGGACGAACAGGTCCTCCAGCCACATCCCCTGCCGGCCCAGCCAGGTCGAGAACGTCGTGTACCAGAGGGCCATCCCGGCGACCTGGACGACGCCGTCGACCTCCACCTCGGCCAGCACGCAGCCGATCCCCGTCCCCGGCTCGAGCGCGCGGGCGAAGTCCTCGGCCCGCGCTGTCGCGGCCTCCGGCTCCTTCTCGTACTCGGCGAGCTCGCGGACCATGTCGGCGATGCTCGCGCCGTCGGCGGGGACGGCGGTGCGGAGGGTGAAAGCGGTGGGGGAGGCGTCACTCACCCACTCACCGTAAGGCAACCGTCACGGCGTTCCGGGCCCACCTCGGGGCCCTCGTCCAGGTGCTCGACGGGGGTGGCGACGCGCACGCTCGTCCACTGCCCGTCACGCACCACGAAGCCCGCTCCCACGCCCGGCCCGGGAGCCACGACCGGGCGCCGCGAGACGACCTCCGCGGGCACCGTCCCGCCGCGGCCCAGCAGCACCGTGGTCCGGGCGGCCGTCCGTGCCACGGCGGCCAGGCCGCGGAAGGCCCCGGCCACCTCCGCGCCGTCCCCCGCGAGCACCACCCGTGCCCTGCCGTCGCGGGCCAGGGCGGCCACCAGCACGTCCTCCGACGCCGGCGGCAGGGGTCGGGAGACGTCGTCGACCAGGACGAGGGCGCCTCCCGCGAGAGCGGCGCCGAGAGCCTCCGTGTCGACCTCACGAGCCCAGCACACCGTGCCGCCCGCGACGGTCTCGGCCCCGGCCAGCGCCCGCAGTGCGGACGTGCGTCCGCTGCCCGGTGGACCGCAGACCAGGACGGCCCTCCGCGGGTCGACCCGCACCACGTCGGCGTCGTCACCGCCACGCCCCAACGGGAGCCCGTCCCGGCCGCCCACGCCGACGTCGTCGAGGCGCACCACCGCGGGGAGCGGGGCCACCGCGTCGCGCCCGCCGACCGCACCCGGTGCGAAGGGCAGGGCGACCTGCACCTCCTGCGCGCGACCGTCGACGACCAGCAGACCCCGCCCCGGTGGGGCCTGCCGCGGCACCTCGGCAGCGCGCAGACCGAGCAGCGCGGCGTCGCTGCGGTCCGGCAGGCGCAGCAGCACGACCTGACCGCAGGTGCCCGCCACGGGACCCGTCAGCGCCTGCCGGTCCGCGCCCACGACGATCCGGACGCCGACGCCGGAGGCCTCCCGCAGCAGCCGCAGCAGCGCCTCCGGACCGGCGGCCGGGTCCGCCGCGCCGAGGGCGTTCACCCAGGCCTCCCAGCCGTCGACGGCGAGCAGCAGGAACGGCTCACCGGCCCAGCCCGACGCCCGCCGCCGCTCGACCTCCCCCTGCAGCCGCAGCAGCAACCGCCCGGCCCGCCACACCTCGCTCGGGCCCACCACCGACCCGATCCGACCCCGGCCGGCGAGGTGGGCGAACCCGCCGCCGGCGTCCAGCACGTGCACCTCCAGGGGATCCGCGGCCCTGCCGCGACCGGCCGCCGTGACCAGGCGCCGCAGCAGCGTCGTGCGGCCCGAACGGATCCCGCCGACGACGAGCAGGTGGTCCCCGGCCGCGAGGTCCCAGCCGGCGCTCTCCTGACGCTGGCTGTCCGGCAGGTCGAGCCGCCCCCAGGTCAGGACGCTCCCACCGGAGGGCGGGACGTCGTCGGAGCCCAGGACGTCTGGCAGCGGCGCCAGCCAGGGGGAGGCGGGCACCGTCCGGTCGGCGGCGGCCGTGCGGACCGCGTTCACCAGGCCGGGGAGGTCGTCGACCTCCTCGCCCGCCTGCACCGTCCCCGGGGTCCGGACCTGCAGGCCCACGCGGGGGCGCGGACCCGACAGCCGCGCGGTCTGGAACGTCTCCAGCCCTTCGCTGCCCCGTCGCAGGACGGCTAGCCCGGGGACCCGGTCGCTGAAGGAGGCCGGGGACGGATCGCCCACGACGTCCTCGGCGTCGGCCCGGTCCTGCACGCGCAGAGCGATCCGCAGGTTGGTGTTCGCCCGGATCTCCGGGCTGACCACCCCCGCGGGCCGCTGGGTCGCCAGGACCAGGTGGATGCCCAGCGACCGACCGACGGCGGCCAACCGCACGAGACCGTCGACGAAGTCGGGCAGCTCCTGGCTCAGCACCCGGAACTCGTCGACGACGACGACCAGGCGCGGGAGTCGTCCCGGCGCCAGGTCGCGCACGTCGGCGACGCCCGCGGCGGCCAGGACCTCCTCGCGGCGGCGGACCTCGGCGCGCAGGCTGCGCAGCACCCGTGCGGCGAGCTGGTCGTCGAGGTCGGTGACGACCCCGGCGACGTGCGGCAACCGCACGCAGTCCCCGAACGCCGCCCCACCCTTGTAGTCGACGAGGACCAGCTGGACGGCTTCGGGCGGTGAGCCCGCGCACAACCCGGCGACGAGGGTCCGCAGCAGCACGGACTTGCCCGCGCCCGTCGTGCCGGCGACGAGCGTGTGCGGACCGTCCGCGGCGAGGTCGACCCGGCAGACACCCTGCCCGCCCACGCCGAGGACCACCGGGAGTCCGGGGACCACCTCCCGCCAGGACCGGGCGAGGTGCTCCGCGCTCGCGGGACCCAGGAGGTCGGTGAGCCGCACGTCACCGGGGGTCGCGGTACCCGCCGTCGTCCCGGCGTCGCGCAGGGGCGCCAGCCCGCGGGCCAGCCGCTCCGACCAGTCCACGCCCACCCCGTCGGGACGGAAGCGGCTCGACCCGGCACCGGTGACGAGCCGGGCCGGGGTCGCTGCGAGGTCGACGACGGAACGGCACTCCGCGGGCAGCTCGGAGACGTCGTCGGCCAGGCAGACCACGTGCACGCCGTGCCGGGGCCCGTCGACGAGCAGGTCGGCCAGTCGCGGGTCCGGCCGCCACCGGGGCGCGTCGTCGAGCACGAGCACCAGGTGGTTCCCGCCGCGCCACTGCTCCCGACCGCCCCGCGTGCCGGCCCGGCGCTGGGCCAGCTCGCGCGCAGCGGTGGCGAGGACGTGAGCGGCGTCGAGGTCGAGGTCGGGGGTGAGCAGGTGCGGCAGCCAGGTGCTCCACGACCAGTCCTCCGGGGACCCGGCCACGGCGAGGCGCAGGGTCGCCGGCGAGTGCCACCCCGCGAGCTGGCCGATCACGAACCGGGCCGTGCGCAGCAGGGCGGGACGGGGTCCGGCCAGCCCGAGCGGCCCCGCGGTGAGCGCGACCCCCACCGGGACGTCGCGCAGCAGCACCTCCGGCACCTCGGCGTCGGGGCGTTCCCCGCGCACCTCGACCGCTTCGGACGGGCGGTCGCCGAGCCCGAACCGGACGTGCAGGTGGTCGGGGTGCTCCGGCGAACGCGCGAACAGGCCCTCGCCGCGGCCGAGGACCTCGGCCAGCAGCCTCGCCGCGTCCGGAGCGAACTCGTGGGCCCGGTCGTGCTCGGCGGTGAGCGCCGAGCGGCGGGTGGCGGCGACCAGTTCCCGGGCGGCCCGCAGTTCCACGGCCCGACGGCGGGTGGTGGCCGTGTGCCGACGGCGCTGGGTCCACCACTGCCCACCGACGAGCACGGGGGAGGCCAGGCCCAGCAGCAGGGACAGCGGGCTCCAGAGCAGCGCCAGGACACCCGCGAGGGCCAAGGGCACCAGCAGGGCGAGGACGGGGAGTTCCGGGGCCTCTGCGCTCGGCGCTCCCGCGGGCCAGCGCAGCACGTGGCTGGGCGCCGGCGGGAGCAGTCGCGGCGGCCGGTTCAGCCGGAGGCGGCCCTGACCGTCGGCACGGACCCCCGCGGGACGCACCGGGGTCGGGGCGAGTTCGAGCACGGAACCACCGAGCGCCAGGCGGACGGGCAACGGCACCCGACGGGAGCCGCGCAGGGTCTCCCGGTCGTTCGCATGGATCAACGCGGTTCCGTTGAGCGAGCCGGTGTCGCGCACCGTCACGGTTCCGTCGTCGTGCACGATGAGTTCCGCGTGGACGCGCGACACCGAGGGGTCGTCGAGACCGAGTGCGGTCCCCGGTTCCCCGCGGCGACCCACGCGGTGGGTGCCGGTTCCCAGGCCCGACGTCCGACCGGCCTCGGGTCCGGCGACGACGTGCAGCGCGAGTTCCGCCCCGCCGACCTGGTGGGCCTCGTCGACGGCGGGAACCCGGACCCCGGCCACCAGCGGCGGTCGGCCGAGGACCGCGCCGGCGACGAGTTCCCCGTCCACCCGCCACTCCTCCTCCCACCCCGAGGGCCAGGGGCCGGTCAGGGGTTCGAGGAGTTCGCGGGCAGCCGCCAGCGTGACACCGTCGGGATCCTCGACCGGGGGGTCGATCTCCACGTCGGCGCCCAGGACGGTCATCCGGAACGGCACGCCGGGATCGTGGCACGCCGTCCGCGGGACGCGGCCGTCGTCCACAGGGCCGAGGGTCGTACCGGGAGTTGTCCACATCACCCGAACGCCACACGGCCCTGCTGCCCTACCGTCTCCGGACGAGAACCGGGGACCGAGAACCAGGGGGTGGACGTGGACGCGGTGCGGATGGTCGAGGACGAGGTGCGCACGCTGGTGCGCCGCCGGATCGCGGCGGGCAGTTTCCGCGGCGACCCCGCGGAACTCCGGGCCCTCGTCGACGGCGTCGTGCTCGACTACGACCTGCGTTCCCTCGACGGTTCCCTGCCGGGCCTCGACGACCGCGACCAGGCCGTGCGTGCGGTGGTGGCCGCGGTGTCGGGTTTCGGCCCGCTGCAGCGCTACTTCGACGACCCCGAGGTCGAGGAGATCTGGATCAACGAACCCGGGAAGGTGTTCGTGGCCCGCGGCGGGGTCTCCGAACTCACGACCACCATCCTCGACGAGGACACCGTCGCCGAACTCGTCGAGCGGATGCTGGCCAGCACCGGCCGTCGGGTGGACCTCTCGAGCCCGTTCGTCGACGCCGCGCTGCCCGACGGTTCCCGGGTCCACGTCGTCATCCCCGACGTCACCCGTCGGCACTGGGCGGTGAACGTGCGGCGGTTCGTCGCCCGGGCCCGTCGCCTCGACGACCTGGTGACCCTCGGTTCGCTGACGGCCCCGGCCGCCGCGTTCCTCGCCGCGGCCGTCACCTCCGGGTTGAACCTCCTGGTCTCCGGCGCGACCCAGGCCGGCAAGACGACGCTCCTGAACTGCCTGCTCAGCGCGGTGCCGGCGAACCAGCGGGTCGTCACCTGCGAGGAGGTCTTCGAACTGCAACTCGCTGCGCGCGACGTCGTCGCGATGCAGTGCCGCCAGCCGAACCTCGAGGGGCGTGGGGAGATCCCGCTGCGGCGCCTGGTGAAGGAGGCGTTGCGGATGCGCCCGGACCGGCTCGTCGTGGGGGAGGTGCGCCAGGCCGAGAGCCTCGACCTGCTCATCGCGCTGAACAGCGGCCTGCCGGGGGCCGCGACGATCCACGCGAACTCCGCCGCCGACGCCGTCGCCAAGATGTGCACGTTGCCGCTGCTGGCCGGGGAGAACGTGACGAGCGGTTTCGTCGTTCCCGCGGTGGCGGCGAGCCTCGACCTCGTCGTGCACGCGGAACTCGACGTCGACGGGCGGCGGCGGGTGCGGGAGGTCCTGGCCGTCACGGGTCGCACCGAGGGTGGCGTCGTCGAGACCGCGGAGGTCTTCGTCACCCGTGACGGTGCCCTCGTCCGGGGGACGGGGTGGCCGCCGCACCGCGACCGGTTCGTGCGCGCGGGTTTCGACCTGACGGCGTTGCTGGCGGGTGGGTCCTGATGGACGGCGTCGGCGTCGGCGTGGTGTTCGGCGTCGGGTTGTTCTGCGCGTGGTGGGCCTGCTGGGAACGGCCGCCCCGCGCCGCTGCCCGCCGCGCCTCCCGCGTCCGCGAACTCCTGGACGCCGCGGGGTGGCGGGAGGTTCCCGTCCCCGTGCTGCCCGCGGCGTGCCTGCTCGCGGGGGTGCTGGGCGCGGTGGTGGTGACCGGGACGAGCGGGGTCCTCGTCCTCGGCGCCGCCGCGGGGTGCGCCGCCGCCGCCCTGCCCGTGCTCGGTCTGCGGCAGCGCGTCCGGCGACGCCGCGAGGACACCGCCGCGCAGTGGCCGGACGTCGTCGACACCCTCGCCTCGGCGGTGCGGGCGGGGTCGTCCCTGCCCGAGGCCGTCTGCGGTCTCGCGAGCCGGGGGCCGCAGTCGCTGCGACCGGCCTTCGCGCGCTTCGCCGCCGGCCACCGCGCCAGCGGTGCCTTCGACACCGAACTCCGCCGGTTGCAGGAGGAACTCGCCGACCCGGTGTTCGACCGGCTCGCCGCCACCCTGCGGATGACGCGGCAGGTCGGCGGCAGCGACCTCGGCACCACGCTGCGGACGTTGTCCGGCTACTTGCGCGAGGACCAGCGCACCCGCGGTGAACTCCTGGCCCGTCAGAGCTGGACGGTGTCGGCGGCGCGGCTCGCCGTCGCCGCTCCGTGGATCGTCCTGGCGCTGCTGGCCACCCGCCCGGGAACCCTGGAGGCCTTCGACTCCTCGGCCGGGGCCCTGGTGCTGCTGGTGGGAACGGTCGTCTCCGCGGGTTCCTACGCGGCGATGTCCCGCCTGGGCCGCCTGCCCACGACGCGACGGGTGCTGTCGTGAACGTCGGGATCCTGCTCGGGCTGCTGGCCGGGACGGGTTTCCTCGTGCTCCTGCACGCCGCGCCGTGGAACCGTTCGCCGGGGATCGAGGCCCGTGTCGGCCCCTACCTCGGTGCAGCCCAGGCCCAGCGGGCGTCGTGGTGGGCCGATCCGTTGCGCGGCATCGGGTCCGCGGTGGGTGCGCGGTTGGGGTCGGGGCGGGTGGTCGCCGAGCGACTGGCGGTCCTGGACCCGTCCCTCGACCCTGCTTCCGGCGGTGCGTCCGGGCTGGAGGCCGCGGTCGCCCAGCA
The DNA here is from genome assembly GCF_979255925.1 of Kineococcus sp. AC630. Classification (NCBI taxonomy): domain Bacteria; kingdom Bacillati; phylum Actinomycetota; class Actinomycetes; order Kineosporiales; family Kineosporiaceae; genus Kineococcus; species Kineococcus sp. AC630. Next base: position 20,333 of record NZ_CEEDMJ010000015.1, read on the forward strand.
CCGCGCGGAACAGGTCCTCTTCTCGGTCGCCGGGGTCGTGTCGGCGGTGCCTGCGGGGTTCCTGGCCGGCGGGTCGACCCCGGTCACGGTCGTGGCGTTCGTGGTGGCGGGTGGGTTCGCCGGCGCCCTGGCCCGGGGGGAACTCCTGGCCCGTCGCGTCCGGGTCCGGCGGGCGGAGATCGCGGCGGACCTGCCCGACGTCGCGGAACTGCTCGCCCTGTCCGTGGGGGCGGGGGAGAACGTCGCCGGTGCGCTCGAGCGTGTCGCGGCCGGGAACGGCCCGTTGTGCGCGCACCTGCGGCACAGCCTGGGCCGGGTCCGCACCGGGACGCCGCTGCTGGACGCGCTGCTGGACCTCGCCGGGCGGTGGGGCGTCGCGCCCTTCACCCGGTTCGTCGACGGGATCGCCGTGGCCGTCGAGGCGGGCAGCCCGTTGGCCGAGGTGCTGCGCGCCCAGGCGGGCGACGCCCGCGAGGCCGAGCGACGCCGACTCGTCGAGAGCGGCGGTCGCAAGGAGGTCCAGATGATGGTTCCCGTCGTCTTCGGCGTCCTGCCCGTCACCGTGCTCTTCGCGGTCTACCCCGGCCTGGCCCAGCTGCAGCTCGGCTGAGACCCCTCTCGAAACCCCCTGTCGGAACCCCTGTCGAAACCCCTGAACACCGAGGAACTGGAGACCGTCCGTGTCGACGCTCGACCTGCGCCGCGTGCGCACCTGGATCGCCCGTGCCCTGGCGAACGCCCGGGAGAACTCCGACGACCGGGGCGACGTCCCCGGCTGGGTGCTGGTCACGATCATGACGGCCGGGCTGGTCGTCGGGTTGTGGGCCGTCGCCGGCCCCCGGCTGGAGGCGGTGTTCACCCAGGCGATGGACGCCGTCGTCGGGCAGCTGTGAGGAAGGACGAGGGTTCCGCCGTGGCGGAGTTCGCGGCCGTCGCGGGGTTGCTGGCGCTGCTGTTCGCGGCCGTCGTGCAGCTCGCCGTCGTGCAGCACGTCCGGGCCACGGCCGCGGACTGCGCGGGGGAGGGGGCCCGGTTCGGCGCTCTGCGGGGCAACACCCCGGAACTCGGCGCACGGCGCAGCCGGGAACTCCTGACCGCGTCGCTCTCGCCCCGCTTCGCCGACCACGTCGCGGCGGACGTCGTCGACCTCGGCGGGCTGCGCGTCGTGCAGGTCGACGTGGACGCGCCGCTGCCCGTGATCGGCCTGTTCGGCGTCGGCCGGGGGATGCACCTCGAGGGCCACGCGGTCCTGGAGGGCGCGCGGTGACCCGCGACGAGGGCAGCGCGGCGGTGGAGTTCCTCGTCGTGGGCGTGCTCCTGCTCGTGCCCATCGCCTACCTGGTCCTCACCCTCGGCCGGGTCCAGGCGGCGACGTTCGCCGCCGAGTCCGGGGCGCGGGAGGCGTCGCGTGTGCTCGCGACCACGGCCGACGGGGAGACCCTCGCCGAGACGTCGGTGGCCCTCGCGCTGGCCGACCAGGGGTTCGCGACCCCGCCGGGGACGCTGGTGCTGGAGTGCGCGGCGGACCCGTGCCGTTCACCGGAGGCGGAGATCGTCGCGACGGTGCGGATCGACGTCGACCTGCCCTTCGTCCCGGGATTCCTGGGCGGGGCCGTCCCGGCGCACGTCCCGGTGGAGGTGCGCCGGGTCGCCGTCGTCGACCGGTTCGCCTCGTGAACCGGCGGGACGACGAGGGGCGGATCGCGCTGCTGTCGCTGGCCTTCGGCCTGCTCGCGATGGTCCTCGTGCTGGTCGTGGTGTCCGCCTCGGCGGTGCACCTGCAGCGCAAACGTCTCTACGCGGTGGCCGACGCGGCGGCGGCCGACGCGGCCGACGCCCTCGACGACGCGGCCTACTACACGGGCGGCGGCGGTCTGCTGCTCTCCGACGCCTCGGTCCGGGACAGCGCGGCCGACTACGTCGCCGCCCACGCCGACCTCGCCGGTGTCGTCGTGGCCGAAGGCACGGGAACCCCGGACGGGCGCACGGCGGTCGTGGTCCTGGACGTCGACGTCCGGCCGCTGTTCGTCGCCTTCGTCCCCGAGGAGTTCGCGGCCGGGATCCGGCTGCGGGCCACGTCACGTGCGGTCGCCGACCTGCGCTGAACGTGTCAGCGTCACAGCGTGAGCGAACTCAAGGACGCACGGATCCTCGTCACGGGTGCCGGCGGTGGTCTGGGGCGGCCGATCGTGCGCCTCCTGACCCGGGCCGGGGCGCGGGTGGTCCTCAGCGGGCGGGACGTCTCGACGCTCGAGGGGGCCCACGCCGTGGCCGCCGACCTGCGCCTGCCGGGGGAGCCGGAACGCCTCGTCGCGGAGGCCGTCAACCACCTCGGCGGCCTCGACGGCCTGGTCCACGCGGCCGGGGTCGTCGCCTTCGGTCCGGGGGTGGAGGCCGACGACGAGCTCCTCGACGAGCTGTTCCTCGCCGACACCCTCGGGCCGATCCGGCTGCTGCGCGCGGCCGTCCCGCAGATCACGACGGGGGGCTTCGCCGTCGTCGTCTCCGCGGTCGTGGCCGAACGGCCGCAGCCGGGGATGGCCGCGTACTCCGCGGCGAAGGCGGCGCTCAGCTCCTTCACCCAGGCGCTGGCCCGGGAGGTCCGGCGCGAGGTGCGGGTGATCGACGTGCGCCCCCCGCACACCGAGACGGGCCTGGCGCAGCGTCCCGTCGCCGGGACCGCACCGCGGCTGCCGACGGGCCTGGACCCGGAGGCGGTGGCGGAGCGGATCGTGCGCGCCATCGTCGAGGACGAGCGCGACCTGCCCTCCGCGGCGTTCGCGTGAAGGGCGGGCCGGGTGCCCCGACGTAGACTCGTCGGTCGTGGCCATCGACTTCCCCGCTGAGATCTCCGCCCTGCGCACGACGTACGCGTCCATCCGCGAGGTGTCGGACCTCGAAGCGCTGCGCAAGGAGCTGGCCGACCTCAACGACGAGGCCGCCGCACCGAGCCTGTGGGACGACCCCGAGCACGCCCAGACCGTCACCAGCCGCCTCTCCGCCGTGCAGGCCGAGCTCGACCGCATCGAGAAGATGGGCGGTCGCATCGACGACCTCGAGGTGCTCGTCGAGCTCTCCGAGGACGAGGACGACGCCGACTCCCTCGTCGAGGCCGAGACCGAGCTGGAGGCGGTGAAGGCGCAGCTGGCGCAGCTCGAGGTCCGCACCCTGCTGTCGGGGGAGTACGACAACCGTGAGGCCATCGTCACGATCCGCTCCGAGGCCGGTGGCGTCGACGCCGCCGACTTCGCCGAGATGCTCATGCGGATGTACCTGCGCTGGGCGGAACGTCGCGGCTACAAGAGCGAGGTCTACGACACCTCCTACGCCGAGGAGGCGGGCATCAAGTCGGCCACCTTCAAGGTCGCCGCGCCCTACGCCTACGGCACGTTGTCCGTGGAGCAGGGCACCCACCGCCTCGTGCGGATCTCGCCCTTCGACAACCAGGGCCGTCGCCAGACGTCCTTCGCCGGCGTCGAGGTCCTGCCCGTCGTGGCCGAGACCGACCACGTCGACGTCAACGAGAACGAGGTCCGCGTCGACGTCTACCGCTCCTCGGGTCCCGGTGGTCAGTCCGTCAACACGACCGACTCCGCGGTGCGCCTCACCCACCTCCCGACCGGCATCGTCGTGACCTGCCAGAACGAGAAGTCGCAGCTGCAGAACAAGGCCGCCGCCATGCGCGTCCTGCAGGCCAAGCTTCTGGAGAAGGCCCGCAAGGACCGCCAGGCCGAGCTCGACGCGCTCAAGGGCGACGACTCCGGCTCGTGGGGCAACCAGATGCGCTCCTACGTCCTGCACCCGTACCAGATGGTCAAGGACCTGCGGACGAACTACGAGGTCGGCAACACCTCCAACGTCTTCGACGGCGAGATCGACAGCTTCCTCGACGCGGGCATCCGCTGGCGCAAACAGGTCGAGCAGGCCTGACCGAAGATCACCCGCAGGGAGTCTTGCGCTCACCCACAGTGGGCGGACCGTATGGTGGTGGTGGTCAGAGCAGCACCAGTTCTCCCTGTCCCCGAGACTGACCACCCCCACGAGTGATCACCTTCGAGCACGTCAGCAAGGTCTACGGCGAGGGGCACCGCCCCGCGCTCGCGGAGGTGACCCTCCAGATCGACAAGGGCGACTTCGTCTTCCTCGTCGGTCCGTCCGGGTCGGGGAAGTCGACCTTCCTGCGCCTGGTCCTCAAGGAGGAGCGCGCCAGCAGCGGGTCCGTCCAGGTCGCCGGTCGTGACGTCGGCCGGTTGCGTTCCTGGAAGGTGCCGGCCCTGCGTCGCCAGATCGGGGTCGTCTTCCAGGACTTCCGCCTCCTCGCCGACAAGTCCGTCTACGAGAACGTCGCCTTCGCCCTGCAGGTGCTCGGCAAGCCGCGTCACGTCATCGCCCAGACCGTCCCCGAGACCCTCGGTCTCGTCGGGCTGGCCGGCAAGGAGAAGCGCCGTCCGCACGAGCTCTCCGGGGGTGAGCAGCAGCGCGTCGCCATCGCGCGCGCGTTCGTCAACCGGCCCTCGCTGCTGCTGGCCGACGAACCCACCGGGAACCTCGACCCCGAGACCAGCGTCGGGATCATGAAGCTGCTCGACCGGATCAACCGCACGGGGACCACGATCGTCATGGCCACGCACGACGACGACATCGTCGACCAGATGCGCAAGCGCGTCGTCGAGCTCCGCGACGGTCGTGTCGTGCGCGACGAGGACCGCGGCGTCTACGGATCGGGTCGCTGATGCGGATCGGTTTCGTCCTCGGTGAGATGTTCACCGGGTTGCGCCGCAACTTCACGATGACGCTCTCCGTCGTGCTCGTCACGATGGTGTCGTTGTTCTTCTTCGGGACCGGTCTGCTCGTGCAGAAGCAGGCGGGGACCCTCAAGGGCGAGTGGTACGACCGCGTCCAGGTCTCGATCTTCCTGTGCGGGGACGAGTCCCTCGCCACGAGCTGCCCCGGCGGTGCCGTCAGCGACACCCAGCGCAACGCCCTGCGGGACGCGCTGACCGCGGACCCGCTGGTCGAGCGGGTCTACTACGAGTCGAAGCAGGAGGCGTACCAGAACTTCAAGGAGACGACGGCGCCGGGCCTGTCCGACAACGTCACCGCCGACCAGCTCCCCGAGTCCTTCCGCGTGAAGCTCAAGGAACCGTCGCGCTACCTCGAGCTCACCGCCGAGTACCAGGACTACGCGGGGGTCGAGGAGATCCCCGACCAGCGCGCCATCCTGCAGCCGCTGTTCACGGTGCTCGACACCGCGACGCGCGTCTCGCTCGGGCTGGCCGCGCTCATGCTGATCTGCTCGATGATGCTCGTCTCCACGACCATCCGGCTCACCGCGTTCAGCCGCCGTCGCGAGACGACGATCATGCGCCTGGTGGGTGCCTCGCGGGCCCTCATCCAGTTGCCGTTCGTCCTCGAGGGGGTCGTCGCGAGCCTCGTCGGTGGCGTCCTCGCCTCCGGGGCGCTGTGGGCGATGGTCAACTTCGGGGTCTCGAGGCTGCAGTCGCGGCCGGGGTTCACGACGCGGCTCATCTCGACCCACGACGTGCTCACCGAGACGGGACCGATCATCGTCGCCGTCGGCGTGGTGTTCGCCGTCATCGCCTCGCTGTTCAGCCTGCGCCGCTGGCTGAAGGTCTGAGCGTCCACCAGAACGGGACAGAACGGGACAGGACGGAACTGCGGTGCGGGACCCGGCGCACGCCGCCTAGACTCGAAGGTCCGAGATCGAGCACCACAGCAGGACCTGGAGGACCACGTGCCGCGCGAGACCGGTCGCAAGGTGATCGCCAGCAACCGCAAGGCGCGCCACGACTACTTCATCGACGACGTCTACGAGGCGGGCGTCAGCCTGATGGGCACCGAGGTCAAGGCGCTGCGGATGGGGCGGGCGTCCCTGGTGGACGGCTTCGCCCACATCGACCGCGGTGAGATGTGGCTCGAAGGGGTCCACATCCCCGAGTACGTCCAGGGCACGTGGACCAACCACACCCCGCGACGCAAGCGGAAGCTCCTCCTGCACCGCGAGGAGATCGAGCGCTGGGCCGGGAAGGTCCGCGAGTCCGGACTGACGATCGTGCCGTTGGCGCTCTACTTCAACGACGGCAAGGTCAAGGTCGAGATCGGGCTGGCTCGGGGCAAGAAGAACTACGACAAGCGCCAGACCCTGCGCGAACGCCAGGACCGGCGCGAAGCCGACCGCGCGATGTCGGAGCGCAAGAACCGCTGACGTTCGACGAACTGCGGATGCGCGCCCGGCCCGTGAGCGCTGTCATCGGTCCATGCGCACCACGACCACGTTGCTCGCCGGCCTCGGGGCAGCGGCCCTGGTCCTGGGGCCGCTGGCCACCGCGGCCTCGGCCGACGGTCCCTCCGACGACGAGCGCGTCGACTCCTACGCGGCCCGGCTCACGGTCGGCGCCGACGGGTCCGTCGCCGTTCGCGAGGAGATCAGCTACGACTTCGGCCGCGAGGGCCACCACGGCCTGGAACGCTTCCTCCCCGTCCAGGCTCCGCACGACCAGACCCACGACCGCCGCTACCCCGTGCGCGACCTGCAGGTCACCAGTCCGACCGGGGCCGCCACCCGGGTGAGCACCGAGACCGACGACGGCTTCCTCGACGTCCGCATCGGCGACCCCGCCGCGAACGACGTCACGGGCCGGGAGACCTACGTCCTCACCTACACCGTCCCCGCCGTCGTCGACCGCGTCGACGGGGGACTGCAGCTCGCCTACGACGTCGTCGGCACCGGCTGGCAGGTCCCGATCGACCGCGTCGACGTCACCCTCGAGGCCCCCGCCGCCGTCACCGACCCCCGGTGCTTCCAGGGCGAGGAGGGCAGCACCGACCGGTGCTCCGCCGCCGCCACCGCCACCGGCGCCACGTTCGCCGCCACCGGGCTGGGCCCCGAGCGAGGGGTCACGATCGCCGCCGCGCTACCCATCGGATCCCTGTACCCCGCCGACCCGCTGCTCGTCGACACCTTCAGCCCGGCGCGCGCCTTCACCGCCGACGGCCCGACCCTGGGCGCCGCCGCAGGTGTCCTCGCCCTCGGAGCCGGGGGGATCGCGCTGGCCCGGCGACGCCGACCCGCGACGGCCGGTCCGAAGGGGGCCGTCGGGGTCACCGACGTCCCGCCCGGGGTGCTCGGGACCGTCGTGCACGGTGGTGCGCACACCGTCGACGTCGTCGCCACCCTGCTCGACCTCGCCCAGCGCGGACACCTGCGTCTGGAGGAGGTCACCGCCCCCGACGGGTCCGTCGTCGACTGGGACCTCACCCGCACCGACAACCCCGACCCGCTCGCCCCGGCCGAACGACGGCTGCTGGACACCGTCTTCGCCGAGGGCGACGACACCTCGCTGTCCGCGGTCCGCACCACCGCCCGGGCCGGGACCGGGCTGACGAAGGACCTGCTCGAGGACGACGCCGTCGCCCGCGGCCTGTTCACCGACCGCCCGCGGAACGTGCTGCGCCGGTGGGCGCTGCGCAGCGTCCTGGTGGCCCTCGCCGGCGGCGCACTGACCCTGGTCCTGGCGCTCTGGACGACCCACGCCCTCATCGGTGTCGCCGTCACCGTCGTCGGACTCCTCGCCCTCGTCGCCGGGTTCGCCGGAGCCGCACCCAGCCCGCTGACCGCTCGGGGACGCGAGATCCGCCGGCAGGCCGGCGAGTTCGCCGCCACCCTCGCCCGCTACGGCGACGCCGACGCGCTCGCCGACGGCGGTACCCCGCACCGCTTCGCCCGGCTCGTGCCCTACGCCGTCGCCCTCGACGCCACCGACGCCTGGGTCGCCGGGGCCCGCGCCCTGCAGGCGGCCGACGCACCCCTGCCCGCCCCCGGCTGGTACTCCGGGCGGGCCCACGAGGGGTCGACCTTCAACGTCGCCCTCTTCGCCGGGACGATGGGCGGCTTCTCCGCCAGCACCACCGACGCCCTCAGCGCCGCACCCCCCGCCACGGCGAGCTCCGGCTCGTTCGGCGGCGGCGGTGGGTTCACCGGGGGAGGGGCCGGTGGCGGTGGCGGCGGGTCCTGGTGACCGGGCAGGTGACCGCGCAGGCGGCGAGGGGAATGTGGGCGACGGGGCGGCCGTTGAGGGGTAGGCTAGGCGCACAACTGAACATGGGGATGACAGGTTTCGACGGTGGACGTCGAGCCAGGGGAAGCGGGTCGAGGATGCATGGTCATCTCGTCAACGATCCATGCAAACCAATAGGTGCCGATTCCAAGCGCACCGAGTTCGCCCTCGCCGCCTGAGCGAGTGTGACTCTGTCAGCCCGGGTGTGCTCCCGCCCCGGGTCCTGGCATCAGCTAGGGGGCTCACCTCTCACCGAGGTCGCGTAGGTGAGAGGGACAATCAACGCGGCTGGGCCCGGCGGTGACATGCCTGTATGAGCATCGGGGCCGAGCAGACCGCTGAACAGGATGCACCCGGAGAAGCCCTGGTTTCACGCTATCGGACGCGGGTTCGATTCCCGCCATCTCCACCAGCACCACGAGAGCGCCCCACCGGCTGGTCCGGTCGGGGCGCTCTCGCGTTCCCGGGCCAGGCGTAGGCCCCAGGGCTGACCCGGCGTCCGGGAACTCCGTCCCCGCTCCGACGCGCGAGCCACAGCGGATCGACAGGCTCGAGGCATGGACATCCTCACCGCCCGCGGTCTCGTCATGACCTACGGGACCACCCGCGCCCTCGACGACGTCGACGTCACCCTCCCCGCCGGGGAGTCGCTCGCCGTGATGGGACCTTCGGGGTCGGGCAAGACCACGTTGCTGCACGTCCTCGCCGGGATCCTGCGCCCCACCTCCGGGGCCGTCGAACTGGCCGGACGCGATCTCGGATCCATGTCGGACGCCACACGCACCGTGTTGCGGCGCAACGACTTCGGTTTCGTCTTCCAGTCCGGTCAGCTGCTCTCCGAACTGCCGGCCGACGAGAACACGGCGCTACCGCTCATGCTCGCCGGGCAGTCCCGCGCTGCCGCCACGGCCCGCGCGCGGGAGCTCCTGGCGAAGCTGGGACTGGCGGGGATGGAGCACCGGCGACCGGGCGAGCTCTCCGGGGGACAGGCGCAGCGCGTCGCGATCGCGCGGGCCCTGGTCGGCTCGCCCAGCGTCGTCTTCGCCGACGAACCCACCGGCGCGCTCGACCAGGCCACGGGTCGGGAGGTCCTCGAGCTGCTGACCTCCGCCACCCGCGCCACCGGCGCGGCCCTGGTCGTCGTCACCCACGACGCCGGGGTCGCCCGCTGGTGCGACCGGACGCTGGCCATGCGCGACGGTCACGTCGTCAGCGAGTTCCGCGCCCCGACCGGGGTCCGGGCGTGAACGCCACCCTGGCGATCTGGTGGTCGCTGGCCCGTCACACCCACGGCACCCCGCGCGACCGGTTGCCGACGACGCTGGCCGTCACCGCCTTCGCCGTGACGACGTGGTCGGTGCTCACCGTCGCCGGCGGGGTGCAGGCCTTCGCGGCCCGGGCCGCGAGCGCCGGGGCGGACTCCGACGCGCAGGTCTACCCCCTGCTCTCCTGGGTCTCCGTCGCGCTGCTGCTGGTGCCGACGGCGACCCTCGGTGCGGCCGCGGCCCGCCTCACGGTCGCCCGGCGCGACGAGCGGCTGGCCCGGTTGCGCCTCGCGGGGGCGACGAGCACGCAGATCGGTGCGATGGCCCTCCTGGACGCGGCCGTGCAGGCCGTGGCGGGGGCGGTCCTCGGGGTGGTGCTCGACGTGGTGACGGTGCCGGCGCTCGCCCGGTTGAGGTTCCAGGGCCGCGCCTTCGACGTCGCCGAGCTGCGGCTGGGCCCGTGGCCGGTGCTGGCGACCGTCGCGGCGGTCCTGCTCGTCGCGCTGGTGTCCTCCGCGGTCAGTCTGCGACGGGTCGCGATCACGCCGCTCGGGGTGGCGCAACGCCTGCCGCAGAAGGGTCTGAGCTGGGTGCGGGTCGTCCCGGTGCTGGTGCTGGGGGCGGGTTTCGTCGCCGCCTTCAACGCGGGCAGCGTGGTGTTCGGGGCCGGTGTGGTGGTCGGGGCGCTGGTCCTGGTCGGCTTCCTGGCCGGTGCGTTCGCGGTCTTCAACCTCGTCGGGCCGCTGCTCGTCTCCGTGCTCGGCCGGGTCCTCGGTGCCCGGGCCCGGACGGTCCCGACGCTGCTGGCCGCGCGGCGGATGAGCGAGGACCCGAAGAGCACCTGGCGCAGCGTGGGGGGCATCTCGCTGGTCACGTTCGTCGCGGGGTGCCTCAGCGTGACCCCGGGGTTGACCGCCGGGTCGCCCGGTGAGGAGGACGCGCAGCTGCTGGGTGACATCGGCACCGGGGCGGCCGTGACCCTCGTCATCGCCGCGGTCCTCGCGGCCGTGTCGACGGGCGTGACCCAGGCGTCGCGGGTGCTGGACTCCCGCGGTCGCTACCGGACGCTGCACCTGGCGGGGACCGACGTCGCCGTCCTGCACGCCGCGCGGTCCCGGGAGACGTGGATCCCGCTCGTGGTCACGATGGGCGGAGCGGCCGCGCTGGCGCTGCTGATCGTCTCCCCGGTGATCGGTCTGCTGTCGGCGGCGCCGACGGGTGTGCTGTGGTTCGTGGGCTGCGCGGTGGCCGGTGCCGGTCTCGTCCTGGGTGCGGCGAGGGCCAGTCGGCCGCTCGTCGTCGCCGCCGCGCAGGGCGATCCGGTGGGAATCCCGTCTCGCTGAGTGATTCGTCAGAACGCAGCGTCGCGCGGTGTGCGCCAGGTCGGGGGTCTTTCGGATCGGGCTGCGAGACACGCCGTTCGAACTCGTACGGTCGGCTGACACCGACTCCTCCGGAGCCGGCCGGACCGAGGGGGAGCTGTGCAGGACGCCGACTACCGGCGCCTCGTGGAGGACTCTCCGCTGGCCACGCTCCTCGTCGCTCCGGGCGAGGACGGGTGGCTCACGACGTGGGCGAACCCCGCCGCCGCCGACCTCCTGGGCCGCTCGGGGGCCGAGGAGGCGACGGGGCTGGCGCTGGCCGACCTCGTCCACCGCGACGACGTCACCGAGGTGCTCGAGGCGCTCGAGCACGGGGTGCCGGGCGAGCAGACGGCCTTCGAGTGGCGGTTCGTGCGCCCCGACGGCGAGACGGTGACGGTCGAGGTGCTGCTGGGCCCCGCCGACGGTTCCGGTGGGCTGAGCCTGTCCTGCTGGGACGTCAGCCAGCACGTCGCGCGCACCCGCGACCTCACCCACCGCGCGACCCACGACCGCCTCACCGGTCTGCCCAACCGTGGCCTGCTGGAGGACCGCTGGGCCCTGGCCCGTTCCCGCGCCCGCCGCACGGGGCACGCCCCGGTCGTCGCGTTCTGCGACGTCGACGACCTCAAGCAGCTCAACGACGTCCACGGCCACCTCGTCGGTGACCACGCCCTGGTGCGCATCGCGGAACGGCTCACCGGGGCCTCGCGCGGGGAGGACACCGTCGCCCGGTTCGGCGGTGACGAGTTCATCGTCCTCGTCGAGAGCTCGCTGGACGTCGAACCGCAGGCCCTGACCCGGCGCCTGCGCGAAGCCGTCGCCGACGTCCCGGTGCCGCTGCCCGACGGCACGGTGATCGCGGTGTCCTGCAGCGTCGGCCTCGTCGTCGACGACCTCGGCGAGTCCACGGCCGAGGTGCTGGCCCGCGCGGACCGGCACATGTACGAGGACAAGCGCCGCCCCCGCTGAGGGTAGTTTCCCCCTCGTGGCCAAACTGCTGGAACCCCTCACCCTGCGCGGCACGACGTTCGCGAACCGCATCTGGGTCTCACCGATGTGCCAGTACTCCTGCGACGCCGAACGGGCGCCGGGCGTCCCCACCGACTGGCACCTCGTCCACCTCGGGGGCCTGGCCGTCGGCGGCGCCGCGCTCGTCCTCACCGAGGCCGCGGCCGTCGTCCCCGAGGGCCGGATCAGCCCGCAGGACGCCGGGTTGTGGAACGAGGAGCAGGCGCGGGGCTGGACCCGCATCGTCGACTTCGTCCACTCCCAGGGCGTCGCGATCGGTGTCCAGCTCGCCCACGCCGGCCGCAAGGCCAGCACCTACCGGCCCTGGGCCGAGCAGCAGGGCAGCGTCCCGCCCGCCGACGGCGGCTGGGAGACCGTCGGCCCGAGCGCGCTCGCGTTCGGCGGGTACGCGACCCCCGCCGAACTCGACCTCGACGGCATCGCCCGCGTCGTGACGGGCTTCGCCGACGCCGCCCGCCGCGCCGACGCCGCGGGCTTCGACGTCGTCGAGCTGCACGCCGCCCACGGCTACCTGCTGCACCAGTTCCTCTCGCCGGTCTCCAACCACCGCACCGACGCCTACGGCGGTGACCTCGCCGGCCGGTCGCGGCTGCTGCTCGAGGTCCTCGACGCCGTCCGGGCGGTGTGGCCGCAGGAGAAGCCGGTCCTGGTCCGCCTCTCCACCTCCGACTGGGTGCCGGGCGGCTGGGACGTCGCGGAGTCCGTGGAACTGACCCGGGAACTCCTCGCCCACGGGGCCGACCTGATCGACGCCAGCTCCGGCGGGAACGCCCCGGAGCAGCAGATCCCCGTCGGTCCCGGCTACCAGGTGCCCAACGCGGCCCGGATCCGCCGCGAGACGGGGGCCCCCGTCGCCGCCGTCGGTCTCATCCTCGAACCGGCCCAGGCCGAGCAGCTGCTCGTCAGCGGTGACGCCGACGCCGTCTTCCTGGCCCGCCCCCTGCTCGCCGACCCGCGCTGGCCGCAGCGCGCCGCTCAGGCGCTGCACGCGCCGGAGGCGGTCGCGTGGCCGCCGCAGTACGTCCGCGCCACGCGGGCGGCCGTTCCCTTCGTGCAGCCGCGGGTGTGAGGACATGATGGGGAGGTGAGCAGCGCGATCCCGTCGTCGACCCTGGCCGGACGGCTGCTGCTCGCGACCCCCGCGCTGACCGACGAGAACTTCGCCCGCGCCGTCGTCCTCGTGCTCAACCACGACGAGGACGGCGCGCTGGGCGTCGTCGTGAACCGGCCGCTGGACGTCGACGTGGACAGCGTCCTGCCCGGCTGGCAGCCCTTCGCGACGGCCCCGGGGAAGCTCTTCCAGGGTGGTCCGGTGGCGCTGGACTCCGCCCTGGGGCTCGTCTCCGTGCCCGGGGACCGACCCGACCCGCTCGGGGTCCGTCGCGTCTTCGGTTCCGTCGGGCTGGGCTCGGTGGGCCTCGTCGACCTCGACACGCCCCCCGAGGCCGTCGTCGCGGAGCTGTCCGGGCTGCGGATCTTCGCCGGGTACTCCGGCTGGAGCGCCTCGCAGCTGGAGACGGAGATCGCCGAGGGGGCCTGGTTCGTCCTGCCCGCCGAGGCCCGGGACGCCTTCAGCGACACCCCGCACGACCTGTGGGCGCAGGTGCTGCGCCGTCAGGGGGGTGACCTGGCCCTCGTGGCCAGCTTCCCCGACGACGTCTCCATGAACTGAACGGCCCCCCGTCGGGCGCGTACGATCCTGCCCATGAGTGGCCGCCTGAGCTCGCCGACCGACGACCCGTTCCGCACCCAGCCCGAACAGTCGCCAGCGTCCACCCCCTCCCGCACCGCGGTCCTCGACCGCGAGGAGCAGGTCGAGGAGAAGGTCGAACCGGGTGATCACGAACGCTTCGCGCACTACGTGAAGAAGGAGAAGATCATGGAGTCCGCCCTCTCGGGCGACCCCGTGATCGCGCTCTGCGGCAAGGTCTGGGTGCCGGGCCGCGACCCCAAGCGCTTCCCGGTCTGCCCGACCTGCAAGGAGATCTACGAGACGCTCTCCGGCAAGGGCGGGGACAAGGGCGGGGACGACGGCGGGAGCTGAGCCGGGAGCTCACCGGTCCTGCCCCGTGCGCGCGTCGCCGCGCCGGAGCACCCCCGAGCCTCGTCTACGGTGGAGGGACCGATGAGCACCACCGAACACGAACCCCAGCTGGCCCTGGCCGACACCGTCACCGCACGCGGTCACGGTCCCGTGGTCGACGCCCCCGGAACTCCCGCGGCGCGTCCCCTGCGGGCCTGGCAGAACGCAGCCCTCGAACGCTACTTCGACCCCGCGCGCGACGAACCGGCCGACTTCCTCGTCACCGCGACGCCCGGCGCCGGCAAGACGACCTTCGCCCTCGCGCTGGCCCGTCGGCTGCTGGACTCCCGCCGGGTCGACCGGATCGTCGTCGTCGCCCCGACCGACCACCTGCGCACCCAGTGGGCCGAGGCCGCCCACCGCGCCGGCGTCGAGCTCGACCCCACGATGACCAACGCCGTCGGGCCGGTGCGCCCCGACATGAAGGGCTACGTCACCACCTACGCCCAGGTCGCGGGGCACCCGATGCTGCACCGGGCCCGGGCCACCGCGAAGCGCTCGCTGGTGATCATGGACGAGATCCACCACGCCGGGGACGGGCTGTCCTGGGGTGACGCCGTGTTCGAGGCCTTCGGCGACGCCCGCCGCCGGCTCTCGCTGACGGGGACCCCGTTCCGCACCAAGACCGACGAGCGCATCCCGTTCGTCAACTACGTCGACGACGACTCCCCGGAGTCCGAGGGCGGCCTGCGGAGCAGCGCCGACTACGGCTACGGCTACAAGGAGGCGCTCGCCGACGGCGTCGTCCGCCCCGTCGTGTTCGCGGCCTACACGGGGGTCTCGCGCTGGCGGAACTCCGCCGGCGAGGTCGTGGCCGCCTCGCTGACCGACGCCACCACCAAGTCGGTGGAGTCGCTGGCCTGGAAGACCGCCCTCGACCCGCGCGGCGACTGGGTCCCGCACGTGATCGCCGCCATGGGCGAGCGCCTCGACCACCTGCGCGAGCACGGCATGCACGACGCCGCCGGCCTGGTGCTGGCCTCCGACCAGGAGGACGCCCGCGCCTACGCCAAGATCGTGCAGCGGGTCACGGGGGAGAAGCCGGCGCTGATCCTCTCCGACGACCCGAAGGCCTCGCAGAAGATCTCCGAGTTCGCGCAGAGCGACCAGCGGTTCGCGGTCTGCGTCCGGATGATCTCCGAGGGCGTCGACGTGCCGCGCGCGGCCTGCCTGGCGTGGATGACGTCCTACCGGACCCCGCTGTTCTTCGCCCAGGCCGTCGGCCGCGTCGTGCGCTCGCGGGTGCCGGGGGAGTCCGCGACGGTCTTCCTCCCCGCGGTGCGGCCCCTGCTGGCGCTGGCCGCGGCGATGGAGAGCGACCGCAACCACGTCATCCCGCCGCCCGCGTCGGTCTCCTCCGACGAGGTCGACGAAGGCGGCCTGGACCTGCTCCCGCCGCCCGAACGCGAACCCGGCGGCCCCAAGGAGTACGAGGCGCTCGAGGCCCAGGCCGAGTTCGCCCACGTCCTGCACGGGGGCAAGGCCCTCACCGGTGGCGACCTCCCGCAGGTCAGCGTCGACGAGCAGGACTACCTCGGCCTGCCGGGTCTGCTCTCGCCCGAGCAGACCGCGGCCCTGCTGCACCAGCGCGACGCGGAGATCCGCAAGCGCACCGCGACCCCGCGCCACGTCGAGGACGCGCCCCCCACCGAAGACGCCGAACCCGAGCAGGAGGACGCCACCTGGCACACGGCCGCCGTGCTGCGCAAGGAGATCCACGGCCTCGTCGGCCGGGTCGCCGCGGGCCGGCAGATGCCGCACGCCAGCGTCTACTCCAAGCTGCGCGCGGCGGTGCCCGGACCACCGTCGGCCTCGGCCTCGGTGGACGTCCTGCGCGCTCGCCGCGATCACCTGCTGTCCATGGTCTAGGTTGCTGAGGTGCCCGAGATCGTCCAGCGGACCATGGTCCGCGCCCCCGTCGCCGAGGTGTTCGACATGTCCCTCGACCTCGACGTGGAGCGGGTCGCGGGCAAGCGCTACAAGGTGAAGGCCGTCGAGGGGGCCGGGCGCACCAGCGGGCGGATCGAGCTCGACGAGAAGGTCCAGTGGCGGCTGCGCCTCCTCGGTCTGCGGGTCACCCACACCTCCCACATCACCGCCCTGGACCGGCCACGGCGCTTCGTCGACGAGATGGAGTCCGGGGCGTTCCGGGCCTTCCGCCACGAGCACACCTACGAGCCCGAGGGCCCGCGGATGACGATCATGACCGACCGGATGGCGTGGACCTCGCCCTACGGTCTCCTCGGCCGCGTCGCCGACCTGCTCTTCGTCCGGCGCACGCTGCGCCAGCTGCTGGCCGACCGCAACTCCGAGATCGTCCGCCGCTTCAGCTGACGGAACCCTCGCGGGCCGGTGACCGTTGCCCCGGTATGGGATTCCTGGACAACCTGAAGAGCAAGGGTCTGCTGGCGGGCGACCAGCTGAAGACGAAGGTCGGTCAGTTCAAGAGCAAGGACTTCGCCGAGGCGAGCATGGCGACCTGCGCCCTCATCGCGGCCGCCGACGGCAGCATCGAGCCGGAGGAGCGCCAGAAGACCGCGGCCTTCATCGCCAGCAACGACGTCCTGTCGATCTTCAACGCCGGGGAACTGCGCGAGTCCTTCGACAAGTGGTGCGGGAAGCTGACCGCCGACTACGACTTCGGCAAGATCGAGGCGCTGCAGGCCGTCGGGAAGCTGCGCAGCAAGCCCGAACAGGCCCGCGCGGTCGTCCAGGTCGGCGTGGTCATCGGCGGCGCGGACGGCGACTTCGACCCGAACGAGCAGCGTGCGGTGCGTGAGCTCTGCCAGGCCGTGGGCATCGACCCCTCCGAGTTCGGCGTCGCCTGAACCTGACACGCTGACGACCATGAGCACGCCGGCCGGGTGGTACCCGGACCCCTCCGCCCCTGACGCGCTGCGGTGGTGGGACGGTGGGCGCTGGACCGAGCACGTCCACCGGGCCGCCACCACCAGCCCACCCCAGCAGGCCCGCAGCCCCTACGGCGCACCGCACCAGCAGTACCCGCCCTCGCAGTACCCCGTGCCCGGGGTGAAGGCCATCGCCACCCCCGACGGGCAGGCGCTGGGCGGGTTGGGCTCCCGGCTGATGGCGCGGATCGTCGACTGGATCCTGCTCGGCGTCATCGGGACCATCGCGGCGTGGTCACCCCTGCAGACCATCGACGCGCAGGTCCGGTCGGCCTTCGACGTGTGGATGGCGGGAGACCCGGAGCGCGGGTCGACGCTGATCGTCGAGGCCACCCGCAGCGGCGCCGCCTCCACGGCGACGTTCATCCTGCTGGCCGTCAGCGCCGTCTACACGATCCTCACCGTGCGGCTGGCCGGGGGGACCCCCGGCAAGCTGCTCTTCCGGCTGCGGGTCCGGGACTGGCAGCGTCCCGGGCTGCCGTCGTGGGGTCAGGCGATCATCCGCTGGCTGGGGTGCGACCTGCTGGGACAGGTCGTGCCGTTCTACTCCCTGATCGACTTCCTCTGGCCGTGCTGGGACCAGCGCAAGCAGGCCCTGCACGACAAGATGGGCCGCACCGTCGTCGTGCGGAAGCGCTAGCTGTACTACCCGGGGAAGACGGGGTCCCCGACGAGGGCGACGCCCGCGCTGCGCAGCTGCGCCAGCGCGGGCTCGACCGTCGCCGCCGAGATCCCCGCCGTCAGGCCCAGCAGCACGGTCGTGCGGAACCCCGCGGCGACGGCGTCCAGCGCGGTCGCCCGCACGCAGTGGTCGGTGGCGATCCCCACGACGTGGACCTCGGTGACCTCCTGGGCGCGCAACCAGTCCGCGAGCCCGGTGTCCAGTTCGCCACCCTCCTCGGTGACCCGGCTCGTGGTGCCCTCGAACCCCGAGTAGGCCGCCGCGTACTGCCCCTTGCGGAAGACCGCCTCGATCCGGCGGGTGTCGAGGTTGTCGTGCAGCAGCGCCCCGTAGCTGCCCGCCCGGCAGTGCGGCGGCCAGGTGTCGACGAAGTCGGGGGTCGGAGAGAAGTGCGCGCCCGGGTCGATGTGGAAGTCCTGGGTCGCGACGACGTGGTCGTAGCCGATGCCCCGCCCGGCGGAGGTGTCCTGCGTCAGCAGCTGCGAGATGGCCGCGGCCACCTCGTCACCGCCGGCGACCGCGAGCGCGCCGCCGGGGCAGAAGTCGTTCTGCACGTCGACGACGATCAGCGCGCGGGTCACCGCAGCACCGTCCGGTTCGCGTCCAGCACCGTGGTCGGGATCGCTGGTTCGCCCTTGGACAGGGCCAGTCCGTCCCACGGCAGCGTCACCAGCGCCCGGTGCAGGTGCTCGCGGGCCGCGTGCAGGTCCGGCAGCCCGCCGGCGTCCGCGGGGACCCGTTCGCCGTCCACGACCATCGGGATCTGCAGCGGCCGGTCGTTGGTCTCGCGCGGGGGGGTGAACCCGACGCCGAGGACCTCGTCGGTGGCGGTGCCCGTCGCCCGGTGCCGCCGGACCGCGACCTTGCGCCCGCCCTGGGTGACCTTGGACGTCGAGCGCTTCGCGACGGGACGGCCCTCGACCTCGACGAGCTTGTAGACCAGCCCGGCCGTGGGGGCGCCGGAGCCGGTGACCAGCGAGGTGCCCACGCCGTAGCCGTCGACGGGCGCCGCGGCGAGCGCGGCGAGCGCGTACTCGTCGAGGTCGCCGGAGACGACGATCCGCGTCGAGGTGGCGCCGAGGGAGTCCAGCTGCTCACGGGCCTGCACGGCGATCACGGCGAGGTCGCCGGAGTCGATGCGGACGGCGCCGAGCTGCGGTCCCGCGACCTCGATGGCCGTCGCGATGCCGGCGGTGATGTCGTAGGTGTCCACCAGCAGCGTGGTGGAGACCCCGAGCGCCGCGACCTGGGCGGCGAACGCCTCCGCCTCGGTGTCGTGCAACAGGGTGAACGCGTGCGCGGAGGTCCCCGAGGTGGGGATGCCGTACGTCGCGCCGGCCTGCAGGTTCGACGTCGAGGTGAACCCCGCGAGGTAGGCGGCGCGTGCGGCGGCGACGGCGGCCTGCTCGTGGGTGCGGCGCGAGCCCATCTCGATGATCGGGCGGTCCCCGGCGGCGTGCGCCATCCGGGCCGCGGCCGCGGCGATCGCGCAGTCGTGGTTGAGGATCGAGAGCACGACGGTCTCGAGCACGACGGCCTCGGCGAAGGTGCCGGTGACGGTGAGCATCGGGGAGCCGGGGAACCACAGCTCACCCTCGGCGTAGCCCTCGATCGACCCCGTGAACCGGTACCCGGCCAGCCAGTCCAGCGTCCTCTCGTCCAGCACGCCGTTCAGCCCGCTCAGCAGCTCCGGGTCGAAGGTGAAGTCGCGCACGGCGTCGAGGACCCGCTCGGTGCCGGCGACGACGCCGTAGCGGCGGCCGTCGGGCAACCGGCGGCCGAAGACCTCGAACGTGCACGGCCGGTCGCCGGTGCCGTCGGCCAGCGCCGCCTGCAGCATGGTCAGCTCGTACATGTCGGTCAGCAGCGCTGTGCTCGCGCGGGGGCTCCCCATGCTGGGAATCTAGCGAGCGCGGGGTTGCCTAGACTGCGGGGGTGCCCGCCGCTGTCCCCGTCGTCCTCACCGCTCCCACCGAGCTCGAGCGTCCGGAGACCGACCTCGGCACCGCTCCGGACACCCCGTGGGTCACCATCGTCTGGAACGACCCCGTCAACCTGATGTCCTACGTCGCCTACGTGTTCCGCACCCACTTCGGCTACTCCGAGGCCAAGGCCGACGCGTTGATGCTCGACGTGCACCAGAAGGGCCGCGCCGCCGTGAGCGCCGGCCGCCGCGAGGCGATGGAACGTGACGTCGAGGCCATGCACGGCTACGGGCTGTGGGCCACCCTGCAGAAGGACGAGTGAACGTGGCCACCTTCCGCCGGACCCGGCACGGGCACTTCTCGCTGACCCTGCACCCCTCCGAGGCCGATCTGCTGGCCTCGCTGGCCCGTGAGGTCCTCGAACTCCTCGAGGTGCCCGCGCCCGCGCCGCAGCGACCCGTCGACCCGCTGCAGGCCGAGCTCGGCCTGCACGACCTGCCGAGCTTCGACACCCCCCTCGACGGTCTCCCCGGTGGGTTGCCGGACGGCCTCGCCGGCGACGGACCCCTCGCCCCGCCCGAGGACGAGGTGCTGCGCCGGTTGCTGCCCAACGCCTACGGCGACGAGGACCCCGCGGCCTCCGCGGAGTTCCGCCGCTTCACCGAAGGCGGTCTGCGGGAACGGAAGGCGGCCGCGGCGAGCAGCCTGCTGGCCTCGCTGGCCCCCGTCGAGGGACAGGGCGGCCGGATCCAGCTCGACCCCGACGGCGCGCGCTCCTGGCTCTCCGCGCTCAACGACATCCGGCTCGCGCTCGGCACCCGCCTCGGCGTGAGCGACGACAGCGACCCCTTCAGCGACCTCGCCGAGGACGACCCGGCGCGCTGGGCGTGGGCGGTCTACGACTTCACCACCCACCTGCAGGAGACCCTCGTGCGGTCGCTGTCGTGAGCCTCGAGCAGGACCTGCCGATCGGGATCTTCGACTCCGGCGTGGGAGGTCTCACCGTCGCCCGCGCGGTGCTGGACCAGTTGCCGCACGAGGCGGTCCACTACGTCGGCGACACCGCGCACGCCCCGTACGGGCCGAAACCCATCGCCGAGGTGCGCCGCCTCGCCCTCGACGTCCTCGACCGGATCGTCGAGTCGGGCGTGAAGATGCTGGTCATCGCCTGCAACTCCGCCTCCGCGGCGATGCTGCGCGACGCCCGGGAACGCTACGACGTGCCCGTCGTGGAGGTCATCCAGCCCGCCGTCCGCCGGGCCGTGCGCGCCACCCGCAACGGCCGGGTCGGGGTCATCGGGACCCGCGCGACGATCTCCTCGCGCGCCTACGAGGACGCCTTCGCCGCCGCCCCGCACCTGGCCCTCACCACGACGGCCTGCCCGGCGTTCGTCGAGTTCGTCGAGCGCGGCATCACCAGCGGCCCCGAACTGCTCACCGCCGCCCGGGGCTACCTGGAACCGGCGATCGCCGCCGACGTCGACACCCTCGTCCTGGGCTGCACGCACTACCCCCTGCTGATGGCCGTCCTGCGCAGCGTCGTGGGCGACGACGTCACCCTCGTCTCCAGCGCCGAGGAGACCGCCTTCGACGTCTACCGCGAACTGGCCACCCGCGAACTGCTGCGCCCCGACGACCGTCCGCAACCCCGCCACCGGTTCACCTCCACCGGCGACACCGTCGCCTTCCGCCGCCTCGCCCAGCGCTTCCTCGGCCCCCAGCTCGGGCCGCAGCTCGTGGACGTCGAGGAGACCGGTCCGCTCTACCTCGGCGCCCTGCGCTGATCGCCCGGCGGGCGGTGCCGGCGCAGGCCGCGCACAGCCGCCGGTGAGAAGGTGGACCTCGTGACTGACCCGACCCGTACCTCCGGACGCGCCGACGGCCGCGCCGCCGACGAACTCCGTCCCGTGACCATCACCCGCAACTGGCTGGACCACGCCGAGGGCAGCGTCCTCGTCGAGTTCGGCCGCACCCGGGTGCTCTGCGCGGCGTCGTTCACCGAGGGTGTTCCGCGCTGGCGCAAGGGATCCGGCCAGGGCTGGGTCACCGCGGAGTACGCCATGCTGCCCCGGTCCACGAACACCCGCAGCGACCGCGAGTCCGTCAAGGGCAAGATCGGCGGCCGCACCCACGAGATCTCCCGGCTCATCGGCCGCAGCCTGCGGGCCGTCGTCGACACCGCCCAGCTGGGGGAGAACACCATCGTCCTGGACTGCGACGTCCTGCAGGCCGACGGCGGCACCCGCACCGCGGCCATCACCGGCGCCTACGTGGCGCTCGCCGACGCGATCTCCTGGGCCCGCGGCAAGGGCATCGTCAAGGCCTCCAAGCAGCCGCTGACCGGGACGGTGTCGGCGATCAGCGTCGGCGTCGTCGACGGGGTGCCGGTCCTCGACCTGCCCTACGTCGAGGACGTCCGCGCCGAGACCGACATGAACGTCGTCGTCACCGGCGACGGCAAGTTCGTCGAGGTGCAGGGCACCGCCGAGGGGGCGCCCTTCGACCGCGCCGAGCTGAACGCCCTGCTCGACCTCGCGCTGGGCGGCACGAGCACCCTCGCCGCGCTGCAGGCGGAGGCGCTCGCCCGATGAGCAGGGTCGTGCTGGCCACCCGCAACGCCCACAAGGTGGGGGAGCTGCGGGCCGTCCTCGCGCCGCTGCTGCCCGACGTCGAGGTCGTCACCGTCGACGCCTTCGAGCACGTCCCCGAGGTCGCCGAGACCGAGGTGACCTTCGCCGGGAACGCGCTGCTGAAGGCCCGCGCGGTCGCCGCCGCCACCGGCGTCCCGGCGATCGCCGACGACTCCGGCATCAGCGTCGACGTCCTCGGCGGGGCCCCGGGGATCTTCTCGGCGCGCTGGTCGGGCCGGCACGGCGACGACGTCGCCAACCTGGAACTCCTCCTCGCCCAGATCGCCGACGTCCCCGCGCAGCACCGCGGCGGGGCGTTCATCTGCGCGGCGGCCCTCGCCCTGCCCGACGGCTCGGCCGTCGTCCGGCTCGGGGAGCTGCGCGGCACGATCACCACGACGACCGCCGGGGGTGGTGGCTTCGGCTACGACCCGGTCTTCGTCCCCGAGGGGGCGCAGCGAACGCTGGCCGAGCACACCGCGGCCGAGAAGAACGCGGTCAGCCACCGCGGGGCCGCCTTCCGGGCCCTGGCCCCGTTCGTCGTCGACGTTCTCGCCGGTCGACCAATCCCACTCGAGCACGGCTCCGAAGGACAGTGATGTGAGGACAGCCACGAACACGGGGGAGAGCGCGCCACCCGGCGTTGCGGAGGGGAAGCGCCGGTGGACCGGCGCGCTCTCGGGTGTTCTCAGCGCGGGGCTGACGTTCGGCGTGGGGCAGCTCGTGGCGGGGATCGTCTCCCCGTCGGCGGCTCCCCTCGTCGTCGTCGGCGACGCGGTCGTGGACCGGGTCCCGGCCTGGCTGAAGGACACCGCCATCCGGGCCTTCGGGACCCACGACAAGGTGGTCCTGCTCGCGACGATCACGGTCGTGGTCGTGCTGCTCGCCGCCCTGGCGGGGGTCCTGGCCCGGCGACGGCTGGCGGTCGGCGTCGGGATCGTGGGTCTGCTGGGTGTCGTGAGCGTGCTCGCGGCGGCCACCCGGCCGGACGCGACGACGCTGTCCCCCCTGCCCTCCGTCCTCGGGGCGGCGGCGGGGGCGTACGCGCTCACCGTGCTCACCCGCCGGCTCGCCGGACCCGGGGTGACGGGCCGCGCGGGCGGTCCACCCCGCCGGGCGGTCCTGCTGGGCGGTACCGCCGTCGTCGCGGCCGCCAGCGGTGGCGCGGGGCAGCTGCTCGTCGCCACCCGCAGTGCGGAGATCTCCCGTGACGCCGTCGTGCTGCCCGCGCCGGCCGACCCGGCGCCGGTCCTCCCCGCGGGGATCGACCCGAGCGACGCGATCGCCAGCGGGCTCACCACCTACGCCACGAAGAGCGCCGACTTCTACCGCATCGACACCGCCCTCGTGGTGCCCGACCTGCGGGCTGAGGACTGGTCGCTGACGGTCCACGGTCTCGTGGACCGCGAGCTCACCCTGAGCTTCGACCAGCTCCTCGCGATGCCCCTGCGGGAGCGCTGGATCACCCTGACCTGCGTGAGCAACGAGGTCGGCGGCGACTACGTCGGCACCGCCCGCTGGCTCGGCTACCCGCTCGCCGACCTGCTCGGAGCGCTGGGGGTGCAGTCCGGGGCGGACATGCTCTACGCCACCAGCACCGACGGGTTCACCCTCTCCGCGCCGCTGGCCGAGGTGACCGACGGCCGGGACGCGATGCTCGTCGTCGGGATGAACGGGCAGCCGCTGCCCCGCGAGCACGGGTTCCCCGTCCGCATGGTCGTCCCGGGTCTCTACGGCTACGTCTCGGCCTGCAAGTGGGTCACCGACATCGAGGTCACCCGGTTCGCCGAGAAGACCGCGTACTGGACGGACCGGGGCTGGGCGGAGAAGGGCCCGATCAAGACGGCCTCCCGCATCGACGTCCCGCGCTCCTTCGACAAGGTGCGCGCGGGTCGGGTCCCGATCGCCGGCGTCGCCTGGGCGCAGCACCGCGGGATCAGCGCCGTCGAGGTGCGGGTCGACGAGGGGGAGTGGGAACGGGCCCGGGTCCTGCCCTCCGCCTCCGCCGACACCTGGTGCCAGTGGGTCTACGACTGGGACGCGACCGAGAAGGGCAGCCACACGGTGCAGGTGCGGGCCACCGACGGCACGGGTGCGCCCCAGACCGACGTCGTCGCCGCTCCCGCCCCCGACGGGGCCAGCGGGTACGACTCGATCACCGTCACCGTGCAGTGACACCCTGGACACCCCGGACCGCCTGAAGATCGTCTGAAGTTCCTGCGCCGCAGACCAATCCCTCCGGTGCTCCGGTCCGAATCCCAGGTGTTCGAACGCTAGGGAACCTCCCCGGCCGGACCGCTGGGGGGAATCGTGGAGCTGGAGAGCGTATTCGGGGCCCGGTCCTGCGGGGTGGGTTCCCGTTGAGACACCTGGGACGACACCCGGGGCACGGGGCAGGAACCGCGTGCCGAGCCCCCGCCGGGGTGACACAGTGACGGTGATGACGACCTCGAGACCCCGCGATGCCGCGGAGACCAGCGCCGAGTCGGCCCTGGCCTCCGCCGCGAACGGTGACCAGGCCGCCTTCGCGACGTTCTACGACGCGACCGCTGCGGCAGTCCACGGCACTGTCCTGCGCGTCCTGCGCGACCCGGCCCAGTCCGAGGAGGTCGTCCAGGAGGTGTTCCTGGAGGCCTGGCGGACGGCGGCGCGCTTCGACCCGACCCGGGGCAGCGCCCGGGCCTGGGTGGTGACGATGGCCCACCGCCGGGCGGTGGACCGGGTCCGTGCCTCGCAGGCCAGTTCGGACCGCGACGAGAAGGTCGGGGTCCGTGAGATCCCGCCCTACGACAGCGTGAGCGAGGAGGTGGTGGTGATGCTGGAGCAGGACGAGGTGCGCCAGGCCCTCGACGCGCTCAGTCCGTTGCAGCGCGAGGCCATCGACCTCGCCTACTTCGGCGGGCGCACCCACCGGGAGATCTCCGAGCACCTCGCCGTCCCGCTCGGCACCGTCAAGACGAGGCTGCGCGACGGCCTCATCAGACTCCGCGACGTCATGGGGGTGGCCCGATGAGCCCCCGGAACCACCACGACCACCACACCGACCCGATCGACCCCACGGAGGACCCCTTGCTCGCCGCTGCCTGGGCGCTCGACGCGCTCGACGACGCGGAGCGCGAGGCCTACGAAGAGCGTCTGCGTTCCCACCCCGAGGAACGCGCCGACGCCGACGCGCTGCGCGAGACCGCGTCCCTCCTCGGCACGGCCGTCCAGCCGCCGCCCCGGTTGCGCTCCTCCGTCCTCGACGCGATCGCCGCGACGCCGCAGGAGACCCACGGACACACCGCGCCGCCCCCGGTGCTCGACCTCGACGTCGCCCGCTCGCGACGTGCCCACCGTCAGGAGAGCGCCCGCCGACCCTCGCGCTGGAGCATGCTCGTCGCCGCCGCGGGGATCGCCGTCGCCGCCGCCGGCGTCGGGGTAGGGGTCTCCTCCCGCTCCGAGCAACCGCCGACCATCAGCGCGGAACGGTCTGCCCGCCAAGAGGTCGCGGACCTGCTGAGCAGCCCCGGCGCGGTGGTCTCGACCGTCGCCGCCACCGACGGGGGCACCGCCACGCTCGTGCGGGCCGACGGCCGCCTCGGGGTCCTGACGACGGGTCTGCCCGCCGCCGGTGACGGCCGCGGCTACCAGCTGTGGCTCGCCACCGGTGACACGATCTCCTCCGCGGGGATGATCACCGTCGGTACCGGCGGGGGTTCCGCGACCGTCGTCGACGCCGGCAGTTCCAACGGGGTCGGGATCTCGGTGGAACCCGCCCACGGGTCGCAGCAGCCGACGACGACCCCCGTCGTCTTCACCGCCCTGCAGGCCTGACCGGTTCGGGTCCCTCTCCGGCACCACCGGTGCGGGAGAAGGGACTCGAACCCTCACGCCTCTCGGCACAGGAACCTAAATCCTGCGTGGCTGCCAGTTACACCACTCCCGCTCGCCCGCCAGGTTACTGGTCGAGCCCGAGGTCCTTGCGCAGCTTCGCGACGTGCCCCGTGGCGCGCACGTTGTACTGGGCCACCTCCACGACACCCTTCGGGTCCACCACGACCGTCGAGCGCACCACGCCGACCGAGGTCCGCCCGTAGTTCGTCTTCTCCCCCCAGGCCCCGTACGCCTCCAGGACCCGGTGGTCGGGGTCGGAGAGCAACGGGAAGGTGATGCCGTCGCGTTCCGCGAACTGCGCCAGCTTCGCGACGGAGTCCTTCGAGATCCCCAGCACCCGGTAGCCGGAGGCGTTCAGGGCGTCGAGGGAGTCGCGGAAGTCGCAGGCCTGCGTGGTGCAGCCCGGGGTCATGGCCGCCGGGTAGAAGTACACGACGACGTGCTCCCCGCTCTCCTCCCGCAGCGACCGCAACGAGACGGTCGAGCCGTCGTGGGCGGGGAGCGTGAAGTCGGGGGCGAGGTCACCGGGCGAGAGTCTGGCGGTCATGTCCGGACGATAACGACTGCGCCGCCCGCGTGCCCCGTCAGGAGAGCGGGTCCCGGCTCCGGTACGGTTCCGGGGACACGCAGCAGGACGACGTCCTCCCCGGGTCGTGCCCGGGCTGCACGAGAACGACGTCGGACGAACACAGGAGGTGGCCGTGGCGGCCAGCGACGGCAAGGCCGAGATCACGACGACCGACCCCCGCGCCCTCGAGCGCGAGGTCGAAGCCCGTCGTGCCCAGCTCGCGGGCACCATCGACGAACTCACGTCGCGACTCGCTCCGGCGGCCATCAAGGACCGTTCGCTGGCGAGCGTGAAGGCCAAGGTCAACGACTTCGCCTTCGACCACCGCGGCGGGCTGCGCGTCGAGCGCATCGCCGCCGTCGGCGTCGCCGTCCTCGGCGTCACCACGTTCCTGGTCGTCCGCGCGGTGCGCAAGCGCCGCTGAGCGGACCCCGCGACAGCGCCCCCGGCTCCCCACGGACCCGGGGGCGCTACGGTTCCCGCCGTGACACCCTCCACGACCGACCGGGACGGGCTGCCCGTCCGGATGCTGCACGACCGCGTGCTCGTCCTGCCCGACGACGCCGCCGAACGGAAGTCCTCCGCCGGCATCCTCATCCCGGCCACCGCCGCGGTGGGGAAGCGGTTGTCCTGGGCCGCCGTCGTGGCCGTCGGCCCGCACGTCCGGCAGGTCTCCCAGGGGGACCGGGTGCTCTTCGACCCCGAGGACAAGGCCGAGGTCGAACTGCACGGCAAGGGCTACACCCTGCTGCGCGAACGCGACCTGCACGCCGTCGCCGCCCCCGGCGAGCAGGACGGCCGGACCGGGTTGTACCTCTGAACCGCTACTCGCCGCTGGACGTCGCGGGGCCGCTGCCCTGGGACATGGTCCGGGCCGTGCCCGCCATCATGCGGGCCCCGCACCTCTTCCTCACCGACGTCACCCGCCGGCACGGACCGGTGGCCGCCATCCCGATGCCCAGGACCCCGGTGCTCGTCCTCGCCGACCCCGACGGCGTCCGTCGCGTCCTCGTCGAGAACGCCCGCGGCTACGGCAAGTCCACGATCCAGTACTCGGCGCTCGCCACCGTCACCGGCGCGGGTCTGCTCGCCGGTGACGGCGAGGTCTGGAAGCAGCACCGGCGCACCGTCCAGCCGGCCTTCCACCACGGCAGCCTCGAGGACGTCGCCGCCCACGCCGTGCACGCCGCCCGCGGACTCGTCGCCGAGGCCGACGCGCTGGCCCCCGGGACGCCCCTGGAGGTCCTCGACGCGACCTCGCGCGCCGGGCTCGAGGTCGTGGGCCACACCCTCGCCGCCGCGGACCTCTCCGGCGACGCCCCCCTGCTCGTCGACGCCGTGGGCCGGGCGCTGGAACTCGTGGTGCGCCGGGCCGCGAGCCCCGTCCCCACGGCCTGGCCGACCCCCGCCCGGGCCCGCCTGGCCCGCGAGGTCGCCGTCATCGACGAGGTCTGCGCCCGCATCGTCGAACGCCGGCGCACCCGGTCCGTCGCGGAACCCCGCGACGTCGTCGGCCTGATGCTGGCCGCGGGCATGGACGACCGGCAGGTCCGCGACGAACTCGTCACGTTCGTCGTCGCCGGCCACGAGACCGTCGCGTCGTCGCTGACCTGGACGCTGGACCTGTTGGCGCGCAACCCCTCCGTGCTCGCCCGCGTCCACGCCGAACTCGCCGACGCCCTCGGCGGGCGCGAGCCCGGCTGGTCGGACCTGGGGAACCTCCCGCTGCTGCGCGCCGTCGTCGACGAATCGCTGCGCCTCTACCCGCCCGCCTGGGTCGTGACCCGCAAGGCGCTCGCGGACGACGTCGTCGCGGGCGTCGAGGTCCCCGCCGGGACGCTCGTCATCGTCTGCACCTGGGCGCTGCACCGCGACCCCGCCGTCTGGGAGGCCCCGGAGGAGTTCCGCCCGGACCGGTTCCTGACCGGGACCCGCCCGCCGGCCGGCAGCTACGTCCCCTTCGGGGCCGGCCCGCGGTTGTGCATCGGCCGCGACCTCGCCCTCGTCGAGGAGGTCCTCGTGCTCGCGACGTTGCTGCGGGGTCACACCGTCGCTCCGGCGGGCCCGCCGCGACCCGTGGACGCCCTCGTGACGTTGCGCCCGCGGGGCGGGCTGCCGTTGCACGTCGAGCGACTGGCACCCTCCCTGCCATGAGCGAGAGCACTCCCGTCAGCCGCAAGCAGACCTTCGTCTTCACCCCCGCCGACGGCGTCCCCCCGCAGGTCGGGCCGTTCGCGCACGCGACCCGCCTGGGCGACCTGGTCTTCGTCACCGGTCAGATGCCCACCGATCCCGCGACCGGGGCGGTGGTCGCCGGCGGCGTCGTCGAGCAGGCCGAGCAGGTCCGGGCGAACCTCGCCGCCGTGCTCGCGCAGTTCGGCATGACCTTCGACGACGCCCTGCAGGTCCGGGTGTACCTGCGGGAGTTCGAGCAGGACTTCGCTGCGTTCAACGAGCGGTACGCGACGTGGTTCGAGGGCCCGCTGCCCGCGCGGACCACCGTCGGCGTCACGGGCCTGGCCGTCGGCGCCCTCGTCGAGGTCGACCTGATCGCCGGTCGCTGAGGGCGGCTGCGCCGGACGGGTGAACCGGGAGCGGTGCTGCTCAAGCCCGTGTCGTCCGCGACCGATGACCGGTGCACGGCCCCACCGGCCGTGCCCACGAGGTCGAGGAGGACCGCCGTGAAGCCGCTCCACCAGGTTCTGCGAGACCTCGAGTTCGCCGCCGGCCAGGGCACCCTGACGCCCACGTTCCTGGACGACTACGCCCTGCGCCACGGTGAGCAGGTCCTCGCCCTCTACGGCCTGGCCGCGCGCCGCGGCCTGACCGTCGCCGGCGAGGACGGCCGCAACGACCACCTCGCCGAGCAGAAGGAGTGGCACTCCAGCGTCGACCCCGTCGCGGTCGAGCGGGAACTCGACGCGCACTGCGCCGAGGTCCTGCGCAGCGTCCGCGACGCCGTCGACGACGGTCGTCCCGCGTGTCTGCGCAAGCGCAGCCGGACCGGGTTCTACCCGATCACGCCGGGGCACTGAGGCTCAGGGCATCTCCATCGTCTCGGCCCGGCGGACCTCCGCCAGCGCCGCGTCGATCCGGCGCCGCAACGGGGTCGCACCGGCCGTCACGAGCTCGTGGACCAGCAGCACCGAGTGCTGCAGGACCAGCGCGTGACCGAGACGGGGGATCTCCTCCGGGTCCGGGTGCTCGCCCAGGGCGGCGGTCAGGACGACGACGAGGATCCGGGGGTCCAGGCCCTCGAACCAGGTCGCCGTCCCCGCGGTGGTGGTGACGGCGTCGCGCACGTCGTCGGCGTCGAGCCCGTCCGGGTGCTGCTCCTCCAACGTCTGGCGCAGCACCCACCCCAGGACGATCCGCGCCTGGTCGGCGTCGAAGCCGGCCAGCGCGGTCCCGGCGGCGGCGAAGTCGTCCGCGTCGGCGCGGGCGACGGCGTCCACCGCGTTCGTGACGAGACGGAGCAGGTGCGCGGGGTCGGCCGGGGTGGGACTCACCCCGCCATCTTCGCTGCTCCTCCCGCCTACGCTGCCGGGGTGCCCCTGGACCGCGTTCCCGACCTCACGTCGCTGCGGTTGTTCGTGGCCGTCGTCGAGACCGGGTCGATCGGCGCGGGCGCCCGCCGCGTCGGGATCACCCAGCAGGCGGCCTCCGACCGCCTGCGCGGGGTGGAGTCCCAGGTGGGCGTCACCCTCCTGCACCGCAGCCGGCAGGGATCGGTCCCCACCGAGGCCGGGACGGTGCTGGCCGGCTGGGCCGCGCGACTGCTCGACACCGCCACCGAGGTCGCCGAGGGCATCGCGACCCTGCGCGCCGACAGCGCGGCCCGGCTGCGGGTCGCGTCGAGCATGACGATCGCCGAGCACCTCGTCCCGCGCTGGTTGCTCGTGCTGCGCCACCGCGCCACCACCGCCGGGTCGGTGCCGCCCGCGGTGGAACTCACCGCGACCAACAGCGTGCGGGTCCTCGCCGCCCTCGAACGCGGCGACGTCGACCTGGGTTTCGTCGAGGGGGCCGCCGTCCCGAAGGGTTTCCGCAGCCGTCCCCTCGCGCAGGACCACCTCGTCGTGGTGGTCTCCCCGGGCCACCCCTGGACCCGTCGCCGCCGGGTGGTCACCCCCGGGGAACTCGCCGCCACCGCCCTGGTGTCCCGGGAGACCGGATCGGGGACCCGTGAGGTCCTCGAGAACGCGCTGGCCGCGGTCGGGTACGGCCTGGTGCCGCCCGCGGTGGTGCTCACGACCGCCACCGGCGTGCGCGAGGCCGTGCGCGCGGGCGCCGGTGTCGCCGTCCTCAGTCGCCTGGCCGTCGCCGACGACCTCGAGGCCGGTCGGTTGCAGGCCGTCCCCGTGGCGGGTCTCGACCTCGGACGGACGTTGCGGGCCGTCTGGACCGGCGCCGCCCGGATGCCACCGGGCCCCGCCCGCGACCTCCTCGGCGTCGCGGCCACGAACCGCTGACGACGCTGCGTGCCCTGTGGATGAACTCCGGGGCGTTCCGCGGGTCCGGGTTAGTTTCCTCCCACGTCAGCAGTGACCGGGAGGAGGGGTTCGGGTGGACGAGTTGTCGACGTTGTCGCCGGGAGCCGCCGACGCCGCGGCCACCTCCGCGCGGCACGCCGCCGCGGCCACCGCGGCGATCGCGGGGCACGTCGGGTCGGGCGTGTCCGCCCTGGGGGGCTGGTACGGCGTCGCGCGTGACGGTTACGGCGAGCGGGTCCTGGAGTTGCAGGCCCAGTTGGACACGTTGTCCTGGACGGCCACCGCCGGCGCGACCCTGATCGAGGGTCACGCCCTGCAGTTGCGGATGCTGAAGGCGAAACTCGCGGGGATCGACGACGACATCGGAGCGGTCCGGCGCCGACTGGACTCCGCCCTGGTGGATCCGGCGGCCACGCAGGTCGACTGGGCGGAACTCGAACGCTGGCAGGCGAGTCGGGAACGGGTGCTCGCGGAGTTCGACGACGCCTCCGCGGAGTTCGCGACCCGGATGTTCTCGGTCCTGGACCAGGTCTCCGACCGCCCCCGCCGCCTCGGCGAGCACGTCGACGACGCTGTGGCGACGGTCGTCTCGGCGGGGCGGGACACCGCGTTCACGGCGCTGGGCTGGGCCTGGGACCGACCGGGCTGGGTCTCGACCTGGAAGCAGGTTCCCGGGGCCGCCCTCGACGCCGTGGAGCACCCCGTCGAGACCCTCGCCGACGCCGTCGACTGGGACGACTGGTCGCAGGGTCGCTACGGCGCGGGCGCGGCGAGCCTGGGGATGGCGGTCGTCGGCCGGGGCGCCACCCGCAGCACGGGCCGGTTGGGCAAGGTGCTGCCGGACGGTCACCGGTGGGCGAAGTACCTCGACGCGGACGGGAACCCCCTGCCGCAGACGGTGGACGAACTCTTCGCCGGGGTGGACCTCGGGCGGAACGAGGTCTTCCGGGACGCGCACACGGTGGCCCGGCACGTCGACGTGGACGACGAGTTCCTGTGGAACCGGTTGCGGACGGGGGTGGTGGAAGGTGGCAGACTCAGGAGGCCCCCGCCCCGTGCGTCCCGCTGGACCGACGACGCGACGGCGGAGGAGGCCGTCGGTGAGGCGCTGCGTGAGCGCGCGGCCGACGTCGACCGGGCTGTCGGCCAGGGCAAGAGGAGTTGCACCGTCCGGGTTCCGGCCGCGGCGGACGTCGGGGTCGTGTGGACCCTCGATCCCCACGGGAAGCCCGTGGAGGTTCCGGTTTCCGAAGTCGTCATCGTTCTCGAACAGGCAGGAGATGGATCGTGGTTCATCCTGACGGCGTACCCCGACGTCGCGTCGAGCCCTACCCCCTCGGGAGTGCCTTCATCGGACTGACGAGTTCGAGCCTCTGCCTCCGTCACCCCCTGGAGCGGGCGCTCGGTCAGCCCGGAGTCGACTTCGCCGACCAGCTCGACTGGTGGCGCTCCATCGTCGCCCTCGGCCACCGGGGGGACTTCGTCACCGTCATGCAGGACGTCGCGGGGGTGCTGTTCGTCGACCCCCCCGAGGGAAACTCCTGGGTCCGGTGGGCGAACTGGGTGGGCGAGCGGCTCACGGAACTCGTCGACGACCCGACCACGGTGGCCGACGTGCCGAGGTACGCCGAGAACTGGCAGATCCGCTACGGGGAGCTGGACGCCGCTGCCCGGGACGGCCTGCGTCAGGCCATGGCGAAGCTGTCCGTGCCCGGAGGCGTGTCGCGGCGGGACTACCTCGTGCTCGACGTGGGCCGGCCCGTGGGAACGGTGAGCGCGGGAGAACACGACAGCAACCGGAGGTTCGACGAGGTCGCGACCACCCGGGTCGGTGTGGTGCTCGAGCGGACCGATCGAGTCCGGGTGATCGGCGTGCACGCGGCCGACCCGGAGGACGAGTTCCGTGGTGCGCAGTGGCGCGCCCGGTGGCCGGTGCTCGCCTCTCTCCTGGGGGGGTGGTTCAGTCTCGCCGCGGTGGGCGACCAGGATCCGTCCGTGATGCAGTACCGGATGCTCCGGGAGGAGTCCGGCGAGCACCTCGAACGCCTCGCCGCCGAGGGCGCAGAACTCCTCGCCCTCGGCGACGACGACCTGCACGCCGCCGTCCGGGCGCTCGGGTGCTACGTCGAACCCTCCTGGCTCCGGCTCTGGCTGGAGTGGATGTTCTGGCGCATCGGGTACTTCGACTGGACGTGAACCCTCAGCAGTCCAGTCCCGACGACAGCGCCCGGAGGTTCTCCTCCATCAACGACAGGTAGTCCTGATCCGCCTCGACCCGCTCCACGGGGTGCAGCACGGCGGTCGCCACCCCGAGTTCGGCGGCCAGCAGTTCGGCGACGGCGGGGTTCGCGCTCGCCTCGAAGAAGATCGTCCGGACGGAGTTCTCGCGCACCACCCGCACGACGTCGCGCAGCCGGGCCGGGGAGGGTTCCACGGACGGGTCGACACCGGCGATCCCGAGCTGGCGCAGGCCGTAGCGCTGGGCGAGGTAGCCGAACGCCTCGTGCGAGGTGACCAGGGCGGCCCCTGCGCACCCGGCGAGCGCGTCGCGGTACCGGGTGTCGAGGTCGCCCAGCCGGGAGTCGAGGCGGGCGGCTCCCGCGCGGTAGTCCTCGGCCCCCGCGGGATCGACGGCCGACAGTTCGGCCGCGACGTCGTGCCCGACCTGCGCCAGTCGCGTCGGGTCGAGCCAGAAGTGCGGGTCGTCCTCGAGGTCGGCGTAGCGGGCCGCGTCCACCAGGTGCTCCGGCGGTCGCGACGCCAGGACGTCGTCCACGGCGGGCTGCAGGGTCGAGAGGTGCACGACGACGTCGGCGTCCACGAGGGAGGCCAGCTGCCGGGTCGACACGTCCGCGTCGTGGCTGTCGGCGCCGGGGGCCACCAGGTTCGTCACGGCCGCGCGGTCCCCGGCCACCGCGGTGGCCACGAACTCCAGCGGGTGCGAACTCGTCACCACCGTCAGGCCCTCCTCCTCGGCGGCGGCGGGGGAGCAGCCGGCGAGGAGGAGGACCAGGACGAGCAGGAACCTCACGCCGCGGCCTCGCCGGGCACGCCCTTGAGCTCGTTGGGCGTCACGCTCAACGTGGCGCTGCGGAACACCTCGCCGGTCGCGATGTCGACGGCGTGCACCGACCGCGTCGCGGGGTCGCTCACGTAGGCGGTCCCGTCCAGGGTGAACACCTGCGGCTGCGGGCTCTGCCAGTCCTCCTCGACCTCCCACGCACCGACGACGGGGGTGGAGCGGACGACGGCGCCCGCCGCGGTGTCGACGAGGTGCAGCGCCCCGTCGGTGCCGAGGACGACCCCTTCGCCGTTCTCGCCGCGACCCAGCGAGCGGTACCAGTACGAACTGGGGAGGTCGACGAGGCGCAGTTGCCCCGTCGTCGTGTCGACCAGGGAGACGCGGGTCGTGAGTTCGACCTCGGCGTCGGGGTCGGTCTTGTAGTCGCCGAGGACGATCGGGGAGTCCTCGGTGCCGAACTGGTTGCCGATGCGCCCGAACGCGTCGGGGCTGGCGACCTTGGTGGTGACGCCGTCGCGGTGCACGAGCACCCCGTCGCTGCACCCGATGACGACGGTCTCCCCGGCGGCGACCGTCTCGCCGTGGACGGCGGGGCACTCGTCCGAGGCGGCGACCTCGGCGTTCTGGGCGTCGAGCACGCGGATCCCGGTCCGTCCCTCCTCGTCGCCCTCGGAGACGACGACGTGGCCGTCGGAGAGTTCGACCGCGACACCGTGGTGGGGGTGCGGGGTGTCGAACTCCCGGGTCCGCGGGGCGTCGGCGATGTCCTCGCTGTCGAAGGACACGACGTGGCCGGTGCCGTCGTCGAAGAGGACCGTCCGTCCGGCGTGGGCGACGACGTGGCCCGCCTCCTCGGCGGGGAAGACGACGCCGGTGTCGTGCGGCTGCGTCGTCCAGAAGTGCGAGTGGTCCCCGTGCGGTTCGCTCCAGGCGCCCGTGTCGAGGACGTGGAAGCCGCTGACCCCGTCCCGGGTCCCGGACACCACCAGGTGCCGTCCGTCGCCGGCGGGGTTGAGGCGGGTGAAGCCGTCGTAGGGCACGTCGGCGAGGACCTCCAGCGTCGAGCCGTCGAGGACCTGGACCCCGCCGTCGTAGCTGATCGCGACCCGGGGGGCCGCGGCGGCCACCTCGGTCTTCACGTAGGAGGGCCCGGCGGGGGCGGCGGGTTCCTCGGCGGCACCCCCTCCGCACCCGGCGAGCAGGGTCAGGGACAGCGGGAGGGCGAGGAAGGGGCTGCGGCGCACGGTGACTTGTCCAACCTGGTCGGGGGCTGTGAGCGACCACGAAGCTAACACAACTGAGAATCGTTACTGATTAGCCGGACGGAGGGGGCCCTCCGGTCGAGAAGACGCGCCGTCTGTGGTGGGGTGAGGCCACAGATCAGCAGTCAGTGCGGAGGAGCGTTCGTGAACGAGGTCGGCAGCACGGTCGATGACGGTGTCCAGGCACCCGCGGTGACGGTGGAGGCGGCCGAGCACGAGCCGAGCGAGATCACCTACGACGAGCAGCGCTACGAGGCGCGCCCCCGGGCGCTGCGCCGGCCCCGTCCGCAGGCCCGCCTGCGCGGGACCGACTCGCCGCCGAAGCCGGCGGCCGGTGACGGTCCCGCGGACGGCAGCAACCCGGAGTACGTCCGGTGGCTGCTCGTGCAGTCGATGCTCGCCGACGCGCAGAAGATCAGCCGGCAGTTCTCCGGCCAGGCCAGCATGTGGCAGAACCCGTACGCCAAGCCCGATCCCCGGCGCGCGGTCGACACCGCCGCGGTCTGGTTCACCGCGTACCCGATCTCGCTCATCACCCGCCAGGGACGGTCCTTCCTCGGCTCGCTCGGCGACCCGGAGCTCTGGCAGGCGTTCCAGCACATCGGCATCGACGCCGTCCACACCGGGCCGGTGAAGTCCGCGGGCGGGCTCGACGGCTGGCGTCAGACGCCCAGCGTCGACGGCCACTTCGACCGCATCTCCACCGAGATCGACCCGATGTTCGGCACCGAGGGGGAGTTCCGCCACCTGTGCGAGGTCGCGGCCGAGCACTCCGGCAGCGTCATCGACGACATCGTCCCCGGCCACACCGGCAAGGGGGCCGACTTCCGCCTCGCCGAGATGGCGTTCCAGGACTACCCGGGGATCTACCACATGGTGGAGATCCCCCGGGAGCACTGGGAACTGCTGCCCGACGTCGCCCCCGGGCACGACGCCGCGAACCTCGACGCCTCCGCCGAGGCGGCGCTGTCCGAGCTGGGATTCATCATCGGCCAGCTCCAGCGCGTCATCTTCTACGCCCCGGGCATCAAGGAGACGAACTGGTCGGCCACCCGTGAGGTCGAGGGCGTCGACGGCGTCGTCCGCCGCTGGGTGTACCTGCACTACTTCAAGCAGGGTCAGCCCTCCGTGAACTGGCTGGACCCCAGCTTCGCCGGGATGAAGCTCGTCATCGGCGACGCGCTGCACTCCCTGGGCGACCTCGGGACGAGCGCGCTCCGTCTCGACGCCAACGGTTTCCTCGGGGTCGAGAAGAGCGTCGAGGGGCCTGCCTGGTCCGAGGGCCACCCGCTCTCCGAGGCCGCGAACCACCTCATCGCCGGGATGGTCCGCAAGGTCGGCGGGTTCACCTTCCAGGAGCTCAACCTCACCATCGAGGACATCCGCGACACCTCCGAGGTGGGCGCGGACCTCTCCTACGACTTCATCACCCGTCCCGGCTGCCAGCACGCCGTCGCGACGGGGGACACCGAGTTCCTCCGGCTCTGCCTGCGCCAGGCCCTCGAACTCGGCGTCGACCCGGCCTCGCTCGTGCACGCCCTGCAGAACCACGACGAGCTGACCTACGAACTCGTCCACTGGGCCACGCGGCACGCCGAGGACGAGTACGACTACCACGGCGGGAAGATCACGGGCGGGGCGCTGGCCGAGAAGATCCGCGCCGACCTCGTCGAGAAGCTGACCGGGGACGCCGGTCCGTACAACCTCGTCTTCACCACCAACGGGATCGCCTGCACGAGTGCGAGTGTCATCGCGGCCAGCCGCGGTCACCGCGACCTCGACGAGCTCACCGACGACGACGTGGAGCAGATCAAGCGCGCCCACCTGCTGATGGCGATGTTCAACGCCTGGCAGCCCGGCGTGTTCGCGCTGTCCGGTTGGGACCTGATGGGCATGCTGCCGCTGCCCGTCGAGAGCGTGAAACCCCTGCTGTCCTCCGGTGACACCCGCTGGATCGAACGGGCCGCCCACGACCTCATGGGGGTCGCCCCCGAGGCGACGATGTCGGCGTCGGGGATCCCGGTCGGCCGTTCGCTCTACGGGACGATGCCGGAACAGCTGGCGGACGAGGCCTCGTTCGCGAATCGGCTCAGCGCCGTCCTCACCGTCCGCCGGGACCACAAGATCGCCACGGCCCGCCAGATCGACATCCCGGCCGTCGCGCACCCGAGCATGCTCGTCATGGTCCACGCCCTCGACCCCGCCGACCACGACGGCCAGGAGGTCCTGCAGGTCACGGTGCTGAACTTCGGGCAGGAGACCATCGAGGGTTCGGTGCGTTCCGAGCACTTCACCCCGCGGGTCCCGGTGTGCGACATGACGTCGGGCGCGGAGATCGGCTGGGTCGACGACCTGAAGAGCTTCGGGGTCTGGCTGGCGCCCTACGG
Source organism: Kineococcus sp. AC630 (assembly GCF_979255925.1). Classification (NCBI taxonomy): domain Bacteria; kingdom Bacillati; phylum Actinomycetota; class Actinomycetes; order Kineosporiales; family Kineosporiaceae; genus Kineococcus; species Kineococcus sp. AC630. The sequence goes on from NZ_CEEDMJ010000015.1 coordinate 57,906, forward strand.
CGGGTTGTCGCTGCTGCTCAAGCCGGCGACCGTCGAGGACGAGGACGTCCGCACCGCCGGCTGATCCTCAGCGTTCCTGCGCGGGAACGTTGAAGGGGGTCAGGATCTGGATCGTCGAGGCCGAACCGCGCTGCTCCGAGCGCGTGTAGGGGGCCTGCAGGAGCATCCTGCAGGCCTGGGCGCAATCGGTGCGCAGGTCGTGGTGCAGCACGGCGGAGATCTCACCGCGACTCAGCAGGTCGGCGTTCTCGCCGTCGAGGTCGTGCACCACGAACGGCAGCGGGCGGGAACCCCGGCGCTCGAAACCCCGGAGCACGCCGGCGTTCCCGCCGGCCCCCGCGCACATGGAGTACACCGCGCGCAGCCCGGGTCGTTCCTCGAGGACCTTCGCGACCGCGTCCTCGAGGGCGCTCGGGTCGAGGTCGTCGTCGTAGACGTCGACGACGGTGCGCACCGAACCCTCCAGCTGCGCCAGGGTCGCCTCGAAACCCCGCGAGCGCTGGCGTTCGCTGTCCTGCTCCAACCGGCTGCGGACGACGAGGACGGGGTCCTCGGGGTCCGGGGCCCACTGCGTCAGCAGGTAGGCGGCCGTCGCCCCGGCACCGCGGTTGTCGGCACCGACGTACCCGCGGCGGGCGCTGCCGGGGAGGTCGCTGGCCAGCGTCACCACCGGGACCTGCCCATCGGCGAGCCGTTGCACGGCGGCGCGGACGGCGGGGGAGTCCGGCGACTGCAGGACGACGCCGTGGGACCCGGTGCGCAGCACCCGGTCCAGCTCGGCCGCGACCCAGTCCCCGTCCGCGCCGTGCGAGGTGTGGAAACGGGCCCGCACGGTCGCGGGACGCAGGGTGGGCAGTTCGACCTCGAGGGCGGTGCGCACGGCGTCGGCGAACCGGCGCGGCGCGGACATCACGACGTCGAACATCACGGTGCGACCGCTGAGGCGCACCTGCGACTGCTGGAGCTCCAGGTCGGCGACGGCCCGGCGCACCTGCTCCACCGTCCCGGCCCGCACCCCCGGACGTTCGTGCAGGACCCGGTCCACGGTCGCTTCGGAGAGCCCCGCCTGCACGGCGATGTCCCGCACGCTGAACTTCCGCCTCACCTCGTGAGTCTCGCACCCACCCCGGCCCGGACTCAGCCCTGGTAGCGCCCCGGGCGGTGGTTCATCGACAGCACGAGGTTGAGCACCACGGCACCGAGGGCCGACAACCCGACGACCGGGGGCGGGACGACCGTGAGGGAGGCCAGCACCACGACGACGTCGAGGGCCATCTGGACGTACCCCGCGCGCCAGCCGAACCGGTCCTGCAGCAGCAGGGCGAGGATCCCGAAACCCCCGAGACTGGCCCGGTGGCGGAACAGCACCAGGATCCCCAGGCCCGCGGCCAGGTTCCCGAACAGCACCGCGTAGACCGGGGCGACGTCCAGGTCCGGCAGGGCCGCCGCGTGGATCGAGGAGAACACCGACACCGCGACCACCGCGACGAGGGAGCGGACCGTGAAGGCCCAGCCGCGCGTGCGCAGGGCCACCACGAAGAACGGCAGGTTCACCAGCGGGAACAGCGCGGCGAAGGGGATCGGCGCGGCGTAGCTCAGCAGCAGGCTGAGTCCCGCGGTCCCGCCGGTCACGGCGGACGTGCTGTGCAGCAGGAACAACCCGAAGGAGGCGAGGAACGTCCCGACGGTGATCCCGGCGACGTCCTCGACGAGCGTGTGCGGTGGCGCCGCGGCCAGCGTCGGCGCGCTCACCGCAGCACCGCCAGCACGCGGTCGTTCGTCGCCGGATCGGCGAGGGTGATCCGGACCCCGTCGCCGGCGTAACCCCGCACCAGGACGTCGGCGGCGGCGAACGCCTCGACGAGCCCCTCGCGGCGGGCGTCGTCGGCGCGCAGCCAGACGAAGTTCGCCTGCGAGTCCGGCACCGCGTACCCCGCGGCCCGCAGCTCGCCCGTGACCCGGGTCCGTTCGGCGGTGACCGCCCGCACCCGGTCGCGGACCTCGTCGGCCGCGTCGAGGGAGGCGATCGCGGCCCGCTGCGCGAGCGCGCTCACCGCGAAGGGCAGGGCCACCCGACGCAGTCCCTCGGCGAGTTCCGGGGACGTGACGGCGTAGCCGACGCGCAGGCCGGCGAGCCCGTAGGCCTTGGAGAACGTCCGCAGGACGCAGAGGCCGGGGAAGCGGCGTCGCAGCTGCAGGCTGTCCGGGCCGGTGCCGTCGGCGTACTCGACGTAGGCCTCGTCCACGACGACCAGGACCTCCGCGGGCACCTTCCCCAGGAACTCCTCGAACTCGACCGCGGAGATGCCCACGCCGGTCGGGTTGTTGGGCGAGCAGACGAGGACCGCCCGGGTCCGGGGGGTGACCGCGGCGGCCATGGCGTCCAGGTCGTGCCCCTCGTCGGCGCGCAGCGGGACCGGGACGGGCCGGGCCCCGGCCAGGGTCGTGAGGATCGGGTAGGCCTCGAAGGAGCGCCAGGCGAAGACGACCTCGTCGCCCGGGTCGCAGACGGTGGCGAGGACCTGGGCGAGGACCCCGACGCTGCCGGGACCGACGGCGATCTCCTCGGCCCGGGCGCCGAGGTGCGTGGCCAGGCGTGTGCGCAGGTCCTCGCACGTCGGGTCGGGGTAGCGGTTCAGGGTGGCGGCGGAGGACAGCACGACGTCCAGCACCGACGGCAACGGCGGGTAGTGGCTCTCGTTGGCGGCCAGCGCCGCGGTCAGGTCGCTGGTCGCGCGGTGACCGGCGACGTAGCCGGGAAGTCCGGCCACGGTGGACCGGGGGCTCATGATCGTGCTCACCCGCCCAGGCTCGGGGCCCGGTGGCGGCTGCGCAACAGACGCCTCGGTGACTGAGCACGGTGACACCGCCTGGCCGCGGATCGTGGCATCGTGCTCAAGGTGACGACCTTCACCGCCCTGGATCCCCTCGACGCCCGGATCCTGCTCGCCCTGGACGCCGACCCGGACGCGACGGTCCTCTCGCTGGCCCGTGAGCTCGGGGTCGCCCGCAACACCGTGCACGCCCGGCTGCACCGGATGAACGCGGCGGGCGCGCTGGGGGAGTTCAGCCGCCGCCTCGATCCCGTCGCGCTCGGCTACCCGATGATCGCGTTCCTGTCCGTGGCGCTGAGCCAGGCGTCGGGACCGGAGGCCGTCGCCGCGCTCCGCGAGGTCCCCGAGGTGGTCGAGATGCACGCCACGACGGGCGACGCGGACCTGCTCCTGAAGATCGTCGCCAAGGACACCTCCGACCTGCACCGCATCACGACGTCGCTGTTCAGCGTCCCGGGGGTCGTCCGCACCAGCACCTCGATCTCGCTGGCCACGGAGCTGCCACCGCGGCACGGGGCGCTGCTGCGCCGGGTCGCGGAGGGCTGAGGCTCACATCAGCACCGACGACAGCAGCAGGCTCGTCTCGGAGTTCACCACCCCGTCGACACCGCGGATGCGGCCGAGCACGCGGTCGAACTCGGTCAGCGACGTCGTGCGGATCTCGGCGACGAGGTCCCAACCGCCGTTCGTCGTGTGCAGCGAGACGATCTCGGGCAGTCCGCGCAGCCGCTGGATCACCCGGTCCGTGGCGCGACCCTCGAGCTCGATGAACGAGATCGCCCGGACGTCGCCCTCGGCCCCCTCCCGGACCCGGGTGGTGAACCCGAGGATGGACCCGTTGGTCTGCAGCCGCTCGATCCGGTGGGTGATCGTCGCCCGGGTCACCCCGAGCCGCCGGGCCAGCGACGCCGCGGGTTCCCGGGCGTCGGTGCGCAGGGCGGCCAGCAGTCGCCGGTCGAGGTCGTCGAGTTCGGGCACGGGAGCAATCTAGGCGTTGTGCATCAGGGCCGGGTCCGATCCGTGCAGTTGCCACCTGCAGATCGCGCGATCAGCCGGTTGATCCGCAGCAGACCCCGTTCCTAGCCTGGGGGACATGCAGTTCGTGAGCGTGCGCAACATGGCCCGGTGGGTCAGCTCGACGGGACCCGAGGCGGTCATCGCCGGGATGGTCGACGTCCTGGAGCGGGACTTCCGGCGGTGGCCGGACTTCGAGCGGACCCCCCGGCTCGCGGCGCACTCCGCCGTCGGGGTCATCGAGCTCATGCCGACCACGGACGGGGAGCAGTACGGGTTCAAGTACGTCAACGGCCACCCCGGCAACCCCGCGCACGGTCTGCAGACGGTGACCGCGTTCGGCGTGCTCGCCGACGTCTACACCGGCTACCCGACCTTCCTGGCCGAGATGACGCTGCTGACCGCGCTGCGCACGGCCGCGACCTCGGGGCTGGCCGCCCGCTGGCTCGCCCCGCCGGAGGCCCGCGACGGCGTGATGGCGATGATCGGGACCGGGTCGCAGGCGGAGTTCCAGGCCCTCGGCATCCGCTCCCAGCTCGGCGTCGCCCGGTTGCGCGTCTTCGACGTCGACCCCGCCGCCACGAGCAAGTTCGTCCGCAACCTCGCCCCGCTGGGTTTCGAGGTCACCGTCTGCGGCAGCGCCGCCGAGGCCGCCCGGGGGGCCCAGGTCGTGACGACCTGCACGGCCGACAAGCAGAACGCCACCGTCCTGCACCTCGACGACATCGCCCCCGGTGTCCACGTCAACGCCATCGGCGGCGACTGCCCGGGCAAGACCGAGCTCGATCCGCGGATCCTGCAGGCGGCCGACGTCTTCGTCGAGCACACCGAGCAGACCCGCGTCGAGGGTGAGATCCAGCACCAGCCGGCCGACTTCGCGGTCACCGAGCTGTGGCAGGTCATCCGCGGTGAACGCGCCGGCCGGGGCAGCCGCACCACGGTCTTCGACTCCGTCGGCTTCGCGATCGAGGACTTCTCGGCGTTGACCTACGTCCGGGACGCGGTGCGCGACAGCGCCTTCGCCGAGACGATCGACCTCATCGCAGGACCCGAGGACCCCAAGGACCTCTTCGGGCTCATCGGGGCCCCTGTGCCGACTGGGTGACGCTCGGGTTGCCGCGGCGGCGCTCCCGCGGGACGGTTGAGGTCCGGACGGACCAGGGAGGCAGTCGTGGCACGGCTCGAACTCGACGCGGGGTTGTCCTCCGTCGGCGCCGCCCGGCGCTGGGCCGCCGACGAGTTCCTCCGCGGTGAGGGCCGGGTCGATGACCACGAGCTGGCGGTCCTCGAACTGCTGGTGACCGAGACGGTCTCCAACGCCCTCCGCCACGGCCGCGGACCGGTCAGCCTCGAACTGAGCCGGGACCTCGCCACCGGCGGCGTGCACGTCGCCGTCCACGACGGCGAACCGAGCGCGCCCGTCCTGCGGGACGTCGACGACCACGCGACCGGGGGCCGGGGTGTCGCTCTCGTGGACCGGCTCGCGCAATCCTGGGGAACCGACCTCCAGGGCGCCGAGGGCAAGACGGTGTGGTTCGACCTCGTACCCCTCCCCGCCGCCGCCTGATCCCTCGCGCGCGAACGTTTCACGCGCGAACGGGTAACCTGGCGGGATGACCGCTGAGCTCGAGACCGACCCCCTCGCCCTGGAGCGACAGGTCTGCTTCGCGCTCGTGGTGGCCGCCCGGACCGTCCTGTCGGTCTACCGGCCCGTGCTGGAGCCGATGGGGCTGACCCACCCGCAGTACCTGGTCATGCTGGCTCTCTGGGGCAGCGAACCGATGTCGGTGAAGGACCTCAGCGAGGCCCTGCAGCTCGACCCGCCGACGCTGTCCCCGCTGCTGAAGCGGCTGGAGGCCGCGGGCCTGCTGGAACGCCGGCGCCTCCCCGAGGACCAGCGGTCGCTGGCCGTGACCCTCACCGAGCAGGGACGGGCGCTGCGCCTGGAGGCGTTGAAGGTCCCGGCGCAGATCGTGGCCAGGCTGGGCATGGACGTCGGGGAGCTCGAGCGCCTCCGCGACGGCCTCACCCACGTCATCGACGCCGCCGTCCGCGCCGACAAGGGCGCCTGAGCGCCCACGCCGTCGTCACCGCGAAGTCAGGAACCCGTCGGGTACGGGTGGTCGGTGTCCGCCACGTAGCAGATGCCGAAGGGCTTGTTCGTGATGAACAGGAACGTGCAGTCGTTGTCGGTGGCTCCGTGCTCCATCCAGCCGCCCTCGGGGAACCACACGAAGCTCCCCGGTCCGTGGTCCCCGGAGTGGGTGCGCAGCACCCCGTCGAGCACGAACATGCCGTGCGCGCAGGGATGGGTGTGCCAGACGTTGGTGAAACCCGCGGCGTAGCGCATGAGGAAGACCTGCATCCCGGTCTCGGGATCGTCGTGCAGCACCTTCGTCGGGATGCGGGCCCCGGTCTGCGGCACCGTGAACACGTCCCAGGGCAGGGAACTGGTGTCGGTGGCGAGCACGTCGACCAGGTTGGTCGGGATCATCGGGAACCTCCGGGGTGGGTGTCGGTCAGTCGGCGGTAGAGCTCGAGGTGGCTCCGGGCGGCGGCGGTCCAGGTGTGCCGGGCGGCCAGCTCCCGACCGCGAGCGGTGCGGACGGGATCGGGAACCTCGACGGCCGACCGCAACGCGGACGCCATCCCGGCCGGGTCCGACGCGAACAGCGCCGCTCCGTCGAAGACCTCCCGCAGCACGGGCAGCTCCCGGGTCACCAGCGGAACCCCGGCGGCCAGCGCCTCCATCGCGGCGAGCCCGAAACCCTCCTTCGTGGACAGGAAACCCATGGCGGCCGCACCCGCCACCAGCCCCGGCAGTTCCTCCTCGTCCACGACGCCCAGCACGACGGGGTCCACCCCGAGTTCCCCGGCGAGCCGGTCGAACCGCACGCGGTAGTCCCGGTGGTCGAACAACGTCTCGCCCCCGGCGATCACCAGCCGGACGTCGGGGAGCTCTTCCCGCAGCAGGGCGAGCGCCCGCAGCAGGTCGAGGCTGCCCTTGCGGGGTTCGATCCCGCCGACGGCGACGACGTAGCGACCGAACCGGTCCCGCCACCGTCCGGGGTCCGCGCGGGCGAACCGGGCGGCGTCGACCCCGTTGGGGATCACCGTCGCCGGGATGCCCCACCCGTCGGTGAGTTCCCGCGCCACCGCGCCGGACACGCAGACGTGCGCGAAGGGTTCGACGATCGCCTTCTCGTGGCAGGCCGCGAGCTGCGGGGTGGTGAAGGTGTCCAGGTGGTGGACGGTCCGCACGCAGCGCCCCACGGCGTTCGCGCTGATGCAGTCCTGGGCGTGCACCACGTCGTAGCCGGCCGGGTCGAAACCCGCGCGCAGCACCTCGATCGACCGGACGATCCTCTCCCCGACGTCCTCGCCGTCCCGTGCGGCGAACTCGACCACCCGGACGTCGACCCGGGGGTCCACCGGCCGGAAGAACGCCCGGTCGCCACCCCGCCCGAGCGTCCACACCGACACCTCGGCCCCGGCGGCGACGAGCGCCTCCGCCAGCGCGAGCGTGTGGACGACCCCTCCGCGGGGTTTCGTCGAGTACGTGGTGAGCGCGATCCTCATCAGCGGACGGCGACCAGGTGACGCGCCGGGGACAGTTCCTGGATCCGGTCGGCGAGGAACTCCGCGTCCCGGGCCACCCCGGCGAACCGTCCGGAACCCCAGGTGTGCATCCACGGCAACCCGAGGAAGAACAACCCCTCGGTGCCGGTGACGCCGCGGGTCTGGCGCGGCCGGCCCCGGCCGTCGAACACGCCGAGCTCGATCCAGCGGTAGTCCGCCCGGTACCCGACGCTCCACACGATCGAGGTGATGCCGCTCGCCGCCAGGTCCAGGTCGGTGACCTCCCGCTCCGGCCGCCACACCGGCACGTAGCGGGCCTGTTCGGGTGCCTCGATCCCGCGGGCGGCGATCCAGCGGTCGATGGAGTCCTTGATGCTCTCCGCCACCGCGTCGGCGTGGTCCAGCGCCTCGCCCAGCGTGGGCGCGAACGTGACGACCCCGTCGCGGACGTCCTCCAGCCGGCCGTGCAACCGCATGCCTTCCCGGGCGAAGGTCCGCAGGTCGATGTCCCGGCCACCGTCGCGGCCCGTCATGTAGTGGTTCGTCTTCTCCTGCGCGGCAGCGCCACCGGGGACCTCGGTGGCGGAGACGTTGTAGACGCCCATGTCCTCGAGCCAGGCGATGCAGTCCCGGCCGCGGTAGGTCCGGGCGCAGCGCGGGGCGTTGCCGACGGCGAGGTGGACGGTGCGCCCGGCCAGGTGCAGGTCCTCGGCGATCTGGGCCCCCGACTGCCCCGACCCGACGACGAGCACCGCACCGTCGGGGAGTTCCGGGGAACCGCGGTAGAGCGAGGAGTGCAGCTGCGCGATCTCCTCGGGAACCCGCTCGGCCGCCGCCGGGACGATCGGCAGGTGGTACCCGCCCGTCGCCACGACGACCTGCCGCGCCGTGAACTCCCCGGCGCTGGAGGCGACGTGGAAGAGCCCGTCGTCCTCGCGGGTCAACCGCGTCACCTCCACGTGCTCGCGCACCGGCGGTCCGAAACCGGCGGCGTAGGAGGTGACGAACCGGTGCACGTCGCCGCGGGGCATGAACCCGTCGGGATCCTGACCACCGAACTCACCGGTGTAGGAGAACCCGGGGAGCCGGCACTGGAAGTTCGGGGTGACCAGGGTGAACGCGTCCCAGCGACCGTCACGCCACTCGTGGCCGATCTCGTCGCGTTCCAGCAGGACGTGGTCGATCCCGCGCTGCACGAGGTGCCAGCTGAGCGACAACCCCGCCTGCCCCGCGCCCACGATGAGCACGTCGTGGTGTTCGGTCATGACTCCTCCTGGGGGAGCGGGGGTTCGAGGGCGAGGACCCGGACCGTCCCGGCCGTGCCGGCGGCACGGTCCTCGATGGCGGCGAGCTGGGCCACGGCCGAGGTGCAGGTCATCCCGAACCTCGCCCGGACCCGTTCGCCGGCCTCGGTCAGCGCCGTGCGAGCGCGGGCGGTGAACTCCTCGACGGTGTACTCGGCGCCGACCTCGAGGTGGTCGTGCACCACGAGCGAGGGGGAGTAGCAGTGCTGGACGCCGCCGTCCGGCCACCGGACGCTGAACGTCATCTCAGGCATGCGCCGGCTCCCGCACGAGGGCGCCGTACACGTCCGGACGCCGGTCGCGCAGGTTGAACATCGCCCGCCGGGCCGCGTCGAGCTCTGCGTCGACGTCGACGTCCGCGGCGGCGACCCCGGCGCCCACCCCGGTGTCGGCCAGGACGTCACCGCCGGGCCCGACGACCTTCGCGCTGCCCACGAACCGCAGCGAACCGAACGTGCCGGCCTGGTTGGAGGCGACCCAGAACACCTGGTTCTCCAGGGCCCGCGCCTGGTCGTAGAGGTCGAACCGCTTCTTCCAGCGGTCCTGCGCGAGGTCGGCCGCGGCCGCGGTCCGGGCCCCGGGCCAGGCGGAGATGCTGACGATGATCCGTGCCCCGTCGAGCGCCGCGGTGCGGGCGGCCTCCGGGAACGCCTTGTCGTAGCAGATCTGCAACCCGATCCGCCCGACCGGCGTCTCGAACGCCTCGAACGTCGAACCCGCCGCGTAGGAGAGGTTCTCGCCGAGGGGTTGGTGCACCTTGCGGTGCACCCCGAGGACGCCGTCCCCGGTCAGGGCGACGGCAGTGTTGTACCGGTCGGTCCCGCCGTCCTCGCAGATCCCGAGGACGACCACGACGTCGCGGGCCATCTCCTGCACCCGGCGCAGTTCGGGGCCGTCCAGGGCCAGGGCCGGCGGACCGGAACGTTGCCGCCGGGTCTCGGCGGTCCCGCGGTCTTCCGCGGAACCCAGGGAGGACAGGTACCCGCCGAGGCAGGCCTCCGGCAGGGCGATCAGTCCCGTGCCCTCCGCCCGGGCCTGCTGCAGCAACCGGTCGATGGTGGCGTAGGCGGCGTCGAGGTCGCGGCCGAAGTTCTCGGCCACGGCAGCCAGTCTGGTTCTCATGCGGTTCCCATTCCCGTCACGGTGCCCTGGATCGCCGGGGTCACCTCTCCGTCGGGCCAGCGCAGCGAGACCCCGGAGGGTCCCGGCCGGAGGCGGCCGATCGTTCGTGTGGTGGCCGGTCCGGCGGGTGCCGGTGCCCGGCCGGGGGTGTCGGCGGTCAGCATCCCGAACCCCGGGAAGCAGGTGAACCAGTCGCCGACGGTGGTCCCGGACGGACGAGGCACGGCGGCGACGTCGATCTCGGCCGCGACCCCGCTCGCCTCCGCGAGCATCCCCGCGGTCCCGACGAGACCGGCCATGCTGACGTCCTTCGCGGCGGCCGGCGCGGTGCGGGCCACGAACGACCCCATCGCCCGCAGGTCGCCCGCGCGCCGCCACGACGTGGAGTCCCACTGCGACCCCGCGTACCCCGCTCGCCAGTCGCCCTCGAGGTCCGCGGTCAGCGACAGGTCGTGCCCCACCCGCCCCCCACCGGCCGGGACCGGGTGGTCGCTGCGCCCCAGAGCCGTCACCGACAAGGCCGCGGGAACCCCGAGCTGGGTGTGTCCTCCCAGGACCGGGACCCCCCAGGCCTGCGACGCCGCCCGCAACCCGGCGACGATCTCGGCGGCGTGCTCCCGGGTCGGAGCCGCCAGCGCGTCCAGCAACCCGACGGGTTCGGCCCCCATCGCCGCGAGGTCGTTGACGTTCACGAGGACGGCGCACCACCCGGCCCACCGCGGGTCGCGGTCCACGAGCGAGGGCAGGATCGCGTCGCAGGCCGCGACGACGTCGGTTCCCGGTACCGGGGAACCGTCGTCCCCGCGGAACCCCTTCGGAGTTTCGACGAACTCGGCCAGCAACCCCGCCAGGGCCGACTTCGTCGCGTCGGCCAGCCGTTGCGGGCGGTCCACCGGGTAGCGGACCAGCGCGTGCGGAGTGCCCTGCACCTCGACGTCACGGACCCGTTCCCACCCCAGCCGCCGGAACAGCACCGCGTTCGCGGCCTGGACCGTCGCCTCGAACCGCAGCGCGCCGAGGTCCTCCGCGTGGGCGCAGGCCGCCCGGACCAGGGCGCTCCCGACCCCGCCGAGGGTGCGCGCCCCGGCGGCCACGACGAGCCGGCTCCCGCGCCACCAGCCGACGTCGGGTTCCGCGCACGGCGCCAACCGCACGCCACCCACGACCGTCCCGTCCGGGGTCCGGGCCACCAGGACCCGGCGGCGCGGGTCGTCGTCGGCCTCGTCGTGGTCGTCGAGGTCGAACAACTGCTGCTCCGCGACGAAGACCTCGCGCCGCACCCTGCGGTACGCGGTCTCGGCCACGGCGTCCGCGACCTCGACGTGGAACCCCGCGCGGGGCCGCGGGACCCCGGCGAGGACGGGCACGTCCGGCGCGGCGAGGAACTGGTGCGGGACGAGGTGCTCGAGGTCCACCGGAACCCCCTACGCGCCGAGGTTCTGCAGGACCGAGCAGGCGCCGCAGGCGGCGCAGCCGGCCATCTGGTCCGACCCGCGCATCCCGGCGGCCTGCAACGCCTCCGCGACCCGGCGCGAGACGTCCGCCAGGACGGCCGGATCGGGTGCGGCGGCCCCGTCCTCGTCCACCGCGAGGGTGCCGGCCAGCGGCCGGAACGGGACGACGAACGGGTAGACCCCGAGCTCGACGAGACGCTGCGCCCCGGCGACGAGTTCGTCCGGGTCCTCACCCAGCCCGACCAGCAGGTAGGTGGAGACCTGGTTGCGCCCGAACACCCGGACCGCCTCGGTCCACGCCGCCCAGTACTCGGCCAGCGGGACGCTCGACTTGCCGGGCATCCACCGACGGCGGACCCCGTCGTCGAGGGACTCGACGTGGATGCCGATCGACGACGCCCCGGCCTCCCTGAGCTCGGTGATCGTGGCGAGGTCGGCGGGGGGTTCGCACTGCACCTGGACCGGCAGTCCCGGAACGGCCTCCACGATCGCCCGGACGCACCGGGCCAGGTGCCGCGCCCCCCGGTCCGGTGCGGTCGAGGTCCCCGTCGTCATGACGACGTGCCTGACCCCGTCGAGGCGGACCGCGGCCTCCGCGACCTCGGCCAGCATCGCCGGGGTCTTGACCGCGATCGTCGCGCCGGAGTTCAAGGACTCCTCGATGGCGCAGAACCGGCAGCGGTTCTCCGGTGCGTAGCGGGAGCACGTCTGCACGACGGTCGTCGCGAGGACGTCCTTCCCGTGCAGCTTCGCGATCTTCTCGTAGTTCGTCCCGTCGGCGGTCTCCAGGTCGTAGAACCGCGGCCGTCGCACGGGCTCGACCTCGATGCCGAGGTCGGTGACCGACCCCATCCGCTCGATGAGCAACCGCCCGTCACGGACGAGGTAGGGGCTGTCGGCGCGCCGGGGGATCGCGGAGGCGAACCCGTCCAGGACCACGTGGCCGTCGTCGCTGGGGCCGGCCCCACCCGTGCGGCGCACGGGCGTGGCCAGCCGGACACCCCGGATCGCGACGTCGGCACGCGTGGCGACCCTGTCCGGGCAGGACATCAGAGGTTGTAGGTCGAGTTGATGATCGCGCCCTTGCGGGCGTAGTGGATGAGGGCGTCCTGCACGTCGAGCGGGTGGCAGGGGATGACGCCCTCGATGAGGTCCTCCTCGCGGTTGCCGTGCAGGGCCAGGCCGAAGCGGCAGCAGTAGACCGTGCCACCCTCGGCGATGAACGTCGCCAGCGAACCGTTGATGTTCTGCTCACCCGGGAAGCCCGAGTCCCCGACGGTCGGGAAACCGCGGGTGTCGATGCAGTTCATCGAGCCGGGACCGTAGAAGTAGATGGCGGAGTCGAAACCCTTCCGCAGCGCGCGGGTGGCCTGCAGGACCGCGACGAAGCTGACCGACGACTCGTGGGCGATGCCGTGTACGAGGGTGAAGTAGGTCTCACCGCCCTCGGCCTGGTAGTCGGGGAACACCTTGGTGGAACCGTAGAGGTTCTCGCCCTTCGCCTTGCTCGGGTGCGGGACCTCGGCCAGCGACTTCGCGATGTTCGCCTTGATCTGCTCGTCGATCGCGGTGCCGGTGGTCGACGTCGTGGTGGTCGTGGTCATGTCTGGCTCCTCAGCCGTAGAGGGTGGAGTAGTTGTCCTGCAAGAACATCCGGACGAGTTCGGAGTTCCCCGAGGCCGCCTGCAGGCGAGCGAGCTCGCCCGCGTGGTCGCCCCACGGTTCGTCGCTGGCGAAGAGGACGCGGTCCGCGCCGACCCCTCGCCGTTCGATCTCCTGCGCGAGCCACCGGGGCGCGAAGCCGATGGCCCAGCTGGTGTCGGTGTAGACCTGCTTGCCGGCCTCGATCCAGTCGAAGAACCGGCCACCGATGAGTTTGATGTGGGCGCTCATCCCGCCGCCGAGGTGGACGAGGTGGATGCGGACGTGGTCGCCGTAGCGCTCCACGAGCTTCCCCACCTCGTCGATGTCCGAGGCCGCACCGGGGGAGGTGTGCACGTGCACGACGAGGTTCCGCTCGCGGGCCGTGCCGAAGATCTTCTCGATCTGCGGTTGCGAGGTCGGGTCGTCCACCCCGCCACCGAGCAGGAAGCTCGTCTTGAGCGCGACCACCCCACGTTCCCCGGCCAGGGCCAGGGCGGCGTCGGTGAGTTCGGCGTCCTGGGCGCGGGGCGAGGTCCACAGCCCGCAGAGGAACCGGTCGTCCTTCGCCGCGGTCTCGAGGACCAGGTCGTTCAGGGCGAAGGACGCCGCCGCGACCGGGACGCCGTAGTTCGGCAGGAGGAGGGCCCGGGCCGTGCCCTCACGGTCGAGGTCGGCGAGCAGGTCCGCGATCTGGTCGCGGGCCGTGGTGTCGGGGTTGACCGGCGGGCCCCCGTAGAAGGGGTACGCCGGCAACCGTCCGAGGTGACGGTGCGCGTCGTACGTCGTGGTGCTCGGGGTGTTCGGCACGGGACATAGTTCACGCCCTAACTGTTTCGTGCTGGTTACACCTGGAACACGTTCAGGTTTCGTACACGTCGCTGCGCCGCTCGTCCAGGTGGTGCAGCGTGCGCCGCGCCCGGGCGACCTCGGCCTCGACGTCGACCTCGACCGCGGCCAGGCCGCCCTTGGACCCCGTCCGGGCCAGGACGTCGCCCCCGGGGCCGACGACCTTGGCCTGACCGAGGAAGCGGAGCGAGCCGTGCATGCCGGTCTGGTTCGAGGAGATCCAGACGACCTGGTTCTCCGCCGCCCGGGCGCAGTCGTAGAGGTCGAAGAGGCGCGACTGGCGGTCCTGGGGGAGCCGTGAGGCGCGGTCGGTCACGCTCGCCGGCCAGGCGGACAGGCAGGCGATGGCCTGCGCGCCCTGCAGGGCCAGGGTGCGCGCGGCCTCGGGGAAGGTCTTGTCGAAGTCGATGAGCATCCCCAGCCGGCCGACGGGGGTGTCGAACGCGGCCAGCCGGTCACCCGCCGCGTACAGCTCCGCCTCGCCGGGCGGCAGGTGGACCTTGCGGTGGCGGCCCAGCACCCCGTCCCCGCTGAGGCAGACCGCCGCCGGGTGCTGCACGGGGGTGCCGTGGACCTCCTCGACCTCGGTGTAGCCGAGGCACACCGTCAACGGTCCGCACGCCTGCCGCAGGACCTCGAACACGGGGTCGTCCGCGGCCAGGGCCGGGGGGACCTGCGCGGAGTCGATGTCCACGAGGTCCGGCAGGTAGCCGCCCAGGGTGCCGTGCGGCAGCACCAGCAGGTCGGTCCGGGACGCCCGCGCCTCGGCGACGATCCCCAGCGCCTTCGCGAGACCGCGCTCGAGGTCGGGGCCGAAGTTGGCGGCCACCGCCGCGACGCGGACGGGGTGGGACACGTCAGGAGCCCCGCCTCAGTCGAACGCGGCGACGTGCTCGCCCAGCAACGACAACGCGAGCTCGCAGAACATCGAGTCGGCCCAGGAGAACCACTCCCGCGTCCACTGCGAGGGGTCGTCGACGTGGAAGCCCTCGTGCACGTGCAGGGTCCCGTCGTCGGTGTCGGCGATGAGCTGCAGCGTCGCGACGCGGTCGTCGGGGTCGCCGCTCGTCAGGGCCTGCACGGCCAGCGAGATCGGCCAGACGTAGCGGTCGGGGGTGTGCGGGCTGCCGATCCCGGTCGCCGCGGTCCCGCGGTGGAACCACGGGTTCGCCTCGCTCAGGACGAGGGCCCGCGTCGCGACGTAGAGCGGGTCGTCGGCCGCGCACGCGCCCAGCAGGGGCAGCGACAGCAGGCTGGGGGTGTTCGCGTCGTCGGCCAGCAGGACGCCGCCGAGACCGTCGACCTCGTAGGCCCAGACCCGTCCGTGCACCGGGTGCTCCACCACCCCGAACTCCTCGACCCCCGCCCGCAGTTCCGCGGCCAGCGTCTCCGCGTCCGCGGCGAGCGCGGGGTCGTCGAACACCTCGCGGGCGAACGTCACCACGTGGTCGAGGGCTCGGGCCGCGAAGAGGTTCGCCGGGACGTTGTAGCCGTACTCGCACGCGTCGTCGCTGGGCCGGAAACCCGACCAGGTCATGCCCGTGCGGCCGAGCGGAGTGCCCAGGCCGTCGCGGTCGAGGGTCTCGCTGCGCTCGTCGGTGGGGCGCACGAAGCGGTAGGGGGACTTCTCCTCGTGGTCCTGTTCCAGGCGCCACTGGTCGACGATCGCCCGGCAGGCCGCGGCCGCGTCGTGCCCGAGGACGTCGTCGCGCCCGGTCGCCCGGCGCAACCGGTGGGCGAGCAGCACCGGGAAGGCCAGGGAGTCGACCTCGTACTTGCGTTCCCACAACCAGGGGTCGTCGCCGAGGTCACCCGGTTCGTGGCAGGCGCCCGTCGGGCCGTCGTTGAAGGCGTTGGCGTAGGGGTCGTGGACGATCGAGGTGAACTGGGTGCGCAGCACCCCCGCGATGACGTCGGCCAGCGCCGGCGCCCGGTCCAGCAGCAGCAGGTACGCCTGCCACTGCGCCGTCGAGTCCCGCAGCCACATGGCCGGGATGTCGCCCGTCACGACGAAGACGGACCCGTCGGGGCGCAGGGTCGGGGTGCGGTCGACGGTCTCGCGCAGGGCCCGGGCGAACATCGCGCCCACCCGTTCCCCCGCGCGTCGCGAGACCTCTGCGCTGAGGTCGTCGACGAGGCCTTGCGGCAGCAGTTCGCTCACGCGCGCAACCTAGCGCGCGGCCTCCACCCGCCACAGGTTCGCCGCCCCGATGGCCGCGACGGGACGGTCCCCGGGCAGCAGGACGAGCCGGTCGTGCAGGGCGAGCCCGCGCAGGAACGGCGAACCCGCCGCCTGCTGCTGCAACGCGGCGGACACGCTGCGCAGCAACGGGTCCCCGAGGGTAGCGACCCCTCCGGCCAGGACGACGGTGCCCGAGTCGGCGGTCAGGGCCAGGGTGCGCACGGTCAGGGCCACGGCTGCGGCCCACCGGTCGCGGACGCCGACGGCGGCCGGGTCCCCGGCCTCGGCCGCGGCGAACAGGTGGACGGCGGAGCGTCCTTCGTCCCCGTGCGGCCACTCGCGCCGCAGCGCGGCACCGGAGGCGATCGTCTCCAGGCAACCCCGCTGCCCGCAGCCGCAGAGGTGACCGTCCCGGTCCAGCGCCAGGTGGCCGATCTCGCCGGCCGCGCCGCTCGATCCGCGCAGCACCCGACCGTCGACGACGATCGCCGCCGCGAGGCCGGTGCCGAGCGAGACCAGGGTCAGGTCGCCGCCGAGCACGGCGTGCGCGCCGAGGGCGGTCGCCTTGACGTCGTTCTCGACGACCACGGGAACACCACCGACCGCGCGGCTGACCAGGTCGGCCAGCGCCACCCGTTCCGGGCCGAACCCCAGGTTCACCGCACTGCGCACGGTCCCGGCCACCGGGTCCACGAGTCCCGGGATCCCGATCCCCACGCCGGCCACGGGCAGGGGCGAGTCGCCCACCAGGTCCGCCACGAGGGCGGCCACCGTCGACACCACGTCGACGACGCCCCCGGGGGAGGGGCGGCGCGCCGTCGCGAGGACCTCGTCCCCGGGACCGAGCGCCACCCCGTCGATCTTCGTCCCACCGACGTCGAGGCCGACGCGCACGCTCGCCCGCGGGCCCCGGAGCTCGGCTCGCCGGGGCGTGAGCACGGCCACCGGTCAGCTCACCGCACGCAGCAGGGCGTGGCGCAGGGAGGAGAACTCGGCGAGGCTGTCGGCCAGCCCACCCGGACGCGACCGCAGCAGCCAGCAGGCCCGCTGCTCCTCGAGCAGGTCGTCGAGTTCGGGGAGCATGCGCGCCGCCGCGGTCGCCTCGAACGAACCGTCGCTGGCGCGGGCCTGCAGGACGCGGACGGCGAACTCGCTGAGCCGCAGCGCCTGGGTGAGTTCGCGCAGCACGACGTCCCCGTCGGAGGCGGCGGGTTCCGCGGTGCGCAGGTCGAGCAGGCAGTCGGTGAGGATCCGCTGCGCGGCGGTCAGGGCGTCCGCGCTCGGCACGGCCCACGGCGCCAGGTCGTCGGTCTCGCGCAGGGCGAGCACCAGCGGCGAGGCGTTGAGCACCGGGGTGCCGAGGACGTGGCAGACCTTCCCCGCCCGGACGAGGACGTCGCCGGTCACCCCCTGCGGGTCCAGCAGCAGCCTCGTGTCGAGGACCTCGGCGACGTCCAGGTCGCGGTTGCTCTCCAGCGACCACGACACCGCGCCGCCGAACAGCACCGGGCCGAAGGCGACCGACGGCGGGTCCCAGTGCCCGTGGTCACCCCAGGAGGTGTTCAGGTACCCCTGCGCCGAGTTCGCCAGGCCGACCTCGGCGGCGTCGACCATGTTCCCCAGCGCGTTCTCCCACCGGCCGAGAAGCGAGTTCCAGTTGCTGGCGCCCGGGGCCACCCAGAACGGGATGCCCGCGTCGAGCAGCAGCTTGGCGCGGTCGCGGAACCCGTCGCGGAGCTTGGTGACGTCGACCCCGAGGCTGCGCCACTCCTGGACCTGGTCCGGTTGCGCGGCGTCCACGACCTCGGCCAGCAGGCTGGGGGAGTCGTACTGCCAGACGACGGGGATCGCGCCGGCGGGGACCTTGTCCATCAGTTCGGGGTGGTCGCCGAAGACGTCGGCCCAGAACTCCACGGTGTAGCCGCGGTCCAGCCAGGGCTGCATCACCTCGGTGACGTAGTCGAAGTAGACCGTGCCCAGGCCGACCTCCTCGGCCCGCTGGCGGCTCTTGCCCTGGCCGAGCTCCCACGGTTCGTCGGCACCGATGTTGATGCGCTTGGTCCGGAAGTTCGGGGTGACGTCCTCGAGGAGCTCCTGCACGAACGCGGCGTTCTCGGAGGTCGGCTCGACGGTGCTCGGCGGGCGGTGCTGGCCGCGCATCGTGAACCCGTCCTCGTTCTCGGCCCGCTTGAGGTGCTCGGGGACCTTGAGGAACCGTTCCATGTGTCCGAGGGTGTTCTGGTTGCAGACCAGTTCGATGCCCTTCGCGGCGCACAGCGCGTCGAGCCACTGCAGGTCCTCCGCGGTGAGCGGGGAGGCGTCCTGCCAGACGGCCTGCTGGCCCGTGAAGGCGTAGGTGTGCTCGGTGTAGAGCTCGAGGGAGTTGATGCGGGCCAGGTCGAGGACCTCGACCCAACGGGCCAGGGTGCGGCGGGTCGGCACCCGGTCGCGGCTGATGTCGAGCATGAAACCGCGGACGGGGAAGTCCGGGTGGTCGGTGATCGAGTAGCTCGTCGTCGCGAAGTCGCGGTCGGCGCGCAGCTGGTCGAGCGCGGCGAGGCCGTAGCGCAGACCCGCGGCGTCGGAGTGGGTGAGCGTGACCCCCTCCGCGGAGGTCTCCAGCGAGAAACCCTGGGCTGGGACAGAGGCGTCGAGGACGACGCGCACGGGGGCGTCGACGGCCGGGCCGACGCCGGTCTGCACCGACAGGTTCTTCGGGCGGGGGAAGGGGGTGACAGGCACGGGAGGAGCTCCAGGTCGTGGGTGGTTCGGGGAGGGCGGGTGTCAGCCCTTGACGGCGCCGGCGACCATGCCCTTGGTCATGGCGTTCTGGACGAGGATGAAGACGATGAGGACGGGCACGGCGACGAGGGTCGAACCGGCCATCACACCGGCCCAGTCGGTCTCCTGCAGGTTGGAGGAGAACGTCTTCAGCCAGACCGGCAGGGTCAGCCGGTCGCCCGAGGCGAGGATCACGAAGGCGAGGGTGAACTCGTTCCACGCGACGAGGAAGCCGAAGACGCCCGTCGCGACGAGACCGGGCCCGAGCAGCGGGACGGTCACCCGGAAGAACGCGCCGAACCGCGAGCAGCCGTCCATCATGGCCGCCTCCTCGAGTTCGACGGGGACCCCGTCGACGAAACCCTTCAGCATCCACACCGTGAACGGGACGATGAGGCCGACGTAGAGCAGCGACAGGCCCGGCACGGAACCGAGCATGCCCCAGCCGTCGAGCATCCGGTACTGGGAGATGAAGAGCGCCTCGGCCGGGATCATCTGCACGACGAGGACCCCGACGAGGACCGCCCGGCGACCGACGAAGGAGAACCGGCTCAGCGCCACCGAGCCGAGGACGGCGGCCAGCAGGGAGACGGCCACGGCCAGGAACGTCACGGCGGCGCTGAAACCGAGCGACCGCCAGAACAGGGAGTCGTGGAAGATCTGCTGGAACGCGTGGACGCTCGGGTGGATCGGGGCCAGCAGCGGTGGCGTGTCGCGCAGCCGGTCGGCCGGCATCAGCGCCGAGTTGATCATCCAGTAGATCGGGAAGGCCCAGATGAGGGCGAGCACGATCGCCACGACGTTCCACACCGCGCGGTGCTTGTTCTTGGCCGACCGGGTCGTGTCGAACAGTCGGGGGGTTTCCGTGGCCGTTGCCATCAGAGGTCTCCCTGCTTCATGAGGGTCCGCATGTACCGGAAGGTCAGGACGAGGACGAGGAGCAGCATGACGGTCGCCAGGGCCGAGGCGACGCCGTAGTTCCCGCCGCTGATGCCGGTCTCGTAGACGTAGGTGCCGAGCAGGTTCGTGGCCTTGTTGTTGCCTGCGCTGGACTGCAGCACGTTGATCTGGGTGAAGACCTTGAGGTCCCAGATGATCTGCAGCATGAAGAGCAGCAGGACGACCGGCTGGATGATCGGGAGCACCACGGAACGCAGCCGGGTCCAGCCGTTGGCGCCGTCGAGCTGAGCGGCCTCCAAGACCTCCTCGTCGACCTGGTTGAGGGCCGCGTAGGTGGACAGCGTCACCAGCGGCGCCGACGTCCAGATGACCGCGATCGCGGCGATCGCGAAGAAGCTCCACGGGCTGCCCGCGAGCCAGGAGTAGCCGCGGAAGCTCTCCAGGCCCATCGAGGTGAGGATCCAGTTCAGCAACCCGTACCGCGGTTCGACCAGCCACTTGTAGACGGTCAGAGCCGCGAGCGGCGGCATGGCCCAGGCGAGGACCAGGGCGATCTGCAGCACGATGCGCGGGACGACCGAGAGCTGCTGCATCAGGACCGCGAGCGCGATGCCGACCCCCATCGTGAGGACGGCGCAGACCGCGCAGAACGCCACGGAGCGCGCGACCACGGTCCAGAAGTAGGAGTCCGTGAGGATCTGGGTGTAGTTGTCGAGACCCACCCACGCGGGCGGACGGCCGAACTGCTGGGCCAGCCCGAACTCCTGGAAGGACATGATGAACTGCTTGACCATCGGGTAGCCGAGGGAGACGACCACGAGCACGACGGGCAGGACCAGCAGGAGGTACGGGACCACCAGCGAGCTGCGACGACGCCGCGGTCGAGGCCGGCCCCGGCCCGGGGCGGGAACCCCCGGGGCGAGGGTCGGTGCGCTGCTGACGCCGGCGCTGAGCTGATCGGACACCACGGTTCTCCTCCTGCTGGTCCTCGGGGTCTCTTCGGGTCAGCTCTTGTTGAGCGCGTCCGCGATGGTCTTGTCCACGTCGGCGGCGACGGTCTTGACGTCCTCGCCCTTGGCGATGCGCACCCAGAAGTCGCGGGGGACGTTGTTGCCGTCGAGGACGCCCCACTGCGGGGAGTTCGGCGTGAGGACGGAGTTCTCGATGATCTCCTGGGCGATGGAACCGGTCGGGCCGGTCAGCGCGGAGGCGAAGGAGGTGCGGCCGGGGATCCAGCCGCCGACCTTGGCCATGTCGGTCATGAAGTCGTCTCCGTACATCAGCTTCATGAGCGACTTCGACAGGTCGACGTTGTGGTTGTTCGCCGAGATGCCCAGGCTCGAGCCCCCGGAGAACGTCTTGCCGATGCTGCCCGGGGTCAGACCCGGGAGGGCCAGGACGCCGACCTTGTCCGCGTCCCACATGGCCTGGTCGATCTTGGACGAGGCGACGTTCAGGGCGCTGTACATGCCGATCTTGCCGTCGTTGAACAACTGGTAGGCGGCCTGGACGTTCTCGTTGGAGTCGAGGGCGTACTTGGTGGCGTTGAGCATCAGGTCCTGGACCTGGGCCAGGGCGGCCTGCGAGCCGGGGTCGGAGAGCATGCCCTTCCAGGTGTCCCCGTCCTTCTCGGCGTACTGGCCGTCGTGGGTGAACAACCAGCCCTCGTTGGTGTGCGGGTCCGCGCCGGGGAAGTAGATGCCGGAGAAGTCCGGGTTCGCCTCGGGGTTCGCGGTGTTCAGGGCCTTCGCGGCGGCGACGAGTTCGTCGAGGCTGGTCGGGACGGCGATGCCGGCCGCCGCGAACAGGTCCTTGCGGTAGTAGTACACGCGGGCCCCGGCGTACATCGGGGTGGCGTAGAGCTTGCCCTCCCACGAACCCGCGTCGATGAAGCTCTGGATGAGGTCGCTGCCGCCGAGCTCGTCCTCCATGTCGGAGATGTCGAGCAGGGCGCCGACCGAGGAGAACAGCGCGACCTGGGTGTTGCCGAACTCGACGACGTCGGGGCTCTCGTCCTTGCTGGCGAGGCTGGTCTGCAGCTTGGAGACGATGCCGTCCCACTGCTGGACCTGGATGTTCAGGGTGGCGCCGGCGTTCTCGGCCTCGAACGCCTTCTTCAGCGCGGCCTGCGTCTCGTCGGGGACGGAGTCCTGCATGAACCAGACGGTGAGGGACTTGCTGTCCCCACCACCGCCGGAGGTGCCGGAGGAGGAGCTGTCGCCGCCGCAGGCGGCGAGGCCGCCGAGGAGGGCGGCGCCGGAGGCGCTGGCGAGCAGGGATCGCCGGGTGAGGTTCATGGGGCGGCAACCTTTCGAGGTCCGGAGCGACGGTGCAGGACGGTGCTGGTGGTCGAGCAGGTGTGCTGGACGGGCGGCGAGCGTTCGACTCTGCGTTGAGTCTCGACACCCCGGCGTTCGCATGACAAGTGTTAGGACACCTGCTTAACAAGAATGTAACCCTCCCTGCCCATCTCGTGAAGGGGACTTGCCGGGAGATTCGTAGGTAGGGGAAACTAATCGGGTGACCCTCCCCGCGGTGCCCGTCCCGACGCCGCACCCGACGCCGCACCCGACGCGGTGGCGCGCCTCCACACGGGGCCTGCGGCCCAGCGCGAAGGTCCTGCCCTCGCACGCCCGCGCGCACAACCGCTCCGTCGTGCTGGGGCTCCTCTTCCACGAGGGGCCGGTGTCGCGCGCCGACCTGGCCCGGGCCACCGGCCTCACCCGGGTGACGGTCTCGGAGATCGTGGCGGACTTGCTGACCGACGGGCTCGTCGCCGAGCTGGGTCTGCGGCCGGAGGGACGCGTCGGCAAGCCCGCCATGATGGTGGGGCTGCGCTCGGCGGAGCACCACGTCGTCGCCGTCGACCTGCAGCGGCTGCCTGCCGCCCGCATCGCCGTCCTGGACCTGTCGGGGACGATCGTCAGCGAGAGCACCACCGACTTCACCGGCCTCCGCGGCGAGGATGCCGTCACCGCGCTCGACGGACTGTGTCGCGAGGTGATGGCCGCCGCGGGGCAACGGGTCGTCGGGGTGGGGATCGGGACCCCCGGCATCGTCGACGAGACGGGGGGCGTCGTGGAGTCCTCCCGGTTGGGCTGGACGGGCCTGCCTCTGGCGCAGCGCCTGTCCGCGTCCCTCGGGGTGGGCGTCCACGTCGCCAACGACGCGGACACCGCGGCCCTCGCCGAGTTCACCTACGGCGAAGCGTCCTCGTCCGGGTTCATGACGGTCGTCGTCGGTCAGGGCGTCGGGGCGGGACTCGTCCTCGACGGCCGTCTCGTCCGCGGGCACCGCCTCGCCGCGGGGGAGATCGGCCACCTCACGGTGGACCCGAAGGGCGAGCCCTGCGAGTGCGGCCGGCGGGGCTGCCTCGAGACGATCGTGGCCCCGACCTACCTGGCGCGGATCCTCGAGGGGCGGACCCCGGCCCGGCGGCGGACGGCGTTGCGTGACGCCGGTCGTCGCCTGGGGGCGGTGCTGGCCCCGATCGTCGCCGCCCTCGACCTCGAGGAGGTCATCCTCACCGGACCGGGAGAGCTGCTCGACGGCCCCCTCCTCGAGGCGGCCCGCGAGACCGTGGACGCCACGTGCCTCCCCTCCGACGCCGGAGCGCCGCAGGTGCGGATGGCGGAGCTCGGCGCCAACGGCGTGCTGCAGGGCGCCGCCGCCCTCGTCCTCTTCGGGGAGTTCGGCTTCAGCTGAGAGGCTGGGGCGGTGAGCGAACCCCTCGAGGCCGTCACCTGGCCGCTGCACACCGAGCGACTCCTGCTGCGCCGCGCCACCGCCGCCGACGAGGACGCGCTGTGGAGCTACCGCCGCCTGGCCGAGGTCAGCCGCTGGGGGTCGTGGCACGCGCAGGACCGCGCGGACTTCCACGCGATCCTGCTCCCGCGGCTGCGTGACCAGCTCGTCGTCGAGCACGAGGGTCGTGTCGTGGGCGATCTCATGGTCAAGGTCGAGGACGCGTGGGCCCAGCGCGAGGTGCGCGACCGTGGCCGGGGTGTGCAGGCGGAACTCGGGTGGGCCCTCGCGCCGGCTGCGACCGGCCAGGGGTTCGCCACCGAGGCGGTGCGGGAGGCGCTCCGGACGTGCTTCTCGGACCTCGGCCTGCGCCGCGTCACGGCCAACGCCTTCGCGGACAACGAGGCCTCGTGCCGGCTCGCCGAGCGGGTTGGGATGCGTCAGGAGTCCTACTGCGTCGGCGAATCCCTGCACCGTGACCTCGGGTGGGTCGACAGCGTCGGGTACGCCCTGCTCGCGAGTGAATGGGTGGGACGCACGTCCGGCCCCGCAGCGTGACCGTTGCGGGTCTGTCGTGTCTCAGAACGGGGGATGGTCGGGCAGGCTCGGCCAGAGTTCGGTGGGTTTTCCGATTCGGGACGCGATCCGGGCTTGCTGGGCTTTCGTGGCTTCGAAGACGTACTGGGTCTTGAAGCGGTGGTGGCCCCGGCAGTACGCGCGGAGGTTGTTCGCGGTGGTCTGACCTTCCGGCCAGGGGATGGCGTGGTCGAGGTCGCAGTTGACGGCGGGGACGTGGCAGCCGGGCGCTTGGCAGTACTCATCGCGTGCGGTGATGAAGCGGCGCATGGCGTCAGTGATGGCGTAGGCCTTCGCGCCCACGTCGATGACGTCTCGGGTGCCGGGGGATTCGATGACTTTCCGCCACATCGCACCGGCGCTGGTGGCGAGTTCTCGGGCGACGTGGGCCGGGACCGGTCCGAGGCCGTCGACGGTGGCTTCGTCGTCGTCGAGGCCAAGGAGGGTGGTGGCGTCGATGCGGACGTGGACCTGGACGGACGTGGCGGGGCGGTGGGTGCGTCCGATCACCGCGGGTGAATCAGCGGTGGCAGGTGTGGTGGGATCCGAGAGGGCGGGGACGGCGCGGTCCAGGGCGTCGGTGAGCATGTCGACGATCACGTCGCGAACGCGCTGCCCGTGGGAGCGGGTGTCGACGATACCGGCCTTCTTGGCCGCGTCGGCGGCCTGGTCGGCGGCGGCGTTGGTGTGCGCCATCAACCGCAACGCGAAGGCGGTGGGGGCGATGAACCCGAGGTGGCTGTGGAGGCCGTCTTCGCAGGGGGTGTGTCCCAGTCCGCGAGGGTCGTCGTTCTTCTCCAGGACGACGGATTCGTAGCCGGGCGTCAGCTCCCTGACCTTCCGGGAGCACTTGATGCCGAGTTTCCGTCCGGTCAGGCCGGCTTGGGCGTGGTGGACGGCGTCGGTGAGGTAGTCCTGCAGGGCCGCGGTGTAGTCCTCTCCTTGGAGGAGCTTCTCGTCCTCCTCGGCGTGGACGGAGGTGACGCGTCCGTCGGGGTCGATCTCTTCGGTGAGGGTGGCGATCCGGGCGCCGAGGCGTTCGGCGTGGTCTTCGATGGTGCGGGCTTGGTAGCGGGTGACACTGCCGTCGGCGACGGCTTGCCAGAGGGTGCGGTGGTCGTGGCCTTTGCGCCAGGCGTTGTGGATGGTGGCGCGGGCGCGGTCGAAGTCCATGCCTTCGTCGCGGGAGTACTCCTCGGCGACGAGGTCGACGGCAGCCTCCCGGCGGTCGACGCCGGTTCCGGTGATGGTGACCCCGCGGTCTTCGAGCTGGTCGAGGTCGGGGTGGGGGGAGTCGTGGACCATGGTGACGGCGTCGGCGACGCCGAGGTAGAAGAGGGCGTGGGCGGCGTCGGCGAAGCGGCGGTACTTGCCGGGGAGGCCGAAGGCGACGCCGGTGGGGGCCTCTTCCGTTCGCTCCGCGAGCGCTGCCGTCATGTCCTGATTCTACCCTGTTCGAGCCTTTCGAACAAGACAAACGCTCTGTGCTGCAACGTTTTCACTGAGTCATGCAGATGCCGCTCTTGATGGATCCGGCGCTCGACCTCCAGACGGCGAACCGCTGTGCGGAGGCGAACAGCACGGGCCCGCGCCGGAGCGTCCCGGCGATTCCTCGCCTACCGCTGGAGCGGCAGGATCGTGGCGAGGGAGTCCAGGGCGCCCAGACGGTCCTCGCCGACGGGGAAGAACGACACCTCGTCCAGTCCGGCGGCCTCGAGTTCCGCGATCCGGGAACGGATGCGTTCGGGCGTTCCGACGAGGGCCAGGTCGTCGACCCACTCGTCCGGCAGGCGGCGGGTGAACTCCTCGGCGTCGGCGCACTCGGCGCGCAGCGCGTGGAGTTCCTCGGCGTAGGCGGAGGGGGCGACGTGGGCGGCGGCGTCGGGAGCGCCGACCCACACCAGCCCCGGACGGACCAGGTCGCGCGCCCGGGCGGGGTCGGCGTGGACCGCGGTGAGTTCGTAGCCGATCAACCGGTGGCCGGGCGCGTCGCCGATCTGGGAACGGGCGGCGCGGGCGTACTCGGGCGTGACGGGTTCGGCGAGCAGGGTCGCGTCGAGGTGCTCACCGGAGATCGCGAGCGACTTCGGTCCGCGCACGCCGGCGGCGACGGCGGGGGGCACGGCCGGCGGTGATTCGAGGCGGACCCCGTCCAGGTGCACGTAGCGGCCGTCGAGGGTGACCGTCTCCCCGTGCAGCAACCGTCGGACGGCGGTGGCGTGCTCGGTGAACGAGGTGAGGGGGCTCGCCCCCCACGCCCCGGCCTGGCGCATCCAGCCGGGGACCCCGTGGCCCAGGCCGAGGGTGAAGCGGCCGGGGAAGAGGTCTGCGAGGGTGGCCGCCTCCATCGCCGTGAACACCGGGTTCCGCGCTGCGGCGGGGGCGATGCCGAGCCCGACGTGGATCCGGCTGGTGATCGCCAACGCGGCCGCGGCCTGGGCGAACCCGCCCCGGAACCCGAGGTCCTCGATCACCCAGAGGGTGTCGAACCCGAGCTCCTCGGCGCGGCGGGCGAAGGGGAGGACGTCGGCGACGGGCAGGTCGCGGGGGAGGGTCACACCGGTGTGCACGTCCCGAACCTACCGGTCGGCGGGTCGGGCCACGGACCGGGCGAAGAACGCCGAGATCGCGACCGTGACGAGCACCACGAGGATCGCGGACCGCAGCCCGGCGTGCTGGCCCACGAACCCCAGCACCGGTGGTCCGACCAGGAACGCGGTGTAGCCCGCCGTCGCGACGGCGCTCACCCGGCGGGCCGCCCCGACCGGATCGTCACCGGCGGCGGACAGTGCGACGGGGAAACCGAGGGCCGCTCCGAGACCCCACAGCAGCACCCCGGGCACGGCCAGGGCGATGCCCGGGGCGAAGGAGACCAGCCCGATCCCGACGACGGCCGAGCACGCGGAGGCCAGCACCACCGGCGTCCGGCCGAACCGGTCGAGGAACCAGCCGCCGCCGAACCGGCCGACCGCCATCGCGCCGCCGAAGGAGGCGAACACCAGCGCTCCCGTCGTGGCGCTCAGACCGAAACCGTCGACGACGATGAGCGGCAGCCAGTCGCCCGCCGACCCCTCGGCCAGCGCCATCCCGAGCACGATCACCCCGATCGCGATCGTGCGGGTCTCCCGCCACACCCCGAGGAAGCTCCGCACCGCGTCCACGAGGGCGAAGGGGCGCGCACCGCGTGGTTCGACGCCGGTGGCGGCGGGGAGCCCCTGCACCAGCCACACCGTCGTCGCGGTGGTCAGCACCGCCATCCCCAGCAGGTGCACGAGCACCGGGAGGTGGCTGGCCGTGGCCAGCAGCCCCAGCAGCGCGCCCACGCACAACGCGAGGCTGTAGCTGCCGTGCAGGCTCGGGACCACGGTGCGCCCGACGGCGGCCTCCAGGGTGATCCCCTCCACGTTCAGCGCGATCTCCCCGGACCCCATCCCGAAGCCGATGGCCGCGAGTCCCAGCGCCACCAGCCAACCGAAGCCCACCGTGGCCCCGACGGCGACGACGGCCGTCCCGCAGGAGAGCGTGAGCAGTCCGGTGCGGACGACCGCGCGAGCGCCCGACCGCGCGACGTAGCCGCCACCGATCGCGATCCCGACCATCGAGCCGACGGACATGCCGGCGATGACGACACCCATCTGAGCCGTGCTGGCGTGCACGAGGTCGCGGATCGCGGGGGTCCGCGACGCCCAGCTCGCCATCGTGAGTCCGCTGCACGCGAAGGCGGCCACGAGCGACGCCCGCCAGCGCGTGGTGCGGAGACCCTGCTGCGTCGCCACGTCAGCGGGCACTGACGACGGTGCCGACGCCGAACGCGGTGAGGACCGCGGCGCTGATCCGGTCCAGCGCTCTCGTGACCCGTGGGCGGCGGATCCAGCCGACCGCGCGGGCGGCGACGTGCGCGAGCACCGTGAGGTAGGTCAGGGCGACGACCGCCTCGAGCGCGCCGAGCAGAAGCGTGCCCCGGACGGTGTTCCCCGCCGGGACGAACTGGGGGACGACGGCGAGGAAGAACAGACCCACCTTGGGGTTGAGCACGCAGGAGACGAGGCCGGAACGCCAGGCCCGGGCCAGTCCCACCCCGTGCTCACCGTCCAGCGCGGGACCGTCGCCCCGCGCGGCCCGGCGACTCCGCACGAACGTGCGGACCCCCAGGTGGACGAGGTAGAGCCCACCCAGCACCTTGACCACCTGGTAGGCCTGCGCCGACCGTTCCAGCAGTGCCGCGAGACCGACCGCGACGGCGGTGGCCCAGACCACCGCCCCCACCGCGGACCCGAGCGCGGTCGCCACGCCCGTGCGGGCACCGTGCAGGCTGTGCCGCAGCACCAGGAACGTGTTCGGCCCGGGGGTCAGTTCGAGGAGCAGGCACAGGGCGCAGAACGCCAGGACGGACTCGAGTGTCACCGGCTCATCCAACACGGCCCGGAGGGGCGTCGGCCACCACGCCCGGAGGGGCGACGCGGTGATCGGGGTTCGGTGCGGCGAACTCCCGAGGGTGGCCGTCCTCGGGCGCGGTCGCCGGGACACCGGCCGCGAGAGTTCCTCCAACCGCGAAAACCGTTCGGCTGCAGGCTGTTCCGTTCCGTTGTGCGATGCTGGCGCCGTGTCCTTCCCGACGTTGCTGCTCATCGCCCTGGGTGTCTCGGCCGACGCCTTCGCCGTCGCCCTGGGCAAGGGGTTGCACCTGCGCAGGCTCACCCGGCGGGACGCGGTCTCGATCGCGCTGGCCTTCGGGACCTTCCAGGCGCTGATGCCGGTCGTCGGGTACCTGCTGGCGCGCGGCTTCCGCGGTTACATCACCGCGTGGGACCACTGGATCGCCTTCGGTCTGCTGAGCCTGATCGGCGGCAAGATGCTGTGGGAGGCCATCACCTCCGGCGCCGACGACGAGGCGGACGCGGAGGGGATCGAGCTGCGCGAGCTCCTCGTCCTCTCGGTGGCGACGAGCATCGACGCCCTGGCCGTCGGCATCAGCTTCGCGTTCCTGGACGTCTCGATCGTCCCCGCCTCGATCCTCATCGGGGTCGTCACCGCGGCGATCTCGCTGCTGGGTGTGCGCATCGGTCACCGGGCCGGGGTGAGGTTCCGCAGGCCCGCCGAGATCGCCGGCGGCCTCGTCCTCGTCGTGATCGGGGTGCGGGTCCTGCTGGACCACCTCGGCGTCCTCTGAACGGGGTGGCTGCGCGTTCAACGAGCGTTCCCCGGAGTCCGCTCCTACGGTCGAGGAGCACCAGGGGAACCGCGGAGGACTCGAGACCCGGTGGACTCCCTGGTGCCCCAACACGCAGCACCGCACCACCACCCAGGAGGTTCCAGTGAAGGCACTCGTCTACAACGGCGCGTTCGACGTCTCGGTCCAGGACGTCCCCGACGCCCGGATCGAAGCACCCACCGACGCCGTCGTCCGCATCACCTCGACGAACATCTGCGGTTCCGACCTGCACATGTACGAGGGACGCACGGACATGGAGACCGGGCGGGTGCTCGGTCACGAGAACATGGGGATCGTCGAGGCCGTCGGCGCCGGCGTCGACCGGATCAAGGTCGGGGACCGGGTCAGCCTGCCGTTCAACATCGGCTGCGGCACGTGCGAGACCTGCGTCGCGGGCAAGACCGGGTTCTGCCTGCGCGCCAACCAGGCCGGTACCGCCGGTGCCGCGTTCGGGTTCGCGGCGATGGGGGAGTACGCCGGGGGGCAGGCGGAACTCCTGCGGGTCCCGTGGGCCGACTTCAACGCCCTCGTCCTGCCGGCCGGGACGGAGAAGGAACTCGACTACACGATGCTGTCGGACATCTTCCCGACCGGGTGGCACGGGGTGCAGCTGTCGGGCTTCCAGCCCGGCGACTCCGTCGTGGTCTGGGGTGCGGGCCCCGTCGGGCTGATGGCGGCTTACAGCGCGCGGATCGCCGGTGCGGCGGAGGTCTTCGTCGTCGACGCCAAGCCCGACCGGTTGAAGCTCGTGGAGAAGGCCGGCGCCACCCCGATCGACTACTCCGCCGGTGACCCCGTCCAGCAGATCATGGACGCCACCGGGGGCCGGGGGACCGACCGCGGGGTCGACGCCATCGGCTACCAGGCCCACGACACGAGCGGGGAGGAGGACGCGTCGATGGTCCTCAACCAGCTCGTCCAGGTCGTGAAGGCGACCGGCGGCATCGGCGTGGTGGGCATCTACCTGCCGCAGGACCCGGGCGCGAAGGACGAACTGTCCCGGCAGGGGAAGATCGCCTTCGACTACGGGACGTTCTGGTTCAAGGGTCAGACGATGGGCACCGGTCAGTGCAACGTCAAGGCCTACAACGTGAAGCTGCGCAACCTCATCACGGCCGGTGTCGCGAACCCGGGGTTCATCGTGAGCCACGAGCTCGACCTCACCGCCGCGGCGGAGGGGTACCAGAAGTTCGACCAGCGCGAGCAGGGCTGGACGAAGGTCGTCCTGCACCCGTCCGGCGTGTGAGCTGACTCAGACCGGGCGGCGGGCCAGCAGGTCCGTCACCCGGTGGCCGAGGCGCAGGCCGCGGGCCTCGAACCCGGTGATCGGACGCCAGTCCGGACGCGTGTCGATGCCCGCGGTCTCCACGACCAGACCCGGTTCCGCGGAGAGCACGGCGAGCATCTGCTCGGCGTAGGGCTCCCAGTCGGTCGCGCAGTGCAGGAGACCGCCGGGGGCCAGGCGGTCCGCGACCAGGGCCGCGAAGTCCGGGCCGACCAGTCGACGCTTGTGGTGCCTGGGCTTGGGCCAGGGGTCGGGGAAGTAGACCCGGACGCCGGCGAGGCTGCCGGAGGGGATGCGCTGGTGCAGGAACTGGCGGCCGTCGGCCTCCAGCACCCGCACGTTGTCCAGGCCGCGCTCGTCGAGCCCCAGCAGCAGACCGGCCACCCCCGGGGTGTGCACGTCGGAGGCGATGACGCCGGTCCCCGGGTCCGCCTCGGCCATCGCCAGCGTGCTGGCCCCCATCCCGAACCCGATCTCGAGGACGACGGGAACCTCCGCCCCGAAGAGGGCGGCCAGGTCCAGCGGGCCTTCTCCCTCGGGGACCGCGTAGCGCTCGGTGAGGTTGTCCAGGGCGACCTGGCGGGTGATGCCCATCCGGCCGCGGCGGATCTTGTAGGAGCGCTTCGTGTCGTCCGGGGGACCGGGCGTCGCGAAGGCGTCGGTGGGGGTCGAGGGCACGCCTCCATCATCCGGCATCGGGAGGCCCACCAATACCTTCCACTGGAAAGTTCGACGTGTACCATCGGGCGCGAGCCACCACCGTCCACAGAACGAAGGAGTCCTGAGGTGTCCCGGAAACCCTCCGTCCAGCTGTACTCGGTCCGCGAAGCGGTCCAGTCCGACCTGACCGCCGCCGTCGCCCGTCTGGCCGAGATCGGCTTCGACCAGGTCGAGCCGTACGGCTTCCACGAGCGCACCGCCGACTACGCGGCCGCGTTCAAGGCCGCCGGCGTCAGCGCCCCGTCCGGCCACGCGGCCGTCATCGACTCCGAGACCCCGGAGGCGATCTTCGAGGCCGCCAACGCGCTCGGGATCACCACCGTCATCGACCCGTTCGTCCCGACGCAGCGCTGGCAGAGCGCCGACGACGTGGCGCGCCTCGCGGAACGGGTCAACACCCTCAGCGCCCTGGCCCACGAGTACGTCCTGGACTTCGGCTACCACAACCACCAGTGGGAATTGGAGAACACCGTCGACGGCCGACCGGTGCTGGAACTCTTCGCCGACCAGCTCGAACCCGCCGTCGTGCTCGAGGTCGACACCTTCTGGGCCACCGTCGGCGGCGCCGACACCCCGGCCCTGCTGAAGGCCCTGGGGGACCGCGTGCGGTTCATCCACGTCAAGGACGGCGCCAAGAGCACCGACACCTCGCTGCAGCAGCCCGCGGGCCAGGGTGACGTCGACGTCGCCGCCATCCTCGCCGCGGCTCCGCAGGCGCTGCGGGTCGTGGAGTTCGACGCCTACGCCGGCGACGTCTTCGACGGCATCGCGCAGTCGCTGGCCTGGCTGAAGGAGAACGACCGGTGAGCCGCGTCGGTGTGGGCATCATCGGGGCGGGGAACATCTCCACCCAGTACCTGGAGAACCTCACGAAGTTCCCCGACGTCGAGGTCCGCTTCGTCGCCGACATCGCCCTGGACCGCGCGGCCGCGCAGGCCGAGGCGTTCGGGGTGGCGGCGTCCGGGACGGTCGAGGAACTCCTCGCCCGCGACGACGTCGAGATCGTCGTCAACCTGACGATCCCGGCCGCGCACGCCGAGGTCGGCCGTCAGGTCATCGCCGCCGGCAAGCACGTCTGGAGCGAGAAGCCCCTCGCCCTCGACGCCGAGTCCGGGCTGGCGCTGCTCGCCGACGCCGAGAAGGCCGGCCTGCGGGTCGCCTGCGCGCCGGACACCGTGCTGGGGGCGGGCATCCAGACCGCGCTGCGCGCGATCGCCCGAGGCGACATCGGGCAGCCGCTGTCGGCGACGACGATGTTCCACGTCCCGGGGCCGGAAGCCTGGCACCCGAACCCGGACTTCCTCTTCGCCCACGGCGCGGGTCCGCTCTTCGACATGGGGCCGTACTACGTGACGACCCTGGTGCACGCGTTCGGGTCCGCGAGCCGGGTCCAGGCCGTGTCGTCGCGGTCGGTGGCCACGCGCACCATCGCGACCGGCCCGCGGGCGGGGGAGACGTTCCCCGTCGAGGTCCCGACCCACCACGCCGCGCTCATCGAGTTCGACGGTGGGCAGTCGGCGCAGTCCACGTTCTCCTTCCAGCACGCTCTGCCGCGGATGGGGTTCGTCGAGGTCAACGGGACCGAGGGCACGATCGTGCTGCCCGACCCGAACACCTTCGAGGGTGATTCTACGTTGTGGCGCAACGGTTCCCAGGAACCCGAGACGGTCACCGCAGTGGGTTCGACCTTCGGTCGGGGTTCCGGTGTCCTCGACCTCGCGCGGGCCATCCGCACCGGTGGCACCGAGCGCGCCTCGGGTGCGGTGGCCGCCCACGTCCTCGACGTGCTGCTCGCCGTCCGCGACGCGGCCGCCACCCGCAACGCCGTCGAGATCACCTCGACGGTCGCGCCCGTCGCGCCGCTGGCCGAGGACTGGGACCCCTCGGCGTCGACCCTCTGACGTCGAGGCCCTGACCCTGCCCTAGCCCGGCAGGAACCGTTCCAGCAGTTCCAGGGAACGGCGCACGTCGACGGTCTCCGGGTCCAGCAACCACTGGACCTGGAGGCCGTCGGAGGCGGCGATGACGAGCGACGCGGCGTCGGTCGCGTCGATGTCCGCCGGCGTGCGGCCGGCGGCCTGGGATTCCCGGATGCGGTGGACCAGGTCCTCCCGGACCCTCCGGAACCGTTCGTCGATGAACTCCCGGGTCGCGGTGTGCTGCTGCTGCAGCGCGTCCGCGGTCAGGGTCGAGTAGAGCTGCACCAACCCGGGAACCTCGCGGTTGCGGTCCGCGCTGCGGGCGATGTCCTCGACGGCACCGACGCCGTCCTCCTCGGGTTCACCCTCGACCTGCTGTTCGTGGGCGCGGTAGACCTCGATGAGGAGTTCGTCCCGCGACGCGAAGTAGTGCCGCAGCGCCGTGTGGGAGACTCCGATCGCGTCCCCGACCGAACGCATCGAGGCGCCGTCGACCCCGTGCTCGGCGAAGAGCTCGATGGCCCGGTCGAGGATCTGCTGGCGGCGTTCGACGCCCTTGCGGTACGGACGGACCGGAGTGCGGAGTTCGACCTCGGCGTCGTCCGCGCTGTCTGCCACGCGGACATGCTACGGCGACGGCCGCTGGGGTCTTGCGGTGGTGTCATCGTGGTGTCACCATGACGTCATGGAGCTCGATCCCTACGTCGACAGCGTGCGTGAGAACCTCCTCGCCTCGGCCGGGATCGGGGGCGAGGAGCTCCGGGTGCCGGTCGAACGGCTCGCCGCGGCGCTGGACGCCGCGGTCCGGCTGGCGCTGCTCGAGGCGCTCAGCGACGCCGTCGGCGAGGTCTCCCGGGACCTCGTCCCCGGCGGGGTCGAACTCCGGTTGCGCGGGCGATCGCCCGAGTTCGTCGTGACGTCGCCCGTCGCGACCCCCACCACCGCTCCCGTCGCCGCTCCCGTCACCGAGGAGACCGGCGACGAGGGGGCGACCTCCCGCACCACGCTGCGCCTGCCCGAGAACCTGAAGGCCCGGGTGGAGTCGTCCGCGGCCGCCGCACAGCTCAGCGTCAACGCCTGGCTCGTCCGGGCCGTCAGCTCGGCCGTCGACGCGCCGGTCGGTGGCGATCGCCGCCCACCGGCGTCGAGCGGTGGTTCCTTCCACGGCTGGGTCGGGTAGCCGGTCCAGCCCCCACTCCCGGAGGTGCAGTGTGTCCACCTACGAAACTCCCGACGCCATCGCGGCGTCCATCGACGTCGGGGTCGCCCGCGTCGTGATCGTCGCCGGAGACCTCCCGCGGACCCGCGTCGAGATCGCCCCCAGCGATCCGCAGCGTCCTGCCGACGTCGCCCTGGCGGCGGACAGCCGCACCGAGTTCAGCGACGGCCGCCTGCGGGTGGTCGTCCCGCGGCGCAACCGGGTCTTCGGCCGCACCGAGTCCGTCGACGTGCACGTCGAACTCCCGACGGGTTCCGCGGTCGAGCTGCGGTCCCGCTACGGCGACGTCGTGGTGCGCGGATCGTTGGGCCGCAGCCGGTTCGAGGTCGCCTACGGGGACACCACGATCGAGCGGACCGGGGACCTGCACCTCCAGACCCCCTACGGGGTCGTCGAGGTGGGGACCGTGGACGGCGACCTCGACGCGCGGACCGGTCACGGCCGGACCCGCATCGGGCGGGTCACCGGCACGACGACCCTGCGCGGGACCCACGGCGACGTGGAGTTCGGGACCGTCGAGGGTCCGCTCACGGCGAAGCTGTCCGGCGGGTTGTTCGTCGGTCGTGCGCTGGCCTCGGTCGAGGCCGCCAGCGCCTACGGCGTGGTCCGCGTCGGGGAACTCCTGGGCGCGGGCGCGCGCATGACGACGAGCTACGAGGGGATCGAGGTCGGGGTTCCCGCCGGGACGGCCGCGTGGCTGGACGCCGAGTCCCGGCACGGCACCGTGCGGAGCGAACTGACCTCCCGCGACGCGCCCGAGGACCACGACCGCAGCGTCGCACTCCACCTGCGCAGCGGGCACGGCGACATCCTCGTCCGCCGGGCCGCCGCGGTCGGGTGAGCCGCCTGCTCAGACCGTCAGCGCGAGGACGGCGATGTCGTCGCCCTCGGAGCCCAGCCGTTCGAGCAGCCAGCCGCACAGGTCGTCGAGGTCCTCGGGGCCTTCCCCCAGGGCCGCGGCCAGGCGGGACAGCCCCTCGTTGAGGTGTTCCCCGCGACGCTCGACCAGACCGTCGGTGTAGGCCAGCACCGTGGAACCGGGGGCCAGGTGGCGCTGCGCGGTCGAGCGGTGCTGGGCGCTGACCCCGAGGAGGAGGTCGGGGTGCTCGTCGAGGAACGTGACCCGCCCCGCCGGGTCGCGCACCAGCAGCGGGGGGTGCCCGGCGCTGGAGTGCGTCATCGACCAGCCGCCACCGGGGTCGGGCTGCAGACGGGCGTAGGTGAGCGTCGCGAGGGTGCCGATGCCGAGCCCGGAGAGGAGTTCGTCGACGCGTTCGAGGACCCGTCCCGTCTCGGGACCGGCGGCAGCGTCCCACGCGCAGGCCCGCAGCAGTCCCCGCAGGTGGCCCATGGCGGCGGCGGCCATGACGTCGTGACCGACGACGTCACCGATCGCGAAGCCGATCGCCCCACCGGGCAGGGCGATGAGTTCGTAGAAGTCCCCGCCGACCTGTGCCCCGGACACCGCGGCGCGGTAGCGGGCGGCGGCGCGGATCCCGGGAATGGTGGGCAGGGTGGGCAACAGACTGCTCTGCAACGTCTCCGCGATGGTGTGCTGCTGCTCGTAGAGCCGCGCGTTGTCCAGGATCAGGCCGGCGCGACGTCCCAGGTCGACGGCGATCTCGAGGTCGTCCTCGGTGTGGCGTGGGGACGAGGCAGCGCGGACGAGGACCATCACGTCGCTGCTGCCCCGGCGACCGGGCAGCGTGACGAACAACGCGGACGCGGCCCCCAGGGCGTCGCTGAGGTCCAGGACGCTGCGGTCGGTGACCCACCGTTCACGTTCGGCGCGGCGTCGTGGGCTGTCGTAGTCGCTGACCCGACGGGCGGCGGCACCCTGCAACAGCGTCTGCTGGGGAGAGCCCGCGACCAGCGATCGACGCAGTGCGGCGACGTAGCGGTCCACCTCTCCGGTGCGCGCGGGATCGACGTGGCGGCCCATGGCCGTCTCGATCCTGTCCCGCTCGTCGGCGGTGAGGAGCAGGGCCCAGTCAGCCAGGCCGGGGACGACGAGGTCGAGCAGGCGCTGGCGGCAGGCGGTCACGTCGAGGGTCACCGCGAGCTGACTGGTGGCCTCGGCGAGGAGAGCGAGTCGGCCCTGGGCGGCTTCGGCGGCGGCGCGGGCCTCCTCGGCCTCGAGTCGGGCACGTCGCTCGGCGGCCAGCGCCCGGTCGCGGTCCTCACCGGCCACGACGCTGGCGGTGACGTCGACCTGGATGCCGACGTAGTGCGTCAGGTCGCCGGTCGGACCGTGGATGGGGCTCAGCGAGAGCTGGTTCCAGAACGCCGTGCCGTCCTTGCGGTAGTTCAGCACGACGACCGTCGCGTCGCGTCCGGTGTCGACCACCTCACGCATGAGCGCGCGGGTGGCCGGGTCGGTGCCCTCCCCCTGGAGGAAGCGGCAGTTGCGTCCGACGCTGTCCGCGAAGGAGTAGCCGGTGGCCGCGGTGAACGCGGGGTTGACCCAGACCAGCGGGCGGTCCGGTGCGACGGCGTCGGCGACCGTGAACGAGAGGCCCGTCGAGAGGACCGCCTGCTCACGCAACGCCGTCTGCTGCTGGGCGGCGCTGGTGGCGGCCTGCACGGCGGCCCGCTCCCGGAGGGGGAGGAGCACGACGAGGGCGTGGTCCGCGAGCATCGGCGCGTCCACCATGGGCAGGGCGACGACCCAGAGCGGTTCCTGGCGTTCGCCCAGCTCACTGACCCGGGCGGCCGAGACCGCCTGACCCAGCACCGGCTCGGACCGGGCGATGCGCGACAGGGGGTGGGTGCCGTCGGAGAGCGGCGTGCCGTCGACGTCGCGCAGCTGCGCGGCGGTGGCCCAGGCGTCGATCTCCAGGGGCAGCCGCACACCGGGAGCGAGCTGGTCGGCGACGGTGTTCGTGTGCACGACCCGACGCGACGTCAGCTCCACGAGGAGCACGGCGGCGGGGGCATGACCCACCACCCGGGTGATCTCCGCGGCACGACCCGAGATCGGCCCTTCGGTCCTCGGCTCGTCCGCCACGTTCCTCCGTTCAGGCCCCGGTGACCCAGGACAGCGAACCATCCTACGCAACCCCGGCAGGTGGTGCGGGCAGGAGACGTGGCGCGTAGGGTCGGGCCCGCGGGACGTGCGCCGTCCCGGTGGTTGAGCAGTCAGCCGTTCCCCGGTCCGCGACGCGGACCCACACGGCCGTGGAACTCAGCGGCCTGTGCGCACGAACGAAGGAAACCGCTCATGGACACCGCCTCCGCCGTCGGGAACGCCTTCACCGAACTCGGCCGGATCGTCGTGGGCACGCAGCCCCTGGGCCAGGTCCTCCACCGGGTCGCGGAACTGGCGAAGGACTGCATCCCGGGTGCGGAAGAGGTCTCCGTCACGTTGATCGAGGGTGGGGGGAAGGGGCACAGCGCCGCGTTCACCGGGTCGCTGGCGGCCTTCCTCGACGAGCGGCAGTACGACCGCGGGTTCGGACCGTGCCTGGACGCGGCCGAGACGGGGCAGACCGTCCGCGTCCTCGACACCTCCGCGGAGACCCCGTACCCCGACTTCGCCGCGGTGGCCGCCCGTCGCGGTGTGAACAGCAGCGTCTCGGTGGGAATGCCCATGCCGCAGCAGGTCCTGGGCGGCCTGAACGTCTACCGGTCGGACGGTCAGGCGATCGACGACGACTCCGTGAAACCCTGCAGGTCTTCGCCGGCTACGC
Organism: Kineococcus sp. AC630; assembly: GCF_979255925.1. Taxonomy (NCBI): domain Bacteria; kingdom Bacillati; phylum Actinomycetota; class Actinomycetes; order Kineosporiales; family Kineosporiaceae; genus Kineococcus; species Kineococcus sp. AC630. Next base: position 95,930 of record NZ_CEEDMJ010000015.1, read on the forward strand.
GGCCGTCGCGGTGGCCAACCACTCGCTCTACGCCTCGGCGGTGGCGCTGAGCGAGAACCTGCAGGCCGCCATGCAGTCCCGGGCCGTGATCGAGCAGGCGAAGGGCGTGCTCATGGCGAGGCTCGGGTGCACCGCGGACGAGGCGTTCCAGCACCTGGCCACCCGGTCCCAGCACACGAACCGGAAGCTGCGCGAGATCGCGACCGAACTGGTCGCGAACCTCTGAGGAGCCAGAGCGCCACGATCCGGGGCGTCGACGTCACTCGTGGCAGAACGTCGACAGGACCGCGTCGGCGACGGCGCGGCTCTGCTCGTCCGTGAGCGGAGCCGCGCCGTCGACGGCGAACTGGGACTTCGCCACGCTGGAGAGCGCCTCGTCGCCCTCGTCGCGCAAGGACTGCCGGCACACCTCCGCGGCGGCCGGGAGGACACGGTCCTCGTCGTCCCCGAGCCCGGGTGAGATCGCGTCGAGCCGGGTGACGAGTTCCCGGGTCTGCGTCGCGTCGGGACTCCCGGTCACCGTGGGCGCCGACTCGGTCTGGGACGCGGGTTCACCCTGCGTCGGTCGGGCCGGGGCCGTGAGACTCGTCGGCAGGTCGCTCGCGGTGGGTGTTCCGCTCGGTGCGTCCTGGCTCTCGTCCTCCGCGCAGGCGGTGGCCAGGAGCAGGACCGTGGCGGCGATGACGAGCGAGGAGCGGAGACGGTGCATGTCTCTCCCGTACCCGCTTCCCGAACCGTCAACCAGTTCCGGCGATGATCCCGGGAGGCGACTACTGCACGTCCCCGCCGGCGGTCGGTCCGTGCTCACCGACGGCCGTGGCGTTGGTCGTCCGGCGCGGCATGACCAGGCCGAACAGGATCATGCCGATGCCGAGCACGAGGTGCAGCCAGTCGTCCGCGGTGTTCAGGGGCACGAAGTTCGCGCTGCTGTCCTCGGACACGACGAGGCCGTAGACCCACAGGGCGAGGTACACGATCCCGCCGAGCAGGAGGAACGTCCGGGCGGCGGCGGTGATGCGGGAGGCGAGGATCCCCAGGACGCCGAAGAGCAGGTGGACGACGTTGTGCAGCACGGACACCTGGAAGACGCCGAACAGCATCGCCATCGAGTGGTGCCCCGCGCCGGTCATGTCCCCGTAGTCGGTGGTGATCCCGGGGACGAAGCCGAGCACCCCGACGAGGAGGAACGCGACCCCGACGACCAGCGACGTCAACGACACGGGGGAACGGTGGACGGAGAGACGGGAGTTCGTGGTTCGAGTCGTGCTCATGGTGTTCTCCAGACGCGGAGCCGGAACTCCGAAGGTGGCGTCCGGCCGTGCGTTCGACCTGGTCCCACGCTACGTCGCGGGTTCCAGATGCGCTCGGCCGGAGCAGGGGGGAAGGTTCATCGTGATCGCGCTTGGCGATCGCCGGTGGAGCAACGCGCCGAACGCCCGACGGGCGGGCGCTCCCACGTGCCCGCCTGGATCCCGGTCAACACCAGGTCTCAGGAGAGGTACGACGATGGCAGGACGCCAGACGTTCATCAGGACACTGCACGACGCGGGGCTCGCCGCGTGGTTCGGCGGCTCGCTGTTCGGAGCGGTCGGCCTGAACGGAGCCGCAGCGGCGGCCACGGACCCGTCCGAACGCACGAAGATCGCCGCGGCGGGGTGGGCCAAGTGGGCACCCGTGAACGCGGTCGCGCTCGCGGCCCACACCGTGGGCGGCGTCGGGCTCATCGCAGGCAACGCCGGCCGGGTCACCGCCCAGAAGGGTGCCCGTTCCAACACCACGCTCAAGTCCGTCCTCACGCTCGCCGCCATGGGGGTCACGGCCTACTCGGGCCTGCAGGGGGCCAAGCTCGGCAAGAACTCCCCGGCCCCCGCCCACGGGGCGACGGAACCCTCCGCAGCCACCCCCGAGGACGTCGCCGCGGCCCAGCGGCGGTTGAAGGTCCTGCAGTGGTCCATCCCCGCGCTGACCGGCGTGCTGCTGGTGATGACCGTGCAGCAGGGCGAGCAGCAGAAACCTTCGCAGATCGCCAAGGGGATCCTGGCGAACGTCCGCCCCTGAGCCCCGTCCGAGCGGGGACACGCACGCACCCGACGCAAGAACCGCACTGCACTGGAGGAGACGATCGTGTACCGACACACTCGCGAACTGCAGTTCACGGCCAAGCCGGAGAAGCCCGACGCGCTCTTCGCCATGAAGTTCCAGGAACTGCTCGGTGGGCAGTTCGGTGAGATGACCGTGATGATGCAGTACCTGTTCCAGGGCTGGAACTGTCGTGTCCCCGGCAAGTACAAGGACATGATCATGGACATCGGGACGGAGGAGATCGGCCACGTCGAGATGCTCACCGTGATGCTGGCCCGTCTCCTCGAGGGCGCTCCGGGGGAGGCCACCGACAAGGCCGCCGCCGCGAACCCGGCCCTGGCGGCCGTGCTGGGCGGCATGAACCCCCAGCACGCCATCGTCTCCGGCGGCGGCGCCCGGCCCACCGACTCCGTCGGGAACCCGTGGAACGCCGGGTACATCATCGCCAGCGGGAACCTGCTGACCGACTTCCGGTCCAACGTCTCCGCCGAGGCCCAGAGCCGGCTGATGACGAGCCGGATCGCCGGCATGACGGACGACGCGGGTGTCAAGGAGATGCTGGCCTTCAACCTGGCCCGTGACACCTACCACCAGCAGCAGTGGCTGCTGGGGATCCAGATGCTCATCGACGACGGCTACGTCGACAGCCAGATCGAGCAGTCGAACGGCGAGTGGGAGAACAAGGACGCAGCCCACGTGCTCTACACCGGCACCGAGGGGAGCCGGGCGGGTGAGGGGATCTGGGCCACCGGGAACAGCCTCGTCGACGGTGAGCCGCTGCGGGCCGAGGAACTCCGCCCGCTGCCCGACCACCAGGGGAACCTCGACGACGCCACGTTGCCGGCGCCCGACCCCAAGCAGTTCGTCACCTACGACGGCAACCAGGGGCCCGGGAAGCCCGGGACCGGCGCCGGCGGGCACTTGCAGGGTGCGCAGAACGTGGTCACGAAGGTCAAGGACGCCCTCACGGGCGACGACCACTGAGCGCGTTCCGCACTCCGCCCCGCTGACCCGGGACGACACGAGCGGGGACCGGCCCACCAGGGCCGGTCCCCGCTGCGCGTCAGCGACCGTCGGCCGCCAGAGGTGCCGGGGTGAACACCGCCCGCAGGCAGCCGTCGGTCTTGTGCTTGAACACGTCGTACCCGCGGACCGAGTCCTCCAGGGACATCGGGTGCGTCGCCAGGAAGCTCGTCTCCAGCTCGCCCGAGGCGAGGTGGTTCAGCAACCTCGGGACGTAGCGCTGACCGTGCTGCTGCGCGGACCTGATCGTGAGTCCCTTGTTGAGGACGACCCCGGTCGGGAAGCTGTCGGTGAGTCCGTAGACCCCGAGGACGGCGACCGTGCCGGCCTTGCGGACGGCGAGGAGGGCTTCGCGCAACGGGGTGGCCCGGTCCGTCTCCAGGCGCACGGCCTGCTTCGCGCGGTCCACCAGGTTCTGCACCCCGGTCCCGTGCCCCTCCATGCCGACGGCCTCGATGACGGCGTCCGGGCCCCGCCCACCGGTGGTCTCGCGCAGGAACTCCTGCACGCTGTCGACCTCGCTGTAGTCGAGCGTCTCGGCGCCCAGCCGGGTGCGGGCCAGTTCGAGGCGCTCGGGCAGCCGGTCGACGACGATGACGCGTTCCGCCCCCAGCAGCCGGGCCGAGGCGGCGGCCATGAGCCCGACCGCACCCGCGCCGAAGACGGCGACCGTGTCACCGGGGGAGATGTCGCAGAAGTCGGCGCCCATGTACCCGGTGGGAACCGCGTCGGAGACGAAGAGCGCCGACAGGTCGTCCACCTCGGGCGGGACCGTGAAGCAGTTGACGTCGCCGAACGGGACCCGGATGAACTCCGCGTGCGACCCCGCGTACCCGCCGAACGGCTGCGTGTAGCCGTAGATCCCGCCCGACGGGTAGCCCAGGACGGGTTGTTGCGCGGCGGCGTGCGGGTTGGTGGTGTCGCAGAGGGAGTAGAGCTCCCGGTCGCAGTACCAGCAGTTCCCGCACGCGATGAACGACGGGACGACGACGCGGTCACCGACCCGCACCCGGGTGACCCCGGGCCCGACCTCCACGACCCGGCCCATGAACTCGTGACCGAAGACGTCACCGGGGAGCATCCCCGGCAGGTACCCGTCGATGAAGTGCAGGTCCGACCCGCAGGTGCTGCTCAGCGACACCTGCACGACCACGTCACGCGGGTTCACGATCGCCGCGTCCTGCACCGTCTCGACGGCGAGGTCGTTGACCCCGTTCCAGACCAGGGCCCGCATCAGCGCTTCCCGTCCCGTCCGCTGGGAACGTCCCCCAGGGTGGGTGCCTCGCCGGTCTGCAGCAGGGCCCGGAGGCGGTAGAGCATCGTGAAGGCCAGTCCGCCGCCGACCTCGCCCGTCCCGGCCGGAACCGTCAGACGCAGGACGACCTCCGATCCCAGACCCTGCGGTGCCGGCCACGCCTCGACGGTCACGACGGGTTCGTCCGGGTCCTGCGCCGACCCCCCGCTGAACACGACGCGGTTCGGTTCGACGTGGGCCTGGGTCTCGATCGTCGTCTCCGCGACGGTCCAGGTGTAGACGCCCGCAGGACCCCGGTGCACGCTCCCGGCGGGAGAAACCATCGTGTCGAGCACGTCGGGATCGCGACAGGCCCGCAGGATGTCCTCCACGGTGCGCGCGATGGTCAGGGTCTGCTGTTCGGTGGTGCTGCCGCCCTCGCGGTGCAGGAGGGTCCGCGTCGCTGCGGAAGCGGCCCGCCGGGCCAGGTCCTGTGCTCTCGTCGTGTCCATCGACCGTCCGTCCTCGTTCGTCGGAGGTTTGGAACGCCCGCTGCTCGACGGCCCACCTGAGGTGCCCCCACTCTGGCCGAGCCCGGATCGCCGCGCACCTCCTGCGCTCAGCGGTAGCGCCGGGGCACCGTCCACGGGGCGCCGAAGACCGCGTCGAACTCCGCGGGGTGGAAGGGGCTGTCCCCGCCGGCGGGGTAGTTCGTCAGCTCGCCGAAGACGATGCGGTCGGGCAGGTGGTAGAGGTCGACCCGGACGAAGTCGGTACCGGACGCGAGCCGTTCCGCGAGGTCGATCATCTCGCCCAGCCGGCGCGGTCTCGGGTGCGGTGGATCGGCCCAGTCCGGGCCACCGCTCATCGGCAGGTGCTCCCAGTCGGGGCGGTGGAAGTCCTGCGTGCGGGCTCCGAACCGGCCGGAGTCGACCTGGACGAAGTGGCACCGTCCGTGGAACACGAAGAACTTGTAGTCGTCCGGGATGGAGCCGTCCGGGGCGCGCAGCAGTTCCTCCACCAGGACCCGGGGCGGCACCTGTCCGTAGACCCACTCCCGGTTCGGCCCCTGGCCGTAGAGCCGGCTCGTCCAGTGCTCCCCGATCGCCACGAGGTCGTCGACGGGGGCGGCCTCGGGTCGCACGTGGGCGTAGACCCAGCTCCACCGGGCCTGCGGGAGCCGGGCCTGCGCAGGAGCCTCCGGCGAGACGACGACGACGGCCCCGCTGCCGTGGGTGGGTTTGAGGACGTACTCGGGGGGGAGCGCGACGGAACGCAGTTCGGTGGGGTCGGCCAGGACCGCGAACGCGCGGGGGAGGTATCGCTCGCCGACGACCGCCGCGACGTGTTCGCGCACCGCGGCCTTGTCCGCGAACGTGACGAGCAGGGGACGGTGGTCCCGCAGCATCTTGTAGCGGACCTTCTCGGTGAACGTCTCGGGGTTCCGGGTCCGCAGCAGCCGCCACCCCCGGACCAGTCGGCTGCGTTCGCGCCAGCGGGGCCGGGGTTCCCGCGCGTCGTGGGGACGGCCGCCGTGGGGGTGAGGGTGAGGAACCACGGATGCAGTGTGCCGCAGCGTGCGCGATCCCGAACCGCCCAGCACGATGGTCCGGTGATGCTTCGACTTCCCGGTACCTACCGGGCGCAGGGCGACACCTCCCTCCTGGCCGACACCCTCACCCGCGGGCAGTCCGTGGTCGGGCGCCGGGTCCTCGATCTCGGAACCGGCAGCGGTGCCCTCGCGGTGGCGGCGGTCCGTGCTGGCGCCCGTTCGGTCACCGCCGTCGACCTCTCCCTCCGGGCCGTCCTCACGGCGCGGCTGAACGGGCGACTGCACCGGGCGCCGGTCCGGGTGCGACGCGGGGACCTGTTCACCCCCGTGGCCGGCCAGCAGTTCGACGTGGTCCTGGCGAACCCGCCCTACGTCCCGGCGGACTCCGACCGGTTGCCCCGCCACCGCCGGGGGCGCTCCTGGGACGGTGGCCGGGACGGGCGGGCGGTCATCGACCGCATCTGCGACGAGGTCGCCACCGTGCTGGCTCCGGGGGGACGGCTCCTCATGGTCCAGTCCGTGCTGGCGGGGGAGCGCCAGACCCTGGATCGGCTCGACTCCCGGGGTTTCGCCAGCGCCGTCGTCGCCCGCGCGGAGGAACCCTTCGGCCCGGTCATGCGGGGCCGCGCCGAGATGCTCCGGGCTCGCGGTCTGCTGCGACCCGGCCAGGACCGGGAGGAACTCGTCGTCGTGGACGCGGTCGCGAGCTCGGTCCCCTCGACGGTCACCGGAGGTGACTTCGAGGATGTCGCCTGAACCGGCCCGCACGGTGCGCAAGGTGGTCGTCACCGCCGACGGCCCGCTCCTGGTGGAGGGGCCGGTGGACATCGACCTGCCCGACGGGCGCCGCGTGCGTTCCGAACGTCCCGTGACCGCGGTGTGCGTCTGCGGACGCAGCGCCCGCTACCCGATCTGCGACACCAGCCACCGCGTCCGGGCCGCGAAGGCCCCGAAGGAGACGTCATGAGCCCCGCCCTCCCGACCCCCCGCGGACCCGTCAGCGCCGCCGTCCTCGCGTTCCTGCGCGGCGCGGCTCTCGAGGTGCCGGAGGGTGCCGCGTCCTGCGACCCGTGGGGTGAGGACCTGCAGCTGACCCTCTACGTCTGCTACGAGCTGCACTACCGGGGTTTCGCCGACGTGGTGGAACCCGCGGACCACGAACTCGAGTGGCACCCGGACCTGCTGGCGCTCCGCTCCGCCCTCGAACGACGTTTCCTCGCGGCGTTGCGGGCCGCCGTCCCCGGAGGGGAGGACGTCGCGGGCGAGATCGCGGCGCTCGTCGCCGAGAACCCCGGTGAGGGCGGGGTGTCGCACCACCTCCGCCGGAGGGGCGAGCTGTGGCAGTTCCGGGAGTACATCGCCTTGCGGTCCGCGTACCACCTCAAGGAGGCCGATCCGCAGGCGTGGGTGATCCCCCGTCTCGAAGGGACCGCGAAGGCGGCGCTGGTCTCCGTCGAGCACGACGAGTACGGGGCGGGGCGCGGTGAGCGCATGCACGCGCGGTTGTTCGCCGACATGATGCGCGACCTGGACCTGCACGACGACTACGGCCACTACCTCGACCACACGCCCGCCCCGGTCCTGGCCGAGGTGAACTTCATGTCGATGGCGGGCCTGCACCGCTCCCTGCGCGGTGCGCTCGTCGGGCAGTTCGCCGTCGTCGAGCTGACGTCGTCCCCGGGGTCGGCGCGGCTCGTGGCGGCCGCACAGCGCCTGGGGTGCGGTCCGGCGACGGTCGAGTTCTACTCCGAGCACGTCGAGGCGGACGCCGTGCACGAACAGGTCGTCCGGACCGGCATCATCGCCCCCCTGATCGCGGCCGAACCCGGGATGGCCGCGGACGTGGTGTTCGGGATCCAGGCCGCGAACCTGCTCGACGATCGCCTCGGTGCGCACGTGATGCAGGCCTGGGCGCAGGACCGCTCGGTCCTCGTGCGACCGCTCGAAGGAGCGCTCCCCCGATGATCCGCGCTGCGGTCCGCGGAGGTGCGGTCGAGGATGTCTCCATGGACGCTGTGGACGATCTTCGTGCGTGGAAGGTGCTGGCCCCCGCCGGGTTGCTGGCCGTCGGGGCGGGGGTCTCGGTGGTGAGCGACGCGGCGGGCCGTCGCGGACGGCGGGCCCCCGCCCTGCAGTGGTTCGCCGAGGGCACCGTGGGGCTCGTGCTGCTGAACGGGGGTCTGAGCCTCTTCGGCGAAGCGGTCAAACGCCGGGCACTGCACGACGTCGCCGCCCGGACCGGCGGAGCACCCGGTCGACGGTGACGTCGTTGCGGCGTTCGGGGGATTCCCCCTGTGGAAGGCGGAGCCGGTTGCCGATGGGGACGGGGTGTCGACCGTGCTCTCAGCTGCCACCATCCACGACGTGATCGCCGCCAACTCCGTGCACAGCGTGTTCCAGCCGATCGTCGACCTGACGACCGGTGTGGTCGTGGCCTACGAGGCGCTGGCGCGCGGGCCGGTCGGGCCGCTGCACCGACCCGACGACCTCTTCGCCGCGGCGAGGGCGGCCGGAGTCCTGGCCGAACTCGACCAGGCCTGCCGGGCGGCGGCCTTCCGCGGCGCGATCGAGCACTCCCTCGTCGCCCCGCTCACGTTGTTCGTCAACGTCGAGCCGGAGGTCCTCGACACCGCGCCGCTGAGCGACCTGCTCGCCCTCGCCGACGGTGCCCCCGGGGACCTCCGCGTCGTCGTGGAGATCACGGAGCGTGCCCTCGCCGCCCGTCCGGCGGAGCTGCTGCGCACCGTCGCGCGGATCCGCGAGATCGGCTGGGGCGTCGCGCTCGACGACGTGGGCGCCGACGCCATGTCGTTGGCCTTCATGCCCCTGCTGCGCCCCGACGTGGTCAAGCTGGACCTGCGGTTGGTGCAGGAGCGTCCCGGTCCGGCCGTGGCCCAGATCATGAACGCCGTCAACGCCTACGCCCAGTCGACCGGTGCGTGGATCCTGGCCGAGGGGCTGGAGGACGAGCAGCACCTCATGACCGCCCGGGCCCTCGGGGCACGGTTGGGGCAGGGGTGGATGTTCGGCCGCCCGGCGTCCCCGCCGCCCCCGGCGCTGGCCGTGGGCCAGTTGCCGCTCCTCGACCCCGTCGCGACGGTCGCTCCCCAGGACACCTCTCCCTTCGCCGTGCTGCCGGCGGGGACGGAACTGCGCCGCTCGCCCAAGCCGCTGCTCATCGAGGTCAGCAAGCAGCTGGAACGCGAGGCGATGCGCCTGGGCGACACGTGCGTCGTGGCCTCGACGTTCCAGGAGGCCCGTCACTTCACCCCGGCCACCCGCAGCCGCTACCTGGACCTGGCCGACCGCGTCGGGTTCGTCGCCGCCTTCGGCGAGGACCTCCCCACCGTCCCGGTGCCGGGGGTCCGCGGGGCGACGCTGGCCCCGGAGGACCCGGTGCGGGGGGAGTGGGACGTCGTCGTCCTCGCCCCGCACTTCGCCGTCGCCCTGCTCGCGAGGGACCTGGGCGACCAGGGTCCCGACACGGAGCGGATGTTCGAGTACGCCCTGACCTACGACCGCGACACCGTGATCGCCGCCGCGCACTCCCTGCTCTCCCGGGTGGTCCCGCGCACCGCCGAACCGGTGCTCCGGGGTGACGTCGTCCCCGCGCCTCCCCGGCGGACGGTGACGCCCGCCCCGGTCCACCGAGGCGGTCTCCGCGGTGCGGAGGACCTGCTGGAGCGAGCCCTGAGCGCCACGACCAACGGCGTGACCATCGCCGACATGAGCCGGCCCGACCACCCGCTGATCTACGTCAACGCCGCCTTCGAGGTGTTGTCCGGGCTGCGTTCCGAAGAGGTCCTGGGACGCAACTGCCGCTTCCTGCAGGGACCCGACACCGACAGTTCCGTCGTCGACTCCATCCGGTCGGCGATCGCCGCCGGGGAGGAGTGGCGGGGGGTCGTCCTGAACCACCGCGGCCCCGGCCGCACGCCGTGGTGGAACGAGATCCACCTGGCCCCCGTCCTCGACGGGACGGGACGCGTCGTGCAGTACATCGGCGTCCAGAACGACGTCACCGACCGGGTGGTGGCCCAGCGCCAGGTCGAGACCGAGCGCGCCAAGGTCCGCGAGCACGTCGCCCGGATCGAACAACTCGCCTGGACCGATCCCCTCACGGGGTTGGCGAACCGACGGCGCATCGAGGAACTCGTCGAGGCCGCCCTGTGGACCGCGCGCCTCGGAGACACCACCGTGGCCCTGCTGTTCTGCGACCTCGACGGTTTCAAGGCCGTCAACGACGACCTGGGCCACGCGGCCGGCGACGACCTGCTGGTGCACGTGGCGGGTGAACTGCGCCGCTCGTTGCGTCGCGGCGACCTGCTGGCGCGCCTCGGTGGTGACGAGTTCATCGTCGCGCTCACCGGGCTCGAGGTCGCGACCGCGACCGAGACGGCCGCTCAGGTCGCCGCGACCCTGGCGGAGCGGTTGTCCAGCCCGGTCCGGCTGGGTTCGGGAGAGGTCTCGGTGGGGGCCAGCATCGGCGTCGCGACCTACCCCCGGCAGGGGGAGAGCTTCGCGGGACTGCTGCGCGCGGCGGACCACGACATGTACCGCGTCAAGGACACGCACCGCGGCGCGCGCTGAGTTCCGACACCTGCTGCACTGCAGTCGAACACCTCCGTTTCGGGGGTTGCGTACCCCCGGTGGGGAGTGCTAGAAAAACCGTGTCCGGATCGGTCGACCCGATCCGTCGACGGTTGGCAGCGCATCTGGTTCTCGAGAGACCCGGAGGTGGTGGACATGCTGATGCGCACTGATCCCTTCCGAGAGTTCGACCGCCTGGCCCAGCAGGTGCTGGGGACGACGGCCCGGCCCGCGGCGATGCCGATGGACGCCTGGCGCGACGGCGACGAGTTCGTGATCGAGTTCGACCTGCCGGGGGTGGATCCGGCGTCCGTCGACCTCGACGTGGAGCGCAACGTACTGACGGTGCGGGCGCAGCGACCGGTGTCGGAGGGCACGGGCGAGATGCTCGCCGCGGAGCGCCCACGGGGCGTCTTCAGCCGGCAGCTGATCCTCGGCGACAACCTCGACACCGAGCGGATCGAGGCCGCCTACCGCGGCGGCGTCCTGCGTCTGCGCATCCCGGTCGCGGAACGGGCGAAACCGCGACGCATCGAGATCGCGACCGAGGACGACCAGCACGCCCTCACCTCCTGAGGGGGTTCCCGTGGACACTGCGGTGCGGGGGGGCGACGACGCCTTCGCCTCCGTGGTCTCCCTCCTGCAGGAGTGGGTCGACGCGGAGTTCGCGGCGGTGGTCGCCACCTGGGACGAGGACGACGGCGACGACACCGGCGGCGGGCACGGCTGCTGCTGCGTGACGGGCGCCGCCCCGGAACCGGGTGGGACCGACCGCGGCGCGGGCGGGGAACACCGCCACCCCCACGCCGTCGACGCGGGAGGGAGTGGTCTGCCCGGGCGCCGGGTGCGCTCTCCTCCGTCCTGCTGAACGCCCGGGCCCGTCCCGCTCCGTGAGGGGCGGGACGGGTTCGAGCGTGGACCGCGCGGCCGGACTAGCGTTCGGCGCCGACGACCCGCTGCGCGAGCCACGTGTCGAACTCGTCGGCGGGCAGCGGACGGGCGTGCAGGTAGCCCTGCGTCTCGTCGCAGGCGAGCGCCGCGAGCGCCGCGAGGGTGGCTTCGTCCTCCACCCCTTCGGCGACGACCCGGAGCTGCAGGGCGTGCGCCAGGTTGATGGTGTTGGCCACGATGGCCGCGGCGCGCGGGTCGCTGAGCAGGTCCATGGTGAAGGACCGGTCCAGCTTGAGTTCGCTGACGGGCAGTTGTCGCAGCTGGGTCAGGGAGGAGTAGCCGGTTCCGAAGTCGTCGATGCTGACCTGCGCTCCCAGCGCCCGCAGACCTTCGACGACGGAGAGGCTCCGTTCCGGCTCGCGCAGCAACGCCGTCTCGGTGACCTCCAGGACCAGTGAGGTGGCGGGGACGCGGTGGTAGGTCAGCAGGGCGTTCACGGTCGCGGGCAGGGAGGTGTCCAGCAGGGTTCCCGCCGCGAGGTTCACGGAGACCCGGACGTGCAGGCCCTCGCGGTGCCAGCGGGCCTGCTGGGCCACGGCCTGCTCGAGCACCTCGCGGGTCAGGGCGTCCATCAGCGCGTGCGACTCCGCCAGGGGGAGGAACCGTCCCGGCATCAGCAGGCCCAGGACCGGGTGCTGCCAGCGCACCAGCGCTTCGACGCCGGCCAGTGCGCCCGTGCTCGCGACGAGTTGCGGCTGGTAGTGCAGGCGCAGCTGTCCGCCGGCGATCCCCTGGCGCAGGTCGGCCACCATGGACAGCAGTCCGCGGGTCTCGGCGTGGCGGGCGGAGTCGTAGGTGGTGCAGCGCAGGTCGTTCCGCTTGGCGTCGTACATCGCGGTGTCGGCGCGGCGCAGCAGCATCGCCGCGTCGACGGATCCACCGGCACCGGGGGAGTCCGACGTCGGCCAGTGCGCCCGTCCGACGCTGAGGTCCACGTGCACGCTCATCCCGGCGAGGTGGAAGGGTTCTGCGAAGGCTTCGTCGAGCGCGCTCAGCACCTCGTCCCCCTGCGCCCCCGCGTTGCTGACGATGGCGAACTCGTCGCCGCCGAGCCGACCGAGCACCGTCGCCGCCGGGAGGGCGGGCTTCACGCGTTGGGCGACCATGCGCAGCAGGTCGTCGCCGGCGCTGTGGCCCAGCCCGTCGTTGACCTCCTTGAAGTGGTCGAGGTCGAAGACCACCACCTGGAGGCCCGGCTCACGGGTCCCGGGGTGGGCCAGGGTGTGGTCCAGCTGCCGCACGATCGCGCGGCGGTTGGCGATGCCGGTCAGGTCGTCGGTCAGGGCCTCCTCCCGGCTCGCGGCCAGTTGGGCGAGTTCTCCCGTGTTCACCAGCAGGCGGACGCTGGAACCCAGGACACCCGCCAGGCCGACGACGGCCAGGACGCCGGGAGCGCCGGTGGCGACGACCGTGACGGCGGTGCCGAGACCCGCGAGGACGACGACGAAGGACCCGACGGTGGACTTCACCGGGTCCGAGGACTGGGTCGGCACGAACCGCACCGGGAGGATCGCCGCCGTGGACAGGGCCAGCAGACCCAGGGCCCACACCGGGAGGGACCAGGCCGGGCGGGTGACGCCACCTCCGGCGAGGGCGGCGAGGCCCCCGGCGCCGGCCAGCAGGTACGCGGCGGTCACCAGCCACAACCGGACGTCGCGGTAGAGCCGTCCGGTGAAGGCGGCGGTCAGCGCGGCCACCACCAGGACGATCACCGCGGAGTCCTGCACGAGGAGCACCTGCCGGAGCCCGGGGAGCGACGTGAGCAGCCCCCCTCCCGCGGCGTGTCCCTGGGGTGTGGTCCAGACCAGCACGCTGCCCAGGACGGCGGTCGCGACGAGGAGCGACGCGCACCCGTTGAGGAGGTCGTCGGGGTCGACGCCGGATCCGTGCCGGCTCCACCGGACCAGGGCCCGGTAGGCCAGCGGGAAGGTCAGGACCCCGCAGATCCCGGCCGGCACCTCGGCCAGCGGAGCCGTCCGGGGGACGATCGCGACGACGACGGTGACGACCGCGCCGATGCCGTAGAGGAGGCAACCGAGGCTGAACATCCGCCAGACCGTCCGTTCGGCGGTGGCCCGTCGGGCCCGCCACCGCACGATCCACCAGGTGGCGGCCAGCGCGGTGAAGGACAGCGGGAGCGCCAGCGTGGACCGCAGGCCGGCCGGGACGGGCCCGAGGACGGTGAGGAACAACCCGATCGCGGAGACGGCGAGCACACCCAGGGCTCCTCGGGGCAGGACCGTCCTCCGGAGGGAGGCGGTGGTACCCGAGCGTGAGGACGGCACGTTGTCACTTCGGCTCACCGGGCCGCCCACCTGAGGCCCGCCGTCCCCCGGTGGGCGGAGTTCCCCCGGCCGGGTGAACGTGGGTGAATCGTTCAAGAAGCAGCGCTGTGGTTCCGATGCTTGAGCCATCCACTACGTGGTGGAGCGTCACCTGCAGAGGAGCCTCGACACCGTGTCCACGAACCCGAGACCGCAGCCGCCCCGGAGGGGGAAGGCCGCCACGATCGTGGCGCTGACCCGCACCGCGGCCGACAGCGCCACCGACGTCGAGGCGATCACCGAGGTGCTGCGCGCCCTCTCGACGGTCAGCTCCCCGCAGGAGGCGGTCCGCATCGCGTTGGACACGGTGCGCGCCCGGTTCGGCTGGGCCTACGGCTCCTACTGGACGCTGGAGCCGGACGGTGACCGTGGGCAGGACGTGCTGCGCTTCGCCCAGGAGTCCGGCGACGTCGGCGCGGAGTTCCGGGCCATCACCTCGGTGGCGTCCTTCGCCGAGGGCGAGGGGTTGTCGGGGAGGGCGTGGCGGGCCCGCGACCTGGTCTTCGTGGCGGACCTGGCGCAGGTTCCCGACTGCGTCCGGGCCCCGGCCGCGCGACGGGCGGGGGTGAGGTCCGGGGTGTGCTTCCCGATCCTCGAGCAGGGCCGCGTGGTGGCCACCATGGACTTCTTCACCACCGGGGAGCTGGTCCCGTCGCCGGGCCGGCTGGCCTCGTTGCGGGCGGTCGGTGTCCTGGTCTCCGGTGCCCTCGAACGCGCCCACGAGACGGTGCGGCAGGAGAAGGCGGCGCAGGACGTCGACGCGGTCTCCACCGTCGTCCGCGAGCTGACGACGGCTCGCGACGAGCAGACGGCCCTGCGCACCGCCCTGGCGACGATCCGGCGCGAGTTCGACTGGCAGTACGGGTCCTTCTGGCGCCTGGACGAGTCCGATCCGCGGAGACCGGTGCTGCGGTTCGAGCTGGAGTCCGGTGACGCGGGGGAGGAGTTCCGCGCGGTGACCCTGTCCGCGTCGTTCGCCCGGGGCGTCGGGTTGTCGGGCCGGACCTGGGCCGCGCAGGACCTGGTCTTCGTCGAGGACCTGGGCGAGATGACCGACTGCGTCCGCGCCCCGGCCGCGCAACGCGCCGGGGTGAGGTCGGGGGTGTGCCTGCCGGTCCTCGTCGGGGGTCGCGTGGTCGGGACCATGGACTTCTTCGCCACCCGCACCCTCGTCATGTCCTCGAGCCGGGAGAGCGCCCTGCGCAACACCGCGTTCCTGGTCGGTCAGGCGATGGAGCGCTTCGCCGCCGACACCCGGCTGCACGACGCGGGTGGGGAGCTGCTGTCCTCGATCGCGGAGGTGGAGCGCAACGTCACCTCCGCCGCGGAGGTCGCCGCCCGGGGGGAGGCGCTGGCCACGGAGGCCAACGACCAGGTCGCGGCGTTGGGGCGGGCCAGCGCGGAGATCGACGAGGTGGTGCGGGCGATCCAGTCGATCGCGGCCCAGACGAAGCTGCTGGCCCTGAACGCCTCGATCGAGGCGGCCCGCGCCGGGGAGGCCGGCAAGGGGTTCGCCGTCGTGGCGGGCGAGGTGAAGGAACTCTCCGGCCAGACCGAGCGCGCCACCGACGACGTGGCGACGAAGGTCGCCACCATCCAGGACCGGGTCGCGGCCGTGGTCACCTCGTTGGCCGGCATCCACGCCGCGGTGGAGGAGATCAACCAGACCCAGTTCCTCATCGGTGGCGTCCTCACCGAGCAGGAAGCGACCACCCGCGCCGTCCTGGCCTGAGCCTCCGGCCTCGCACCGGGAGGGGACGTCAGCTCGTCGCGAGGACGACGGCCGCGGCAGCGAGGACCGCGCCGACCCCGGTACCGGCGACGACCTGGGCGGGGGAGTGGGCCCGGACGTGGACCCGGGCCAGGGCGACGAGCGGGACGGCGAGGAGGACGGGGAACCACGCGGGGAAGAAGCCGACGACCACGACCGCGGAGGCCGTCGCGACCATCGCGTGCAGCGAGATCTTCCAGGACCTGGAGACGGCGAAACCCACGAGGGCGCAGGACGTCATCAGGCCCAGGAGGACGAGCGAGGCCGGGGAGGCGTCGATCAGGACGAGCAGCCCGGCGGTGAGGACGGTCAGGCCGGCCACCATCGCCATGAGCTTCGGCCGGTCCTCGCGGTTGCGGACGTGGTGGTCCTCGTAGCGTCCGCGACGGACCCCGATCGCGACGACGGTGTAGGGCACGACCGCGCAGACCAGGGTGACGAGGAGTCCCGTGAGGACCCCGCGCCAGAGCGGGGTGGTCGTGGTGGCGGCGATGAGGACGGGCATGACCGCGGCCAGGACCCAGGGCGCGAGGACCTCGCTGACGACCACGGCCCAGCGCGTCGTGCTCCTCGTCACCGGGACCTCCTGCGTCGTCGTGAGTCCCTGGGGAGCGCTCGCCTCAGGCGATGTCCCCGACGCGCAGAGCCCGGGTGATCGACTGGGCGGTGCTCGACGTCCCGTACCAGCGGCGGGCCTGACGGAGGTGCGCCGACACGGCGGGGAGGTCCAGTCGCAGGGCAGCCGCCGCCTCGGAGGCCGAGGCGCCCTGGCAGATCAACTGCAGGATCGTCGACTGGAGGACCGGCGGAGGTGGGGCGAGGGCTCCGCTCCGCTCGCGCAGGCCCCACTCCGGTGCGACGGTCGGCGCCGTCAGGCACTCGATGGCCAGGTCGTCGTCGACGACCTGGACCGCTCCGTCCCGGTGCACCCGCCGGATCAGCCGGCTCACGTAGGGCCGGGCGGCGGGGTCGATCTCGGCGACGCGCTCGAGGCGAGGAGGGGCGTCCTCGGGGTCCATACGTCCACCTCCGTGGTGGTGCACAGTCTCGGGGCACCCGTGCTCGTGCTCACCGTGCGCCGAGCGGTAGGCCGGTGACTACCGTCCCGTCACCGTAGCGTGTTCGCGCGAACATGGACACGTACTCCTCCTCACCTCTTCGGCCTCCGGGTGGCAGCATGGCCGTCGTGCCGCCGCCCGGATCCGAGGAGAGTGCCCCCGTGCCGGGCGCAGCGCCCGCGAGCCGACGCCGACCGAGCATGGCCGACGTGGCCACCGTGGCCGGGGTGTCGGCCCAGACGGTGTCGCGGGTCTCCAACGGCCGCGAGAACGTCGACCCCCTGACGCGGGAGAGGGTGCGCGAGGCCATGACCGCCCTCGGCTACCGCGCCAACTCCGCCGCCCGGTCCCTCGCGACCGGATCCTTCCGCAGCATCGGAGTCATCGCCTCGACGTTGACCACGTTCGGGGCGCAGCAGGTCCTGGACGGGGTCGCCGACGAGGCCCGTCGGTGGGGCTACGACGTGGTGCTGATGCCGCTGAAGGCCCCCTCGCCCGAGGAGGTCAGCGGAGCGGCCGACGTCATGTCGGGTCGTCACAACGTCGACGCCCTCGTGGTCGGCGTCGAGTCCGGGGTGCTGGAGTCCCTGTTCGGCGGGTTCCACGTCGACGTCCCGATCGTCGTGACGGACGGCGGCGCCCGGCATCCCCGCTTCCCCACGGCCGACAGCGATCCCGAGCCCGGACTCCGAGCGGCCCTGACCCACCTGATCTCCGGCGGGCACACCCGCATCTGGCACGCCGGCGGACCCCCGGACTCCAACTCCGCGGTCCACCGCCGTGAGATCTGGGAAGGGGTGCTGCGCGAGCACGGACTCCCGGCGCAGACCTGCCTCGCGACGGACTGGTCCAGCGACTCCGGTCACGCCGCAGGCCTCGTCGTGGGCGCGGCGACCCCGCGACCGACCGCGGTGCTGTGCGCCAACGACCAGACCGCCCTGGGACTGATCCGGGCCCTGACCGACCTGGGGGTGCGGGTGCCCGAGGACGTCAGCGTGGTCGGCTTCGACGACGTCGAAGCCGGACGGTTCTCGGTACCCCGGCTGAGCACGGTCCGCCACGACATCCAGGAGGTCGGCCGCCGGGCGGTCAGGACCCTCATCAAGGAACTGTCCCCGGCGACCGAGGTCGGTCCGCTCGGGCTGGTCCCCTCGGTGTTCGTCGACCGCGAGAGCACCGCGCCGCTGACCGGTCCGAACCCCTGACCAGGAACTTCAGTCGAAGAGCACGACGACCCCGTCCGCGGCCCCCGGCATGGCCGCGAGGCTGAGCGCGTCCAGGGCCCGCTCGAAGGGGAGGACGTCGCTGACGATGACCGCGTACTTCCCAGTTCTCGACGAGGTCGTCGGTCACCTCGAAGATCTCGGTGGGGTAGCCCATCGCCCACACCAGGTTCAGTTCCGTCGTCAGGACGGCCCCGAAGTCGATCTCGACGGGTTTCTCGTGCACGGCGACGACGCCGAACGTCGCGCCGTGCTTGGCGATCGACGTCACGGTCCGGGGAACGGGCGGTGCGCCGGCCGCGTCGAGGTAGACGTCGGTCCCGGGGCGGACCCCGCGGACGTGGGCCGAGGAACCGTCCCCGTGCAGTTCCTCGAGGCGGGCGGCGACGATGTCGACGACGACGTGCCCGACGCCGAACACGACGACCTTGTCGCCGGGCTTCGGGTCGGTGCGGTTGACGGCGTGCAGGGCGACGGCCATCGGCTCGTTGAGCGCGGCGACCTCCCACGGCACGTGGTCCGGGATCACCTCCAGCTGGTGTCCGGGTGCGGCGTCGGTGACGAGGACGAACTCGGAGAGCGCGCCCTGGGCCCCACCGCTGCCGAGCAACCCGTCGGCGAAGGCCATCGTGTCGACCACGACGTGGTCCCCGACGGCGATCCCCTCGACCTCCGCACCGACCTCGACGGCGGAGTACAGGGCGTCCGATCCGCAGATGCCGCAGGCGCGGACCTCCAGCAGGACGTCGGTGGGGCCGGTCGTCGGGCGGGTGACCTCGACCCAGGAGTTCGTGGCGGGGGCGGTGACGTGCGCTGGTCTCGTGGAGTTCTCCTCGGAGGTTTCGTGGTGAACCCACCCTCGCGGAGTTCGCCCGCGGGTTCGTCGTGCGCCGGAACGGTTCCCGCCTACTGCGTCCGCGGTAGCCGAGGGTTCAGGGGCGCATCCCGGCGCGGACGGCGAGGGAGACGAGTTGCGCGCGGTCGCGGGCACCGACCTTGCTCATGGCACGGTTCGCGTGGGTCTTCACCGTGAACGGGGAGACGAAGAACCGGGCCGCGATCTCGGCGTTGTCCAGCCCCGTGACGATGGCCCTGACCACCTCGAGTTCCCGGGCGGTGAGCCGTTCGAAGCGGGCGGAGACCTCCGGGTCGCCCGGAACGGGGGTGCGGTCGGCGACGTGCTCGACCAGGGCGGTCACGGCTGGTCGCGACAACGCCTTGTCACCGTCGTGCAGACCGAGGATCCCGTCGGTGATCTCGGTGGGCCCGGCGCCCTTGCCGAAGAAACCGTCCGCACCGGCCTGCAGGGCGCGCAGCACGTTCTCGTCCTGGTCGAAGGTGGTGAGGACGAGGATGCGCACCTGCTGCGACGACGGGCGGGCCCGGATCCTGCGGGTGGCCTCCACGCCGTCGATCCCGGGCATGCGGATGTCCATGACCAGGACGTCGACCTCCACGGAGTCGAGCAGGTCGAGGGCGGCAAGACCGTCGGCGGCCTCGGCGACGACGGTGAGCCGGGGATGGGCGTTGACGATGGTGCGCAATCCCGTGCGGATCATCTCCTGGTCGTCGACCAGCGCCACGCGGATCACGCTCGTCCGCCGTCCACGGGGAGTTCCGCGCGGAAGGAGAACTGCCCGTCCCGGTCGTGGAACTCGATGCGGCCGCCGACCGATTCGGCGCGTTCACCCACCCCGACCAGGCCTCGGCCCCCACTGCCCCCCGACGTCCTCGACGTCTTCTCCACGGTGTTCACCACATCGATCCTCACTGTCTCCTCGTCGGCGTGGACGGTGAACCGCACACCGTGCGTCCCGTGCTTCTGGGCGTTCGTCAGGGCCTCCTGCGCGATGCGGTAGGCGGCGGCGGACACGTTGTGGGGGAGGGGCGCGTCGCACCCCGTCAGCCGCTCCTCGAGGTCGAGGCCGGCGTTGCGGAAGGACGCGACCAGTTCCGGCACGTGGCTGAGTTCCGGGGTGGGGGCGAGAACGTCGGCCCCGGTCTCCAACCGGAGCACCGCGAGGATCTGCTGCACCTCGGCGAGCACGTCCTGGACGCTGCCGCGGGCGTTCCTCAGGTGCCCGAGGGGCACGTCGGAGCCGGGCGGGAGGCTGACCTCCGCAGCGCCCAGGTGCATGCTGAGCACCGCGATGTGGTGGCCCACGCTGTCGTGCAGGTCGCGCGCGATGCGGACCCGTTCCTCGGCGACGCTGCGCCGCACGATCGACTCCCGGGTGGCGACGGCGTCCAGGGTCCGCTGCCGCACGGCCAGCCAGTACCGGTGCTGACCGCGCACCGAGCTCGCGGCCAGGGCCGACATGAGGGCGCAGAAGCCGGCGATGGAGGCCACGGGATTGGCGTGGACGCTGATGGTCCCGGTGGCGAGGGCCTCGGCGGTCAGGCTCGTGAGGCACGCGACGGGGGCCGTGACCGGCGCCGGCAGCCCGCGGACCGTGACGGCGAAGGTCGTGAAGACGGTGACGGTCCAGAAGATGAGCGGGTCGAGGTGCACGGCGACCGCGAGGAGGGGGACCGCGGCCGTCAGGAGGAAGCCGGGGTAGGGCCGGCGGGTGGCCAGGACCGTCCCCCCACCGGACAGCACGGCGCACACCGCGGCGGCGTGGTGGTTCCCCGTGCTGGTGACGACGGCGGTCACCAGGGCGGCGAGGGTCGCGACGTGCGACCCGAGGGTGAGCAGCCAGACGGGTGGAGGCCACCGGGGACGGTCGCCCACGGCCTCCAGGGCGAGGTCCTTCGACGGCTCAGCCACGGGGCACGGACCGCAGGGACAGCAGGGACAGCAGGGACAGCGTTCGCATCGTCATCGGTCTGGACCCACGTCCCGTCTCGTCCCGCTGATCGTCCCGGGTTCGACCATCGTCGCCCACGACCGCCCGCGTGGCGTCGTCCCGGGGGACATCCCTCGTGTACTGCGATCGCAGTACACGAGGGGTGCGGTCACCCGCCGTTCCCGGCGGGATCAGCCGGCGGGCAGGACCCCGTCGAAGGTGAGCCGCAGGCTGGCGGGTCCGCGGAGGAAGGGGTTGCGCCGGTAGGGGGGCGGGTCGGTGACCAGGCGCGGGTTCACCAGGCGGCGGAACAACTCGTTCAGGGCGATCTGCGTCTCGAGCCGGGCCAGCGGCGCGCCGAAGCAGCTGTGGAGTCCGGCCCCGAAACCGAGGTGGTCGATCGCCTCGCGGTCGGGGTCGAGGCGGTCGGGGTCGCTGAAGTGGCGCGGGTCGCGGTTCGCCGCGGCCCAGACCATCCACACCGGAGCGCCGGCCGGGATCGTGACGTCGTCGACCTGGACGTCGGCGAGGGCCACGTACTTCGGGGTGACCTGCGCGGGAGGTTCGAGGCGCAGGAGTTCCTCGAAGACCCGCGGCACGACGTCCGGGTCCTCCCGCACGCGGGCGAGGACGTCGGGGTGGCGGAGCAGGGTCAGGACGCCGTTGGCGATCATGTTGACGGTGGTCTCGTGACCTCCGATGAGCAACATGATCGAGGTGTTGAGCACCTCGACGGAGGACATCGCCCCGTCGGGGCCGTGGTCGTTGACGAGGCCGGACAGCAGGTCTCCCCGTCCGTCGCCGCGTCGGGACTCCGCGAGGGCCCTGAGGTAGCGGGCCATCTGCCCGGTCGCGGCGGCGGCTTCCCGCTGCTTCTCCTCGTTCTCCTCCGGCGTCGTGGCCTCGGCCGGAGCGATGATCGCCTCGCTCCAGGCGTGGAACAGGGGTTCGTCCTCGGCCGGGACGCCGAGGACGTCGCAGATCATCCAGACCGGGAGCGGGTAGGCGAAGTCGGCGACGAGGTCGATCTCCCTGCGGTCGCCGAACCCGTCGATGAGGTCGTTCGCGACGCGGTGGATCTCCGCGCGGAGGCCGTCGACGTACCCGGCGGCGTGCGGGGGACCGAAGTGGCGCATCGTCTGCCGGCGCAACCGGTCGTGCTTCGGCGGGTCGAGCATCACGAAGGCGGAGGTGAGAGCGGGGTCCGCGGCGCCACCCTCGTCGTGGTCCTCACGATCGTTCGACGGCTGCGCCTTGCCGGGTTCGGAACTGATCCGCGGGTCGCCGGTGAGCTGGAGGATCTCGTCGTAGCCGGTGACGACGAACGCGCCGTCGGTGAGGCGCCGCACGGGTTCCGCCCGCAGCCGGGCGTAGAGCGGGTACGGGTCGGCGCGGTGCTGGTGCTCCAGCAGGTCGGCCCACAACTCGTCGGGGTTCTCGGTGGTTCCGGTCACGGTCTCGGGTGTCCTCTCGAAGGGTCGGACGGGGCTCACTGGACGGATGCCGTGGGGCGGGCGCCGGCGGCGACGGTGGTCAGGTTCGGGGGGCCGTGGACGGTGCGGTCCCGCGGTGGGAACGGTGCGCCGACGGCGATCTGGCGCGCGTAGTGGTCCAGCCACTTGGACTGGTCCAGGGCGACGGCCCCCACGGTCCGGCCGCGGGCGCCGTAGACGACGACGAAGGACCGGGACTCCAGGGAACCCTGGGCCACCACGCTCTCGTCCGCGCAGGACGGGACGCCGACCGCCTTGAGGACGTGGCCGAACTGGATGGACCAGAAGACCGGGACCGCGTCGTGCTCGGCGGTGCCGCCCGTCACCAGGTTGTGGGCGACGACCTCCGCCTGGGCGACGGCGTTGCCCCAGTGCTCGACCGAGAGCAGGCCTCCGTCGAGGATCGGGTGCGGGAAGCGCGCCACGTCGCCGGCCACGAACACGTCGGGGACGACCTGCCCGTCGCGGTCGAGGGCCCGGCACTGAGCGTCGACCGTCACCCCACGTTCGTCCGCGTCGAGTCCCGCCTCGACCAACCACCCGACGTTGCGCACAGCACCCAGGGCGATCACGGCGACGTCGACCTCGAGCGTGCTGCCGTCGGAGAGGTGCGCGCGTCGGAGTCGCCCGTCGGCGTCGCCCTCGAGCGCGGTGACGCTGGTGCGGGAGCGCAGGTCGACGCCGTGCTCGCGCTGGATCTCCGCCGCGACGGCGCCGACCGCCTCGCCGAGACCCCCGGTGAGGGGTGCGAGCCCGCGGTCGATCAGCGTCACCGGCAGGTCCAGCGTCCGGCAGACGGAGGCGACCTCCGATCCGGTGAAACCACCACCGATGACCAGGACCCTCCTCGGCCGGCCCTGCAGGTCGTGGCGCAGTCCGGCCGCGTCCTCGGCCGTCCGCAGCGTGTGGACGCCCTCCAGCGCAGCCTGTTCCGCGTCGGGCCACGGCCGGGCGCTGCTGCCGGTGGCGATGACGAGACGGTCGAACCCGACGCGTTCACCGCCGGCGAGCACTACCTCGTGCGCGTCGAGGTCGAGGCCGGTCGCGGCGACACCGAGCCGCCACTCGGCGTCCACGTCCCGGATCCGGGGGAGGGTGGTGTCCCCGGCGGACGTCATGCCGGTGAGGACCTGCTTGGACAGGGGCGGCCGGTCGTAGGGTTCGTGGGTCTCCGCCCCGATGACGACGAGACGGCCGGCGAACCCTTGGCGCCGCAACGCCTCCGCGGTGCGGAGCCCGGCCAGGGACGCGCCGACGACCACCACCCGGTCCGTCGTGGTGAGGCTGCCGGGCGTTCCGGCGGCCGGAACGGGACTCGCGCCCGCCTCCAGGTCCCGGTGGTCGATGCGGATGGCCTGGACCGGGCAGGCGGCCGCGGCCTGCAGGATCCGCAGCCGGTGCGCGTCGTCAGGGGCGGGGTCGTAGACGAGGGCCTCCTCGCCGTCGAACTCGAACGTGTCGGGGGCCAGGAAGCAGCACTGCGCGTAGCTCTTGCACTTCGTCATGTCGACACCGATGTGCACGGTTCCTCCTCTGTCCTCTTCCTCGGGCTGTGGCTGATCGGGTTTCGGAGCGCTCCGCCGATCACCGCAGTGAGGCCCACTGTGCTCGGACGGTGGCATCCGCTCGTCGTCCGTCCGTGGTGACCTCGCGTACTGCGTCCGGCGTACGCGGGAGCTCTGCGACGGCCGCGCCCACTGCGTGAGAACCCGGTTCGCACCGCACCAGCAGCGCGCCGGCGTCGACGGTGAGGGTCAGCGAGACCGCCGTCCCGAGGACGTCACCGTCGATCTGCACGGGCTGCGGGTTCGGGCAGCTGATGCGGACCTGCCGGCCCCGGGTCGTCGGCATCAGTCGCGGAGACGGTCGTCGCAGCGCGATCTGCAGCAGGAGTCGTCCCCACTGGGCGAGGTTGCGGGGGGCGAAGACGACGCCGTCGAGGAGACCGTCCGAGAGCCGGGCCGCGGGCAGCAGGGTGAGTCCCATCGTCACGGTCCCGCAGTTCCCCGCCATCGCGCCGTGGCAGTGACGGGTTCGGGGGGCTCCGCCGTCCACCGCCACCGAGAACTCCCCTGGGGCGCGCCGGACGGCACGCAGTCCCGAGACGACGTAGGCGAGGTGCCCCAGGCGCCGTTTCAGGACGTGGCCGGCTCCGGCCACCACCGCGGCGTCGAA
Source organism: Kineococcus sp. AC630 (assembly GCF_979255925.1). NCBI lineage: Bacteria > Bacillati > Actinomycetota > Actinomycetes > Kineosporiales > Kineosporiaceae > Kineococcus > Kineococcus sp. AC630. The sequence continues at coordinate 120,195 of NZ_CEEDMJ010000015.1, forward strand.
CCCCACACCGGCCATCACCAGGCTGACGTGCTCCTCCGGCTCGGCGTCGTGGCCGGTCCGGTCGACGCTGACCCGGACGACGTCGACGGCCCGGTCGATCCCGTGGAAGACCACGCCGAAGGCGGCGTGGAGGTCGCCGAGCGGGACGTCCAGGTTGCGGGCCAACAGGTTCCCCGTTCCGGCGGGGAGCAGGACGAGAGGAACCCCGTGACCGGCGAGCCGGGTCGCCACCGCCCGGACGGTGCCGTCCCCGCCCCCGACGACGACCACGTCGACGCCCGCCCGGAGCGCCTGTTCCGCCTGGGCCCCGCCGGGGAGTTCGGCCGTCGTGGACGCCCACAGCGGTCGCTGCCACCCCCGCTCCAGGAAGAGTTCGTCCACCGCAGCGCGCCGTGCGGGGAAACCGGCGTGGTGGCCGTCGAACTTCGTGGGGTTGACGATGATCGCCGCCCGTGGTCCGAGGGTTCCACCCTTCGGGGGAGAGGGGGTGCGGTGCGTGGTGGCGCTCATGGGTTCGTCCCTCTGCGGTGGGGGGTTCGGATCGTGGGGTGACCTGATCGTCGTCGTCATCGTCGTCGTCGCGGGGGTCGGTGACGTCGTCCCCGAGGGGTGTTCGCGGGTACTGCGGTCGCGGTACCCGTTGCGGCAACGGGTGGTCACGGTTCCCAGGACGGGTCCTACGTCGGACGCAGTACGTGCAGACAGGTCGGCAGGACGACGCGACGGCGCCGGGGCCGGGGGAGTCTGAGACCACTCGGCCGGCACGGTCCGCCGGCCGCCCCCTCAGCCCGCACGCCGAACTCAGGAGTCCCCCGTGAAGACGTTCCTCTCCTCCAAGCCCGTCCTGTTCTTCCTGTTCCTGTTCAACGCGATCGTCGCGGTCACCGCCTACGTCGTCGTCGACGGGTCGCAGGGCCTGGCCACCTCGATCGGGATGGGCGTCGTCTCCCTGGGCGCCCTCGGCGCACTGGTCGGTCGCCGCGCCCGGCGAGCCACCGTTCACCCGCAGAGCTGACACCGAACACCCCGACCCGACCGTCCCCCGAACACCAGGAGGAACACCGTGTCCGACCCCACCCTCGACCCGCCCGGCCGGCGTGAGACCACCGCAGCCGAGGCCCAGGCGGCGACGCCCGTCGGGCGGATCGTCGTCATCCTCGCCCTGGCCGGGATCGCCGTCTCGCTCATGCAGACGCTGGTCATCCCGATCATCTCGGAGTTGCCGGCTCTGCTCGACTCCACCCCCACGAACACCGCGTGGGCCGTCACCGCCACCCTGCTGGCCGGCGCCATCGTGACCCCCATCGCCGGGCGCCTCGGCGACATGGTCGGCAAACGGCCGCTCCTCATGGTGAGCCTCGCGATGATGGTCCTCGGATCGCTCGTCTGCGCCCTCTCGGACTCCCTCACCCCGCTCGTCGTCGGCCGCGCCCTGCAGGGTTTCGCCGCCGGCGTCGTCCCGCTCGGGATCAGCCTCATGCGCGACGTGCTGCCCGCCGAGCGGGTCGGGCCGTCCACCGCGCTCATGAGCGCCTCCCTCGGCGTGGGTGGGGCCCTCGGTCTCCCGGCCGCCGCCCTGATCGCCGACAACCTCGACTGGCACGCCCTGTTCTGGGTCGCGGCGGGTCTCGGCGCCGTCGTGCTCCTCCTGGTCGCCACCCTCGTCCCGGGAACTCCCCGCACGCCCGGCGGACGACTCGACGTCGTGGGTGCACTGGGCCTGTCCGGTGCGCTCGTCGGACTGCTGCTGGGAGTTTCGAAGGGTTCGGCGTGGGGGTGGACCAGCGGTCGGACGCTCGCCCTCCTCGGCGGTGGGGTTCTCCTGGCCCTGCTCTGGGGCCTCTACGAACTGCGCGCCAAGCCACCGCTCGTCGACCTGCGCACCACCGCGAAACCCCAGGTCCTGCTGACCAACCTCGCCTCGTTGCTCTTCGGCTTCTCCCTCTTCGCCATGTCCCTGGTGCTGCCCCAGCTGATCCAGCTGCCGTCCAGCACGGGGTACGGACTGGGGAAGTCCATGCTGGTGGCCGGTCTCGCGATGATCCCCTCCGGCCTGGTCATGATGGTCGGTGCAGGAGTTTCCTCGAAGGTCACCGCGACCCACGGCGCCAAGGTCAGCCTGATGATCGGTGCGCTCATCACCTCCATCGGCTACGTCCTCGGGATCGTCATGATGGGCGCCGTCTGGCAGCTCTCGATCGTCTCCGGGGTCATCGGCCTGGGCATCGGGTTCGCCTACGGGGCGCTGCCCGCCCTCATCATGTCCGCCGTGCCGGTCTCCGAGACCGCGTCGGCGAACAGCTTCAACACCCTCGTCCGCTCGGTGGGGACCTCCGTGTCCAGTGCCGTCGCGGGAGCCGTCCTCGCCGCCTCCGCCACCACCCTCGGTGGGGTCAGCGTCCCGTCGCAGAGCGGGTTCCAGACCATCCTCGGAGTCGCCGCGGGAACGGCGCTCGTCGCCCTCCTGATCGCGGCCTTCATCCCCGGCCGCCGACGCGGGAACCCTCCCGTCTCCCCGGACGACGACAGCTCGTCCGACCCGGTGGAGAGCCCCGCCCTGCGCTCGTGAAGTTCCGCGTCCGTGGGCCAGGTCGTGCCCACGGACGCGGTGCTGCCCAGAGCGGGGTCTGCCACGCGGTGGGGGCCGAGGGGGAGGGTGGACGACACTCAGTGGCGGACCTCAGGCGTCGTCGATCGCTCCGAGTTCGACACCGCTGGCCAGTTCGTCGAGGGCTTCCTCGCTCTCTGGGTCGGACGAAACGACGGGTCCATCGTCGGGCAACTTCGGTGCTGGAGGGACCCACGCGCGCAGCGGCTGCACCACCGTGGTGTAGAAGTCCTCCAACCCGTCGGTGACCGAGGGGATGAACGCGTTCTTGACTCCCGATCGTTTCGTGCCCATGGCACTCGTGCGCGACAGGGTGAATGCGGCCACCTCGACGTCACGTTCAGGGAGGAGGGCAGCGGGTTTGTCCCGCACGTCACCCAGGCGTTCGCAGGTGGAACCGCTGCGCGCAGCGAAACTGACATCCACCAGGACGTCATCGGGAGCATCCTTGAGCTGCCGCAGCAGCCAGGCGACACGCCGCTGCGCTCCACCCTCCTGAGGTGCCTGCACCCGCACACTGGTGCGCACCTGACTCGTCCGCAGGTCGGCCACCACGGTCAGAGGTCCCGCGGCACCCGGCACCCGGACCGTGGCCTCCAGCTCGCCGGAGCTGACCAGCCGAGCAGTCGTCGCAGCGATCCGAGCGACGGGATCGGTGGCGACCTTGCGCGGCAGCACATGGGTGACTGTCACTCCCAGTTCCGCGGTCAGTCGCAACCGCAGTTGACGCACCAGCCTGATCCAGGCCTCCGCCACCGCAGGCACCTTGCGATCACCGGTGCGCAGGGTTCCCGCCGAAACCGCTTCTCGGACCCCGACCCATGCCGAGCCCATGTCCTCGAAGCCGGACGCACCAGATCGCGGGTGCTGAAGGTAGCGGATCAGTTCGTGCAGCAGCCAGGCCTGCAGGGGATCCGCAACGCCCCGGTGGGTCAGTGCCATCTGCGCCTCGTGCAGCACTTCGGCCCAGGAGATGTGGTGCAGGGCGACCTTGCGCAGTTTGCGCTTGTCGACCTCGACCGGGTGTTCGCCCGCGGCTGGGGGGATGTCGTTGGAGAGGGTGATGACGGCATCGAATCCTTGCGCGCGGGCCACGTCGAGGTAGTTCTCGACCTGGTCCCGGCGCAGTTGTCCATCACCGGTCTTGACTTCGACGAGGCCCGTCCAGGTCTTACCGGCACGGGCCACGCGCAAGACCCCGTCGGGGTAGACGCGCGTTTCGCCGAGGTCGAAGGGAACCTCCAGGTACGCCTCGACTGCGCCGCCGGGAGCTCCGAAGTGGGAGACGACCGCACGGGCGAAGGACCGCACGCCCATCATCGTGGCCAGCACCGCGGAGGTGGCGCGCTTCTCCTGCTCCCCGGCGCTGCCGACGCCGTAGATGGAGAACACGCGAGCCGGTTGCCAGGTGTCGTCCCCAGCCAGGCGCAACGCGGGCGGCCTGGCGGCTACCGTCGCGACCTTGCGGGTCTGCACTCCCTTGCGGGAGGGCTGCGGTCGGCGGGGAACCGCGCCGACGACTGGTGCAGGCGTCTCGACGGCGATCGACGGTTGCCGGTCCTCACCGACGCGCACCGTCACGGTCGCGACGACGGGGGCTGACACCTCAGGGAGTCGGAGCCCTGCCACCTCTTCCTCGCCCGGGGCGGCCGGAGGCACCTGGGAAGGCTCTGCTTCGAGACCTGAGACGACACGGTCGACCTCGTCGACGACCTCGACCAGGTCGTCACCCGGGGCCTGCGGTGGGATCGCGGCACTCTCGGTCCTGTCGGTCCTGTCGGTCGTACCGTCGGCCCCTTCGCCTTCGACAGCAGGCGAGGAAGGCGGGGCCGGTCGGTGCCCTGTCTCCTCGTCGGGCTCGTCCTCGTCGGGCTCATCGCTGACGGAGACGCCGAAGTCCTGCGCTAGTCCTGCCAGCCCGCTGTCCCAGCCCTGGGCCACCGTGCGGATCTTCCAGGTGCCCGAGCGGCGGTAGACCTCGGCGAATACGAACGCGGTTTCGTTGCCGGCGTCGTCGATGTCGCACACGGTGAGGATGGTGTTCGCCGCATCGAGGAGGAGCAGGCGCAGCCCGGAGAGTTCTCCGAAGGTGCCGGTGGAGCGACTGGCGGCGATCGCGATGACTTCCACCTCGCCGCTGAGCTCGTCCAGGTCGATGGCGAGTCGTTCCTCGACGGTGTCCTCGGACTGCGCCCGGCCGGTATGACGGACTGCCCCGTCGCCGGACGCAGGTTGGTTGTAGAAGACGAAGTCGGCATCCGAACGCACGCGCCGCGCGCCGGTGAGCAGGAGGGCCGATGCGTCGACGTCGGCTTCGTGATCGGTTTCACGCCAGCTGACCACTACCCGCAGGCGACGCGCCTCGGTGGGCAGGGTGCGGTTGGCTCCGCGGGGCAGGGACAGATCTTCCACACCACGAGTCTGCCCACTTTCGGCGTCCGGTACAGGTGTTCTCGTGGATCGGTGGCGGTCGTGCTTCCGAAGCCACGCCCTCAGGTGGAAGCGTGACGGCGCCTCCGGTCTGCAGCGCCGTCGGCCCGAGGCGAAGCACGCAGGGTGACAATTCTTGGTGAATTCGTAGCCCTGTGTCATCAGTCGAGGCATGCTGGGACTCGGCCTGGTCCGGAGTGGGGCACCAGGTCACGGGAGCGAACGCACTGATCTGGAGGACGTCGTGGGCATCGCCTGGGTCGAGGCGGTCCGGCTGGCGCGTGCCAACCGCAGCCAGCACGAAGAGCTCGAAGATCGACACGCCGCGCTGATCACCCGTGCGGAGCGCGAGCGCCAGGCACAGGAACGGCGCCGTCGGGAGGTCTACGAGGAGGTCCTGGTGCCTTTCCGCGATGTCTTCGCGCGGCTGAAGAACGTCGACCTCGTCGAGCTGGCCGGCATCGACCTGCCCACCGCCGGGCGCACCCCGCAGGTGGAGGTCACCCAGGTCCGCTTGAACGCCCTGCACACCGTCGGGGCGCTCGCCGGGGGGCTGGGCGTGGGAGCGGGAGTGGGGGTCACCGCCTTCGCCACCGTCGGTGCGTTCGCGGCGGCTTCCACCGGGACGGCCATCTCCGGACTGTCGGGTGCGGCTGCCACCAGCGCCACCCTGGCGGCCCTGGGGGGAGGCTCTCTGGCGGCCGGTGGTGGTGGGGTTGCGGCCGGCACCCTCGTGCTGGGCAGCTTGGTCGCGGCGCCGGTGGTGCTGGCCACGGTCGGCGTGGTGGCCTGGCAGGGGCGGCGCCAGCGGCGCCTGCAGCGTCGAGGGGCGGAGGACCTCGACCAGGCCGACATCGAGCTGAGCCGAGCGGAGGAGGACACCGACGCGGTCATCCGTCGCAGCCGGCAGGTCCGCAATCTGCTCACCGACCTCCAGACCGAGGCTGCCCAGCGTCTCGAGGACTTGCGGGTCCTCGTCGACACCGAGACCGACTACGCCGCCTACCCCCCGGCCCGACGGGCGCAGGTGGCGACGACGGTGTCGTTGATGACGACGACGATCTCCGTGATGGCCACCCCGCTCGCGGACGAGAACGGAGTGGTGACCGTCCTGTCGGGCCGGGTGGTCGAGGACGCTCGAGAGCGACTGCAGGACCTGGTCGAGGAGGATGCCGCGACCGCGGACGACCCCGTCGACACCGGCGCGAGCGCCAGTAGGGGTGCTGAGGCGGACGAGTCCACGAGCTCGGTGGTGCCGGCGTGAGCGAGCAGGCGGCCGACGAACCCCAGGAGAGCTCTGAGCTTCCTCCGCGCGTCGATGGGGCGGGATTCGACTCCTCGGAGTCCCGTGAGCCCGATGCGTCTCGGGCACCCGGGGCCGCGACGAAGGTGGGGGTTCAGGCGGCGGTCTGGGCACTGGTGAACGCTACGACCCGCCGCCATGCCGCCCAGACCGCGGAAGCCCTGCGCATCCGTGAACTCGCCGAGCAAGTCGCACAGCGGTACCGCAACGTCGGCCTGCCCCAGCGTGCCGGGCACCTCTTTGAGGTCATGCACGAAGCGACGTTCAACCACGACGCCATCGCCGAAGGCTCGAAGATCCGCGCATCCACGACCGAGTGGGTCGCTGGCGGGTCGCAGAGCGCCCCGGCGGACCTGCACCTCAGAGACGAGGGTGGACGCCTGCTGACTGCGGCCCAGGCGAAGCTGATGGGGAAGGCGACGACCGCTGCGAGCGGCATCTCTCACGAGCGCTACACCGGCCAGCAGCGCCTCATCGGCAGCGACAAGCTCACCGCCGTGGAGAACCTGCTCGACCGGCGTCTGCGCATGAACTCGGAGGGCTTGAAGTTCGACGACTACGTCGATGCCCGTGCCCACGTCACCGACACCCTGCACATCGACACCACCGGCGCCGCCGGGCACGTCACCATCGTGCACAGCCGCCCGGTGTCCACCGAGCAGGCCCACCGCGCCGCCCGCAACCCCTCCGGCTGGGGTGGCAAGCACGCCGCTTCCGTCGCCTCCCGTGAAGTCGGCGCGGCGATGGCGGTCGGGGCAGCCACCGGGGCTGCTGTCGCGGGTCTGATGGAGGCTGCGAGTCAGGTCGCGCGAGTCCGCGCGGGAGAAACCACCGCTGCTGCCGCCGCCGCGACCGCCGCTGGGGCCGCGGCGATGGGGGCGGTGCGCTCCGCCGCCGGAGCGGGGCTGGGCAAGGCCATCGGCATCGCCGCCCGAACGGGGGTCCTGCCCGCTGCCTTCGGCCAGGCCTCCACACCCTCGGCGATGACCGGTGCCGTCGGCGACATCACCGCCGCCGGTGTCGCCTTCGCCCGCGGCGACATCGACGCCGGCGAGCTTGCCGCACGCTGCTGTGATTCCGCGCTGCGCGCGACGCTGGTCGGGGTGTGCAGCGGGCTGGGGCAGACGGTGATCCCCGTGCCGGTCGTCGGGGGTCTCGTGGGGGCGGTGGTGGGTCAGGCCGCAGCAACCCTCATCAGCCAGGGTCTGCGGGCCGCGGTGGCCGCGGCCCGCGCCGAACTCGCCGCCGGGGAGGACATCGACGAGGAGGACCTCGCCGCCCTGGAGGACGAGACCGCCTCTGCGCTCGCCACGGCGATGCTGCTCGCGGAGTCCGAGCGGGCACTGGGGGAGGAGCACGGTGCCAACGTCATCGCCACCGTCAGCCCGCTGCTCGAGGAGGCCTTGATCGCCGTGACCAGCGGCGACCCGGACGAGGCACAGGAACGGCTCGCCGAGGTCGCGCGCTGCTTCAACGGCCAACCGCTGTTCGTGACGTCGGACGAGTTCGAGGAGTGGATGGCGGATCCGCTGACGGCGTTGACGATGAACCCCAACTGGTAGCGATTCTTGTCGACCCGGTTGCCTGCCCGTCCAACTCGTCGGAGATCGTGAGCGGGTTGCCGCGTGAGCTGCGCGTGCCCGGGGCGGAGCAGGTGTCGGTCACCCTGGTCCAGGACGAGAGCAAGGCGCGCGGCGTCGCCTTCACTGGAGCTCTGGCGGCCCGGCTGGGCGAACGGCGGTACGAGGACGGGTTCGGCCCCACGCCACAGCGTTCCAGCACCTGTCGCTGCGGTCTCAGCGCAGCAACCGGAAACTGCGTGACGTCGCCGCCGACGTCGTGGCCAACCTCTGAGACCCGTTTCGAGGGCAGCGCTCCCGAACCTGTGCGAACCCCCCGTTCACCGGGGGAAGGCGTGGCGACGGGCGACGATGGTGGCGACCGCGGCGGGAACCACGACGGCGAGGGAGACCCACGACAGCGAGCCGACGCCGAAGTTCCCGATGAGGGCACCCCCGACGAGCGCGCCGGCGCCGATCATGAGGTTCACGAGAGTGACCATCACCGCTGCGATGGAATCGGATCCGGCGGCCCGGAAACCCGCGGTGAGGAACCACGTCGCCCCGCCGCCGAAACCGAGGCCCCACAGCGCCGCCGCGAGGTAGACCAGCACCGGACTGATCGTCACGAAGCCGAGGACGAGGAACGCGGTGGCGAGCAGCAGCACGCCGGCGACGGTGAGGTGACGGTGACGGCGGTCGATCCACACCCCGGTGACGAGGATGCTCGCGAAGGCGGCGACGCCGAACGTCAGCAGGACCCACTCGACCTGGCTCGCGATGCCGGCTTCGTCGACCACGGGGGCGATGTAGGTGTAGAGGACGTTGTGGGCCAGGAAGAAACCGCTCATCACGGCGAGGATCGTGAACACCCCGGGATTTCCCCGGAGGACGTCACGGCGTGCGCGTTCCCCGCGCGGCGGTCGGGTGGCGACGACGCCCGGTAGTCCGGGGAGCGCGATCAGGACCCAGACGATGGTCGCCACACCGGCGAGACCGGTGGCGGCGAAGGTGGAGTGCCAGCTGGTCGTGGTGCCCAGCAGGGTTCCGAGGGGGAGTCCGAGCGACAGGGCCACGGGGGTTCCCGCGTTCGCGATCGACATCGCTCGCCCCTGCTTCGACGGTGGGACGAGACGGGCGGCGTAGGCGGCCAGGTTCGTCCAGATCAGGCCGGCGCCGACCCCGGCGACGGTGCGGGCGGCCAGGACGACGGCGAAGTCGTCGGTCACGGCGATGACGAGGTTGGCGACCACGAAGGCCGCCAGCGCGGTCACGAGGACGGTTCTGCGGTTCCACCGCCGGAGGGCGACGCTCAGGGGGATGGCGCTGACCGCGGTGGCCAGGGCGTAGACCGTGACCGTCTGGCCCGCGACCGCCTCGGTCACGTCCAGAGCCCTGGCGATGTCGGGCAGGAGGCCGGCGGGGAGGGTCTCGTTGATGATGCTCAGGAATCCGGCGAAGAACAGCGCCAGCAGGCCGGCCCACGGCAGGCGCTCGTCGTGCCGGATCCGGGGTTCGGTCAGGTCGTCGGTGGTCAAGAGGTTCTCCCAGGTACGAAGATTGTCGTACCTGAATCACAGCACGATCCGAAGGTACGACGCAAGACGTACCTGCGGGACGCCGGGGGCCGCCGGCCGTGTTCTAGGCTGAGCCGGTTCCACCCAGGAGGTTCTGATGAGCGACAAGCCGCTGCCCACGCGGGACGAGATCAAGATCGGGCCCGTGCTGAGCGCTCTGTCGGACCCCAACCGCCGACAGGTGGTCCGCGACCTCTTCGAAGAACCCGAGGGCACGGAGCGGACCTGCACGAGTTTCAACCTGCCCGTCACCAAGGCGACGAGCACCCACCACTTCCGCGTCCTGCGCGAAGCGGGGCTCACCTACGACCTCAGCTACGGCAACCGCCGGGGCGTCTCGCTGCGACGAGCGGACATCGAGGCCCGGTTCCCGGGCCTGCTGGCCGCGGTCTTCGCCGGGGTGTCGACGGGCGAGGCGCCCCCGTCCTGATCGCATGATCTGCGTCACACGAACACGCGAACCTCGGTTCGCGCCGCTGGGCCGGGGACGTGACGCGGTTGAGGGAGAACGACAAAGGATCCCGGCTCCGTGAGGAGCCGAGATCCTGTGCTGCAGAGGACGATCCGTGCAGGTCGAGCGGAGTGCGCCATCCTGGACTCGAACCAGGAACCCGCTGATTAAGAGTCAGCTGCTCTGCCAATTGAGCTAATGGCGCAACGAGTGGAACTCTACCAGCCACCTGGCCGTGCGACGAAATCCGGTCCCCGGGGGAACGAGAGGGGGCACGCCCCCGGGGAACCCGGACCTCGTGCGGTGCGCAGGATCAGTCCTGCTTCCACCACTCCTCGTCGGGCAGGCCCTCGGACTCCAGCAGCTCCGCGGAGTGCGGGCCGTCGGGCGAAGCCATGTCCATGATGAGCGACAGCGGGATGTGCTCGGAGAGCATCTCCATCACCGGCTCGCTCATCGCGTCCGCCTGGGTCTTGTCGTGCGTCATGCGTCCTCCCGAGGATCGACACCCCCCGCGAACAGGGGACGCACATGTGTTCGTCGTCCGTGGGCCCTTCCTTGAGAGTCCGCCCGGGCGGAGGACCCGTCCGGCGCAGAGTTCCGCGGCAGGGTCACCGCACGTGCAACGGTTCACCACGGTGGGTGCCGAGGGGACTGGGCCGAACGCGTCGACCGTGCGACTGCTCGCGTCGCACGGCCACGACCGCGGCGATCCGTCGTCGCCGGCGCCGGGTGGCGGCGGCGTCGAGCGGGTAACGGGTCAGCACCGGAGCGGTCATGATCACACCGTAGGGAGCGGCCGGGGGCGGCACATCACCCTCGCGCCGTAGCCGGGCATCACTCCCTGGGATGACCCCGGGCGACGTCCAGGGTGCGATCAGGTGGCCGACCGGCCACCACCGGAGCACAGTGGGCAGGTGCGCAGCGAAGGGCGGTGGGGGATCGACCTCACCATGCCCCAGTCGCTGCTGCTGGCCCTGCACCTGCGCGACGCCGCGGGCCTGCGGCCCCCGACCTCGCCCCTGCTGCCCGACCTCCCGCCGCTGGACCCCACGGCCATCCCGCTGCACACCGCGGGCGCCGACGTCGCCGGCCTCGAGACCGCGGGACGGCAGTGGGCCACCTGGTGGGCCCGGTCCTTCCCCGGCGGGGCCGACGCCCTCACCTCGATCCTGCCGCCCCGCTACCCGGGACTGAACGGGATGCCCGAACTGCGCGGCCTGGCCGAACTGGGCATGGACGACGCAGTCACCTGGTGCGCCCGGGCGCGCGAGGTGGAGAAGCGGATCATCGCCCGCACCGCGACGGCGCTGTTCGAGACCAACCTGCTCACCGACGTCGAACACGAACTCGGACGCCGCATCCGGCCGTTCTTCCTGCAGGTGATCGTCCTGCCCGTGGCCGGCGCGCACCACTGGGACGTCGTCGGCCAGCCGGTCATCTCCCTCGGCCTGCGAGCCGACCGGGACGCCTACCTCGTCTGGCTGCGGGAACAGCTGATCGGGATCGGGCACGCGCGGTTCGGGGTCACCGACCGCACCGAACGACCCTGATCCCCCGCTGACCGGGAACGACGAAGGGCCCCGACGACGTCAGGGCCCTTCGCACGTGGGGTGAGTGACGGGACTTGAACCCGCGACTTCCTGGACCACAACCAGGTGCTCTACCAGCTGAGCTACACCCACCACGGCACGCTCGACCGCTGCGCGGCTCACGTGACGGGTCGAGGATACACGGGCGCCGGGCTGCTCCGGGACACGATTCCCGGCGCACCCGCCGAACGGGTCAGGCCTGGGGTTTGAGCTCGAACTTCGCGCCCGCGGCCTTCGCCGTCTCGGAGTCCGGGCCGGGGTCCGGCACGAACAGCACCTCGCGGTAGTACTTCAGCTCCTGGATGCTCTCGCGGATGTCCGCGAGCGCCCGGTGACCGCCGTGCTTGCTCGGGGTGTTGAAGTACACCCGCGGGAACCAGCGCTTGGCGAGTTCCTTGAGCGAGGACACGTCGATGAGCCGGTAGTGCAGGTGGTCCGTCAGCTGCAGCATGTCGCGGGCCAGGAACGCCCGGTCGGTGTGGACCGAACTGCCGGCCAGCGGCGCCTTGCGGGGCTCGGGCACCCACTTCTTCACGTACTCCAGGACGATCTGCTCGGCCTCCGCCAGCGTCTTGCCGTGGGGGATCTCGTCGAGCAGCCCGGAGGAGGTGTGCATGTCGACGACGACCTTGTCCATGTCGACCAGCGTCTCCGCGGGGGGCTTGATGACCACGTCGACGCCCTCGCCGAGGACGTTGAGGTCGGCGTCGGTGACCAGCACGGCCACCTCGACGAGTGCGTCCTCGGTCAGGCTCAGCCCGGTCATCTCGCAGTCGATCCAGACGATGCGCTCGGTGACCTTGTCGTTGCTCACGGGCTCAGACTAGAGGTCCGCCGGAGCTGGAGGAGCGGGCGACGGGCCAGCCCTTACCCTCGACGCATGTCGGCGTCGCGCGTCCGCGCGTCCGCGCTGCTCCCGTTGAGCGTGCTCGTGCTCGTGGTCTGCGGGCTGCTCAGCCTCACCGCGGTGACCATGGAGGTCGGCCTCCGGGGGGTGCTGCCGGGGCTGGCGCTGGCCGCCGTCCCGGTCGGTCCGGTGCTCGCGACCGTCCTCTGGCTGGATCGGCACGAGGCCGAACCCCCGCACCTGCTCGCCTTCGCGTTCGGCTGGGGCGCCTGCGTCGCGAGCCTGGGCGCGCTCGTCCTGAACACCGGGGTCTCGCGGTTGCTGGACCGCTCGGTGGGGGACGTGACGAACACCTCCGTCTTCGTCGCACCGGTCGTCGAGGAGACGCTCAAGGGGCTCGGGGTCCTGCTGCTCCTGCTCAAGCAGCGCCGGCAGTTCGACGGGGTCGTCGACGGGATCGTCTACGCGGCGTTCGTCGGGGTCGGGTTCGCCTACCTGGAGAACGTCCTCTACCTCGGCCGCGCCCTGGGGGACGACCAGCCGGCGTCGCTGGTGGTGGTGTTCGTGCTGCGCTGCCTGGTGTCGCCCTTCGCGCACCCGCTGTTCACGATGGCCGTGGGGGTCGGGTTGGGGGTCGCGGCCCGCCACCGCCGGGCCTCGTACCGCGTCGGGGCGCCGCTGCTGGGGCTGCTGGTGGCCGCCGTGCTGCACGCGCTGTGGAACGCCAGCGCGGGGTCGGGTACGGCGAACTTCATCGAGGTCTTCCTGCTGCTGCAGGTCCCCGTGTTCGCCGCCGCCGTGGCGGTGGCGCTCGCGGCCCGGGTGCGCGAGGCGCGGCTCATCGGTCGCCACCTGCAGGTCTACGTCCGGACGGGGTGGCTGGGGGAGGCGGAGGTCGCGATGCTCGCCTCCGGCACCGGGCGGCGGCGGGCGCGCTCCGTGGCCTCCGGCGCCGGGGGGCGGGACGCCGTGCGGGCCGTGCGCGACTTCCAGGAGACGGCGACGGAACTGGCCTTCCGGCGCGACCGGATGCGGCGGGGGACGAGCGAGTCGAGCCCGGAGGAGGAGCTGGAACTGCTCGAGCGGCTCGCGGTGCAGCGGACGGCGGTGCTGGGGCTGTTGCCGTAGCGCCCAGGCTCACGGGCCGTTCACAGCCGGTCCTGGGCGCGACGGCAAGGTCGTGGCCGAACGTCTCGGCATGACCACCACCACGACGGCGCGCGGCGACGCGGGCACGGGACCGGCCACGCCGCCCACGGGGCGAGCCCACCACCCGCACTGGGTCCGCTGGGCGACGATCGCGCTGCTGGCGGCGACGGGCGTCCTCTACCTCGTCGACCTCTCGGCCTCCGGCTACGCGAACAGCTTCTACGCGGCGGCCGTGCAGGCGGGGTCGCAGAGCTGGAAGGCCTGGTTCTTCGGCTCCCTCGACACCCAGAGCTTCATCACCGTCGACAAACCGCCGGCCTCGCTGTGGGTCAGCGGGATCGCTGCCCGCGTCTTCGGGTTCAGCAGCTGGTCGCTGCTCGTCCCGCAGGCCCTCGAGGGGGTCGGCGCGGTGTGGCTGGTCAACGCCGCGGTCCGCCGCTGGCACGGGCCGGTCGCCGGCCTGATCGCCGGGGCGGCCCTCGCCCTGACCCCCGCGGCGGCGCTGATCTTCCGCTTCGACGACCCCGACGCGCTGCTCGTGCTGCTCATGACCCTCGCCGCCTACTGCACCGTGCGGGCGACGGAGAAGGCGTTGTGGAAGTGGCTGGCCTGGGCCGGGGTCGCGATCGGGTTCGCCTTCCTCACCAAGATGCTGCAGGGCTTCCTCGTCCTGCCCGGTCTGGCCCTGGTCTACCTGTGGGCGGCGCCGACGGGGCTCGGCAGGCGCGTCCTGCACCTGCTCGGTGCGGCCGCGGCGGTCGTCGTCGCCGCCGGCTGGTGGGTCCTCGCGGTCACCCTCTGGCCGGGGGAGAAGCCCTACATCGGCGGTTCCACCGACGGCACCGTCATGGACCTCGTCCTCGGTTACAACGGCCTCGGGCGCATCCTCGGCTCCGACGGCAACGGCGGGGGCGGCGGCGGGATGTCCGGCGGGACGCCGGGGTCCAGCTTCGGCGGTACCGCGACCTGGCAGCGCCTGTTCTCCTCCGAGATGGGCAACGAGATCTCCTGGCTGCTGCCCGCGGCGCTGCTCGCCCTGGTCCTCGGGCTGATCGCCCGGGGTCGCGCACCGCGCACCGACCTGCGGCGCGCCTCGCTCATCATGTGGGGCGGCTGGCTGGTCGTCTCCGGGCTGACCTTCGCCTACATGGAGGGGACCGTCCACCCGTACTACACGGTGGCGCTGGCCCCGGCCGTCGCGGCGCTCGCCGCCGGTGGCGGGCAGGTCCTCTGGGCCCGCCGGACCCAGGTCCTGGCCCGGGTCGGCCTCGCGCTGGTCCTCGCCTCGGCCGGCGTCTGGGCCTTCGTCCTGCTGCACCGCAACGGGACCTGGGTGTGGGCGGGCTGGCTGCTGATGCTGGTGGGCGTCGCGCTGGCGACCGGGTTCGTCGTGACCCCGGTGCGGATGCGCAAGCTCGCGATCGTGCTGGTGCTCTCGGGCACGATCGTCGGCCTGGGCGGGTCGGCGTCCTACGCGGTGGCCACCGCGGCCACCGCGCACACCGGTTCCATCCCCACGGTCGGGCCGTCGAGCGCTGCGGCCGGCAGCGGCATGGGCGGCGGGTTCGGCGGGGCCGGTGGGTTCGCCGGGCGGACCCAGGACGGCAGCACCGGCCAGGCGCCGACGGGTGCGGCGCCGGGCGGGACCACCGGCGGCGGGGAGTCCGCGACCACCAGCAGCGAACTCGTGACCCTCCTGCAGGACGCGGGCACGACGTGGGCGGCGGCGGTGTCCGGGTCGCAGTCGGCGGCCTCGCTCGAACTGGCCAGCGGCACCGCCGTCATGGCGATGGGCGGCTGGAGCGACGACCCGACCCCGACGCTCGCGCAGTTCCAGCAGTACGTCGCCGACGGTGACGTCCACTACCTGATCAGCGGTGGGGGCAGGGGCGGGACAGCAGGCGGCGGCGACTCCGACGCCACGAAGATCCAGGAGTGGGTCGCGGCGAACTACACCGCCCTCACCGTGGGCGGTCAGACCGTCTACGACCTCACCCAGCCGACGACCGCCGGCTGACCCGGGACGCGCAACGGCCCGGCACCCTTCGCGGGTGCCGGGCCGTTCTGCGTGGACGAGTCACCCGGCAGCAGGCGGGAGCGCGCGGTCGACGAGGACGGCCGCGATGGCCGCCGCGGTCGGGAACGCGTCGTCGTCCAGGACCCGGCTGCGCGCCGCGGCGCCGTCGAGGAGCAGGGCCAGCTGCTCGCCGAGTCCGTCGGGATCGGCGGCGCCGGCTTCGCGGGCGGTGTCGCTGAACCGCGCCGCGACGGCGGTCTTGTACTCGCGTGCGTAGCGCGACGCGGGGTGGTCGGGGTCGTGGAGTTCGACCGCCGCGGCGATGAAGGGGCACAGGGGTGTGGTCGAGGACATCTCGAAGGCGGCCAGGAGACGTTGGCGTGGCGTGAGGTCGGGGCGGTCGAACACCGGGGACATGACCTCGGGGTCGAAGCGGCGCAGGTACTCGGCGACGAGCTCGTCCTTGGTGCCGAAGTGCTGGTACGCCGTGCGCTTGGACACCTGGGCGAGCGAGCAGAGCTGGTCCATGCCCGTGCGGTTGATGCCCTGCTCCCGGAACAGCCGCTGGGAGGCACCGAGGATGCGCTCGTGGGCACCTCGGCCGCGGCGCACGCCCTGGGGCCCCTTCTCCAACTCCGTCACGGTCCCAGGGTACCCGTTCGGTACGGATGAGTGTACTTAGCTTGCGTCCCCGACTCGTCCCGGTCTACGTTAAGTAGACAGGACGGTGTCTATAGGCGCCGGGCTGAGCCGACGTCACCGAAGGACAGGAACGATCATGGGAAAGCTCGACGGCAAGACCGCGGTCGTCACCGGAGCATCCGCCGGGATGGCGCTGGCCGGCGCGACGTTGTTCGTGGAGGAGGGTGCGCACGTCGTCATCCAGGCCCGCCGCCAGGCGGCGCTGGACGAGGCCGTCGCCGTCATCGGCCGCAACGTCACCGCCGTCCAGGGGGACGCGTCCGACCTCGACGACCTCGACCGCCTCTACGCGACGGTCCGGGAGGAGCGGGGCTCGATCGACGTGCTCTGGGCCCACGCCGGGACGGGCGAGCCCGCCCCCCTCGGCGAGATCACGGTGGAGCAGTTCGAGCGCACGTTCTCGCTCAACGTGCGCGGGACCCTGTTCACCGTGCAGAAGGCCCTGTCGCTGCTCAACGACCACGGCTCGATCGTCATGACGGGGTCCAACGCCTCCCTCGGCGCCTTCCCCGGTTGGAGCCTCTACGCGGGCAGCAAAGCCGTCCAGCAGGCCTGGGCCCGCGTCTGGCTCAACGAACTGCGTGACCGCAGGATCCGGGTCAACGTCCTGACCCCGGGCCAGGTGAGCACCGCCAAGCAGGAGGAGCTCTTCGACGAGGCCACGAGGAAGGCCTTCGAGGCCCTCGTCCCGCGGGGATCGATGGGGCGCCCCGAGGAGATCGCGCGCATCGCCCTGTTCCTGGCCTCCGACGACTCCAGCTACGTCAACGGCCTGGAACTGGTCGCCGACGGCGGCACCACGGCCCTCTGAACCGACACCAGGAGAGAGCACCTCATGAGCAGCACCACCATCGTGGGCACGGGGAACATGGCCCGGACCCTGGGCGCGCTGGCCGTCGCCGCCGGCGGCACCGTCGAGGTCGTCGGCCGCGACCGGGCCAAGGCCGAGGCGCTGGCCGGGGCACTGGGCGGCGGAACGACGGCGGGCACCTGGGGCGCGGTGCCGGCCGGGGACGTCGTCCTCCTCGCCGTCCTCGCCGCGGGCGTCGTCCCGGTCGTCACCGAGTACGGCGACGCGCTCGCGGGGAAGGTCGTCGTCGACATCAGCAACCCCTTCAACGCCACCTTCGACGGGCTGACCCACGACGGGGAGACCTCGATCGCGGCTCAGGTCGCCGAGGTGGCCCCGGCCGGGACCGGCGTGGTCAAGGCGTTCAACACCGTCTTCCGGGGCGTCCTCGAGAAGGGGCGTCCCGACGTCCTCCTCGCCGGCGACGACCTGCGGGCCAAGGCCGCCGTCGCGGCCTTCGTCGAGAGCCTGGGGCTGCGCCCGCTGGACGTCGGCGGACTGCGGATGGCGCACTGGCTGGAGGGGATGGGGGTGGTCACGGTGGGCCTGGCCGGCCACGGGGTCGGCCACGGGGACTTCGCCCTCGGCGTCCACGAGTTCACCGGCTGACCCCTCGCGGGGCCCGCCGCGGAGTGTGAGGCTCGCCACCCGGGGGCCCGTGGGCGGGCTCCCGGGCGGCACGCGGGTGCCGGCAGGTCGTAACCTTCGGTGGTCCGACGATCTCCTACCAACGAGGGTGAGTCTCGTGCCCGCATCGAACCGCTACGACGCCGTGCTCATCGGGGGCGGGGTCATGAGCGCCACGCTCGCGACGATGCTGGCCGAGGTGGAGCCGGACTGGAAGGTCCTGGTCCTGGAGAAGCTCGACACCGTCGGGGCCGAGAGCTCGGACATGTGGAACAACGCCGGCACCGGCCACTCCGCGCTGTGCGAGCTGAACTACACCCCGGCCACGGCCGACGGCGGGGTCGAGATCAGCAAGGCCGTCGCCATCAACGAGCAGTTCCAGTTGTCGCGCCAGTTCTGGTCCCACCTCGTCGAGGAGGGGGTCCTCCCCGACCCCCGCGACTTCATCAACTCCGTCCCGCACATGAGCTTCGTCCGCGGCGGGGACGTCGAGTTCCTCCGCGCCCGCCACGAAGCGCTGAGCCGGCACCCGTTGTTCGCGGGGATGGAGTGGGCCGAGGACCAGGCCACGATCGGGGAGTGGGCCCCGCTGCTCACCCAGGGCCGCGGTCCCGGGGAGAAGGTCGCCGCGACCCGGGCCGGGGCCGGGACGGACGTCGACTTCGGCTCCCTCACCAAGCAGTTGTTCACGGGGGCCGCGAAGGCGGGCGTCGAACTCCTCACCGGTCACACGGTCAAGGACCTGCGTCGTCGTGGTTCGGGCTGGACCGTCGTGGGGGCGAGTTCGACGGGGAGCTTCGAGATCGCCACCCCGTTCGTGTTCGTCGGTTCCGGCGGTGGAGCGCTGCACCTGCTGCAGCGCAGCGGGATCCCCGAGGGTGAGGGTTTCGGCGGGTTCCCGGTCAGCGGCCAGTGGTTGCGGTGCACGAACCCTGACGTGATCGCCGAGCACGGGGCCAAGGTCTACGGGCAGGCCGAGGTGGGGGCGCCGCCGATGTCGGTACCGCACCTGGACACCCGCTACGACCACGGCCGGAAGGCCCTGATGTTCGGGCCCTACGCCGGGTTCTCGCCGAAGTTCCTGAAGCAGGGTTCGCTGCTGGACCTGCCGCTGTCCGTGCGCCCGCACAACCTGCTGCCGATGCTCGCCGTGGCCCGCGACAACGTCTCGCTCATGACCTACCTGGGCAAGCAGATCGTGCAGTCGATGGACCAGCGCCTCGACGCGCTGAAGGTCTTCTACCCCGACGCCCGCGCCGAGGACTGGGAGCTGCTGACCGCGGGTCAGCGGGTCCAGGTCATCAAGAAGGGCAAGCGCGGCGGGGTGCTGCAGTTCGGCACCGAACTCGTCCACGCCGCCGACGGTTCCGTCGCGGCGCTGCTCGGTGCCTCCCCGGGGGCCTCGACGGCCGTCGAGGTGATGCTGCGGCTGCTGCGGCAGTGCTTCCCGGCCCACCAGGACCTCTGGCGTTCCCGGTTGGAGGCGATGGTGCCCTCCTACGGCACGAAGCTCTCCGACGACACCGATCTCCTCACGAAGACGCTGTCCCGCACCAGCGACGTCCTCAAACTGGCGGCCTGAGCCGTGGCGGTCTCGTTCACCGCGACCGTGGAACTGCACCGCACGACCGCGACCGGGATCGAGGTCCCGGCGGACGTCGTCGCGGCGCTGGACGGCGGGAAGCGGCCGGCCGTGGTCGTCACCTTCGCGGGGTACAGCTACCGCACGACGGTCGGGGTCATGGGCGGACGCAGCCTCGTCCCGATCAGCGCCGAGGTGCGGGCGGCGTCGGGGGTGGCGGCGGGTGACGAGCTCGAGGTCACCCTCGACCTCGACACCGCACCGCGCACCGTCGAGGTGCCGCCCGACCTCGCCCGGGCCCTCGAGGGGGCCGGGCTGAGCGCCGCGTTCGAGGCGCTGTCGCCCTCGGCCCGCAAGGCGCACGTCACCTCCGTCGAGGGGGCCAAGGCGGAGGCGACGCGCCTGCGCCGCGTCGAGAAGGTCGTCAGCGACCTCTCCCGCTAGTCGTTCTTCACCGCACCCCAGCCGTGCCAGTTGCCGATCTCGACGAGGACCGTCACCCGGGGGCTGTCGCGGTTGGGGTAGGGGCGACCGGTGTAGTGGGTGGAGACCCGGTCGATGTCGGCGAGGTCGGTGTCGTCGCGGACCTCCACGACGTCCCCCTGCACGCTGACGTGGGTGTACCAGTCGCCCTCGGCCAGCGCGGTCAGCGAGACCTTCGGGTTCGCCTTGAGGTGCCGCAACCGGGCGCGGCTCGCGTCGAGGTTCAGCAGCAGCCTGCCGTCCTCGAACAGGTACCAGGTCGCGACGGTCACCGGGTGGCCGTCGGGGTGGATCGTCGCCATGACGGCCGGGTTCGGCTTCGCGAACAGCGCCGCGACGTCGTCGGGCAGCGGGGGCTTGGGCACGGTTCCTCCAGTGGTGCGCGGGTGGGACGCTGAGCACCGTACGACACCGTCCGCGGGGAGGAACCTGGTGCGCTGGACCGTGCTCGACTCGCCGCTCGGCGATCTGACGGTGGCCCGCACCGAGGCCGGGATCGCCGGACTGTGGTTCGCCGACCACCGGGGCGGACCGGGCGAGAGCCGCACCGGACCCGCCGAACGCGACGACACCGCCTTCGACGACGTCGCCGGCCAGCTCGCGGAGTACTTCGCGGGGGAGCGGCGCAGCTTCGACCTGCCGCTGGCCCCGCACGGGGAGGCGTTCGCCCGCTCCGTGTGGGCGGCGCTGCGCGAGATCCCCTACGGCGAGACGTCGACGTACGGGGCCATCGCCCGACGCCTCGGCGGGGTCGGGCACGCCCAGGCCGTGGGGGTCGCGAACGGTCGCAACCCGATCTCGATCGTCGTGCCCTGCCACCGCGTCGTCGGGCACGACGGGGCGCTCGTCGGGTACGCGGGCGGGTTGTGGCGCAAGCGCTTCCTGCTCGCCCTGGAGGAACCCGCCGCGGACGACGCGGGGCGCCTGTTCTAGGACGTGGTAGTCCTGGGACCGTGCTGCCCGGTCTCTCCTCGCGTCCGCTGACCCTCGACGACGTGCCCGCGTGGTGGCGGTTGGAGGAACGTGCCGCCGCCCTCGACCACCCCCACTCCCGGGAGGGCGAGGCGTCGTTGCGCTCCCGCCTGGTCGGTGAGGGCTTCGACCCCGCGCGGCAGAGCACCGGGGGTTTCGACGAGGCCGGGGAACTGCGGGCGCTCGGCTGGCTCGGACTGCGCCTCGGGGACACCGAGCACCTGCGGCTGCACTTCACCGGGGTCGTCGACCCCGCCTGGCGGGGGCGGGGCGTGGGTCGCGAACTGCTGGCCTGGGCCGAGGCGACCGCCCGGGAGCGGGCGGCGTGGCGTCGCGCCGACCTCGGACGGGACGTCCCCGCCGCCCTGCAGGTGTGGGCCGCCGACGACCGCGAGGACCTCGCCCGCCTCTGCGCCGCCGGCGGACTCGGCGTTCGGCGCCACTTCAGCACGATGCGCCTGGACCTGCGTCCCGGCGTGCCCGACGCCCCCGAGCCGCCCGCCGGGTACCGCCTCGTCCGGGTGGACGAGCACGGCACCGAGGGGTTGCGGGAGGCGCACAACGAGGTGTTCGCCGACCACTGGGGTTCCCAGCCGCTGACCCCGGCGGACTGGTCGCTGCTCGTCGTCGACAACCCCACGTTCCGGCCCGCGTGGAGCTACCTCGTCCTGCGCGGGGAGGAGATCGCCGGGTACGCCGCGGTGCACGCCCACGAGGACGACTGGCCGGCGCTCGGTTTCGGCGAGGCCCACCTCGACACCCTCGGGGTGCGACGCACCCACCGTGGGCACCGGCTGGCCGGGGTCCTGCTGGCCGCTGTCGCCCGCCGCGCCGCCGAGGTCGGACTGGCCGCGGTGGCCCTGGACGTCGACACCGAGAACCCCTCCGGCGCACTGGGTCTCTACGAACGCGCCGGGTACGTCCGGGCCCACGGCGCGACGCTGCACGCCAAGGACCTCTGAGCGGACCTACGCACCCGCCGTCGGTGCTGCGGACCCGGTGGGCGCGGCGGGCGTCGCGCCGTCCGTCGAGGGGGCACCGGGCGACCCCGCGGGCGGGGTGGGAGCGTCCGCCGGGGGCGTCGGCGGGACCGGGCGACCGACCTCGACGCGGGTCGCGGTGAAGGACCCGTCGGAGGCGACGTCGGCACCGGCGGGCGCCTCGGCGTGCACGTGCTGCCCCACCACGATCGCGGAGGCGTCGGCGGCGGCGCCGTCGGCGAGGACCTCCGCACCGGACACGTCGACGACGCTGGTGCGCCCGTCGGGTCCGCCGAGGGTGACGCGGTCACCGTCGACGGCGGTGACCTCACCGTCGGCGCGCAACGGCTCGACGACGACGCGCTGCGCCGCTCCACCGTCGCCGGCGAGGTCGGCGTGCACGCGCTGTCCGACGGTGAGGGCCGAGCGGTCGGCGCTGCCCTCGCCCTGACCGGGTCCCCGGTCCAGGACGACGGTCGTCGCGTCGTCCAGGGTCACGGTCGCCGTCTCCCCACGGGGCCCGGTGACGACGAGGACGTCCCCGTCGAGGCTGGTAACGGTGCCGTGCGCGTGCAGCGCGTCGTCGACGGGCGGGCCCACGGGCCCGGCAGGGGCGGGGGGCGGCGCCACGGTCCCGGTGCTCGCGCCGGGGCTCGGCGTGGTGGTCCCGTCGGCGAACGCGGCGGTCGCGCTCGCACCGGCCACGGCCGTCGCGGCGACGAGGGCGCCCAACGCGGTGCGGCGCAGTCGAGCACGGGTACGGGGGGTGTTCGGCACGGGGTTCGGCACGGTGTTCCTCCAGTCGTCCGGGGTGTCTCCCCGGTCGAGACCACTGGACCCGGTGGACCTGAAGTCGACCTGAAGCGCGGCGTCGCGGCCGCGTTCTTCAGCCGGGCTTCAGGCTCCGGTGTGGCCGCCGGCTCCGGCCTCTGCGATGTTCGGCGGGTGCCCCCCACCGCCGTCCGCGTCCTCTTCGTCGAGGACGACCCCCTCATCGCGGAGTCGGTGGCCGCCGCGCTGACCGCGGCCGGGATGGTGGTGCACAGCCAGGCGGACGGGAGCGACCTGCCCACCGTCCTCGACGCCTTCCGCCCCGACATCGCCGTGCTCGACGTGATGCTCCCCGGCGAGGACGGCCTCTCGCTGGCCCGCCGGGTCTGCGTCCCGCGCGACGTCCCCGTCGTCTTCGTCACCGCCCGCGACGCCGTCGACGACCGGTTGTCCGGTTTCGACGCCGGCGCCGACGACTACCTCGTCAAACCCTTCGCCGTCGAGGAACTCCTCGTCCGGCTGCGGGCCGTGCTGCGCCGCGCCGGCCGGGCGCCGCAGGTCGTGCAGGTCGACGACCTCGTCCTCGACGAGTCCGCCGCGGTCGCGGTGCGGGCGGGGGAGCGCCTCGACCTGACGGCCACGGAGTTCAGGCTGCTGGCCCAGCTCGTCCGCCACCGCGGACGCACCCTGTCGAAGTTGCAGCTGCTGACCCAGGTCTGGGGGTACGAGCACTACGACCAGAACCTCGTCGAGGTCCACGTCAGTGCGTTGCGCCGCAAGCTGGAGGAGCACGGGCCGCGCATCGTGCACACCGAACGCGGCATCGGCTACGTCCTGCGGGCCGACCTCACCCCCCGCCGGGACGGCTGAGGCGTGCGCACCGTCTCACTGCGACGGCGGGTCGTCGCCGTGTCCGCCGCCGTCGTCGTCCTGCTGCTGCTCGCCGTCGGGGTCTTCGTCGACGCCGACCTGGGCTCGCGGCTGCGCGACGACGCCCGCGCCCGACTCGTCGGGCTGGCCGACCTCGGGGTCCAGCTCGACGGGGTCGTCGACGACCAGACCCTGGTGAACCGCCTCGCCACCGCCGGGGCCTCGGCGGAGCTGCAGACCGACGGGGGCACCGTCGTCGGGCGACCGGGTCCCGGTGCCGGTCCGGCGGCGGGTCCCCCCGGCCCGGCCGCTGCCGCGCCCGGGCCCGCGCCCGACGTCGTCGAGGACGGGGACCTGCTGCGGGTCGAGCGGGAGCTGGGCGACGGGCGGGTGCTGGAGGTGACGACCTCGCTGCGCCCCGTCGAGGACGCCCGGTCGCAGTTCCGGCGCTCGATGCTGTGGGGTGGGGCCATCGGCGTCGTCGTGGCCGTCCTCGCCCTCTGGTTGCTCCTCGGCCGGGCCCTCGTCCCGCTGGACACGATGACCCGCACGGCCCGGTCCATCGCCGCCGGCGACCGCGGCCGACGACTGGCGCCGGACCGGGCGGGAACGGAACTCGGACGGGTCGCGGTCGCCTTCGACGAGATGCTGGACTCCCTCGAAGGCGCGGAGTCCCGCGCCTCGCAAGCCCGGGACCGGTTGCAGCGCTTCCTCTCCGACGCCGCCCACGACCTGCGGACACCGCTGGCCGCGGTGGTCGCCGCCGCGGAACGGCTGCTGCTCGACAGCGGTTCCCGCGAGCAGCGCGAGGAGGTCGCGGTGCGGATCGTGCGGGAGGCCCGCCGCGCGGGCCGGTTGGTGACCGACCTGCTCGCGGTGTCGCGGCTGGAGGAGGTCCGGCCGCAGCCGTCGCCGCTGGACCTCGCCGACGTCGTCCGCACGGCCGTCCACGACGCGGCACCCGGGGCGCCCGTGGAGGTCCGGGCCGCCGCGGTGCCGTTGCGCGCCGACGCCGAACACGTGCGGCGGGTCGTGGTGAACCTCCTCGCCAACGCCCGCGTCGCCGCGCCCGGGGGACGCGTCGTCGTCGTGGTCGACCGCGCCGACGACGGCCGCGGGGGACGGGTCGTCGTGGCCGACGACGGGCCCGGCATCGCCCCCGCCGACCGGGAACTCGTCTTCGGACGCCTCGTCCGCCTCGACCCCTCCCGCACCGGCGACGGGGGAGCGGGGCTCGGGTTGTCGATCTCGCGCGGGCTGGCCCGGGCCGCGGGCGGGGACCTGCGCTGCGCGGACCCCGACGACCCGACGCTGCCACCGGACCTCCCGGCCGGCGCCGTGCTCGTCCTCACCCTGCCCGCGGGCTGAGGCGGGTCAGAGCATCCGGCGCACGTGCTCCACGACGGCGTCGGCCGAGGCCTCGACCTGTTCCAGGGTCCGCTCGAAGTCCTCGCGGCCGCCGTACCAGGGGTCGGCCATGTCCGGACCGGACCCCTCGGCGCCCGGTTCGAACGACCGGTAGAGCCGGACCTCCGCGTCGGGGTCCTGGCTGCGCAGCCACTGCGCGTGCCGGGACGTCATGGCCAGCAGCAGGTCCCGGTGCGCAATCTCGTCGACCGTGACCTGGTGGGCCCGGTGGGTGGGCACCTCGTAGCCGTGCTCGCGCAGCACCGCCGCGGCGCGCCGGTCGATCGGGTTGCCGTCCTCCTCGTCGGAGATGCCCGAGGAGTCGACCACCACCCGCTCGGCGAGCCCGGCCGCCGCGAGCCGGTCACGCAGGACCACCTCGGCGATCGGGGAACGACAGATGTTGCCCGTGCAGACGGTCATGATGCGCAGAGGATCGGTGCTCACCCGCGCAGTCTGTCGAACTCGACCGCCGCGTCCCCTTGTGGGCTGGCTGTGAGTGGTGAAAGCTCACAGCGCGCACAGGTCGTGACCCTTCCGGGGGAAGGGTCACCCGTGCCACGACCCAGGAGGAGATTCATGGTCCACCCCTCGCGCGGCGGCCGACTGGCCCTGGCCGCCCTGTCGGTGACGGCGCTCGCGATCCCGGCGTCGGCGACCGCTGCCTCGGCCGAACCGTCCCTGCTGTCGGTGCCGCTGGCCTCCGACATGACGCTCGTCGACGGGAACTACAAGGGCGGACGCCCGCTGCCGCTGACGTCCCAGGCGGACGCGAGTGCTGCGCGGACGACGCTGTCCGCCCCGCAGACGCGCAGCGGCGGTGGGGTTCAGGTCGGTGACGAGAAGGACTGGCCGTCCCTCATCGACGGCGGCGTCACCCCCGACGGCGAGGTGTTCGACACCGCCATCGACGTCCGCGGTTACACCCTCAAGGGTCTCGGCGACCACATCGAGGTCTGGGTCGCCGACGACCTCAGCTTCCCCGAGGGCGACTGCCGCAACACCCTCTCCGACGGGGCGCTGACGTCGGTCACCGACGCCCAGGCCCAGAGCTTCGCCGACGAGTTCGACGACAACATGCTGCCGAAGGAGTCCGAGGCGTTCTCGGTCGCCCCCGACCGCGACGGGTCGAACCAGGTGTTCAGCTCGCTCTTCCCCGACGGCACCTACCCGGCCGACTACTGGAACGGCGAGGGGGACCGGACCGTCGCGCTCATCGACAACGTGCGCGACCAGAACTACTACGACCCGACCAACGTCAACGGCCGCACCTACATCGGCGGGTTCTTCTACTCGACGTTCAACGAGCTCCTCGACCGCAACGTCATGACCATCGACGGGTTCGACTGGCTGCACCGCACCGGTACCAACCCGCCGGACGACTCCGACGACCCCGCCTACCAGGCCTGCGCGGACTTCCTGCAGCGTCCCGGCCTCGGTGAACCCCGGGTGCGCAACTACGAGGGCACCTTCGCCCACGAGTACCAGCACCTGCTGCAGTACTACACCGACTCCGACGAGGTGAACTGGGTCAACGAGGGGCTCTCGGACTGGGCGCAGACCCTCGTCGGCTACGTCGACCCGTCGGTCCCGCTGGACGACCCGACCGCCGACAGCCACCTCTCCTCGTTCTTCGGCTGGAACCCCACGCAGAGCTTCGGCGGCCCGGAGCAGTCCGTCACCCAGTGGGGTGACCAGGGCGCTCCGGAGACCCTCGCGGACTACGGCGCCACCTACGCGTTCATGCTCTACCTCGCCGACCACTTCGGTGGTGACGAGTTCATGAGCGCCCTGCACAACGAACCCGCGAACGGGCTCGCCGGTCTGCAGAACGTCCTCGACCAGTTCGGCTACGACGACGACGCCCTCGACGTCCTGCACGCCTACCTGGCCTCCAACGCCGTGGACGCGGCGATCGACGGCGGGGCGAGCGTGAAGCACGGGAACGCCGCGGACCTCACCTCGGGCGCGTTGTCCGGGATGGTCAACTGGGACACCCCGCAGGCCTACGACTCGCCCGGGGCCCCGGTCAACGGCGCGGACTACGTCCGGCTGCGCAACCTCGACGGCTACCTCTCCGACGGTTTCGTGAGCTTCGTCGGGGCGAGCAACTACCCGGTCAGCCCGGTCGAGTGGACCTCCGAGGACGGGAACCTCACCTCGGGCAAGGGCGACAACCTCGACCGCGCGATCGTGCGTTCCGTCGACGTCCCCGCGGACGACCCGACGATCACGCTGGACCTCGCCCTGGACACCGAGGAGGGCTACGACTACTTCTACGTCCAGGTCTACGACGAGGCGACGGGGACGTGGGTCAACCTGCCCACCGCCGACGCCGACCCCACCACGGGCGGGCTCAGCGGCGTCGTCAACGGGGAGACCGTCTTCGACGCCTCGTCGGTAGCCGGCCGGACGGTCGACGTGGCCCTGCGCTACGTCACCGACGGCGGGGTCTCCAACCCCGGCGTGACGGTGAAGTCGGTCCGTGTCGGGGGGAACGAACTCCCCGACGCGATGGACCTCTCGACCTGGCAGTCGCTGACCCAGGCGCACCCGATCCCGGTGGCGGGCTGGACGGTTCAGCTCGTCGGGTACTCCGGTGACCAGGTGTCCGTGGTGAAGCTGCCCGTCGTGAAGGCGCCCTGGGGCTGGACGACGGTCGCTCCGGTCTCGCTCGTCCTCGGGTTCACCCCGGACGTCGCCGCGGTGCTCGTGACCGCGGACGACCCGACCGAGACGGCGCCGTCCTACGCGCCGTACCAGATGTTCGCCAACGGGATCCTGCAGCCCGGTGGTGGTTCGGGCGCCTGAGCCCGGACGCAGGACGGCCCCGGAACCCTTCGCGGGTTCCGGGGCCGTCTGCGTACGGGTCAGACGATCGCGAAGAGCACGTACCCGCCGACGGCCAGCACCAGCACGATCGTGGCGAGGACCGTCGGGTTGCGGTACCAGCCGGCCTCGCGCGGGACGGCGCGCACCGAGGCGGGGGTGAGGGACCAGACGAGGCCCTTCAGGTCCGCCTCCGGTTTCGGCGTCCCGCCACGGGAGACGAGCCAGCCGACGAGCACCGCCACGACCGTGGCGACGCCGCCGCCGAGGAAGCTGGAACCCTGCCCGGACAACGAGATCACCCCGACCTGGTTCAGCACGAACACGAACACCGCGCTGAGCGTCCCCGAGAGCAGACCCCAGAAACCGGCCGTCCCGGTGAGCTTCTTCCAGAACAGGCCGAACGCGAACACCGCGAACAGCGGGACGTTGAAGAACGAGAACAACGTCTGGATGTAGTCCATGATGTTGCTGAATCCCGCGGCGATGAACGCGGTGCCGATGGCCAGCGCGGTCCCGACGACGGTCACGACGCGGCCGACCTTGAGGTAGTGCGCGTCGTCCTTGCCCGGTCGCAACCAGTCCTGCCACAGGTCGTAGGTGAAGACCGTGTTGAAGGAGCTGACGTTCGCGGCCATGCCGGCCATGAACGCCGCGAGCAGGCCGGCGAGCGCCACCCCGAGGAAGCCGTTGGGCAGCAGTTCACGCAGCAGCAGCGGGACGGCGTCGTTGTAGGTGACGTCGCTCGGCAGGCCCTTCTTGAGGCTCTCGATGCCGGGGATCAGGACCGCGGCGATCATGCCGGGGATGATGATGACCAGCGCGATGAGCACCTTGGGGATGGCCGCGATGAGCGGGGTGCGCTGCGCCGCCGCGGCGTTGCGGGCGGAGAACGCCCGCTGCACCTCGGTGAAGTTGGTCGTCCAGTAGCCGAAGCTGGTGACGAAACCCAGGCCGAGGACGACGCCGAACGTGGAGCCCACGGCGCTGCCGATCCCGGTGAGGTCCTGGGCGGGGAACGCCTGCAGCATGTTCTGGCTGCCCTGGTCGGTCAGGCGCGACACGAGCCCGTCCCAGCCGCCGACGCGGTGCAGGCCGACGAGGGTGATGGGGACCATCGTCACGACGATGACGAAGAACTGCAGGACCTCGTTGTAGATCGCGGCGGAGAGGCCACCGAGGAACGTGTAGGCCAGGACGATGACGCCGGCGACGACGATCGCCAGCCACGTCGGCCAGCCCAGCAGGGCATTCACGACGATGGCCATCGCGTAGAGGTTCACACCGGCCAGCAGGACGGAGGCGATGGCGAACAGCAGGCCCTGCAGGCGCTGGGTCTTCGCGTCGAAGCGGCGGCCGAGGAACTCCGGGACGGAGCGGACCTTCGAGCCGTAGTAGAACGGCATCATCACCAGCGCGAGGAACACCATCGCCGGGATCGCGCCGATCCAGTAGTAGTGGAACGCCTGCTCACCGAACTGGGCGCCGTTGGCGGCCTGCCCGAGGAGCTCGGTGGCGCCGAGGTTGGCGGAGACGAAGGCGAGTCCGGTGACCCAGGCGGGCAGGCTGCGACCCGAGAGCAGGAAGTCCAGGCTCGAGGAGACGCTGCGGCGGGCGATGAGGCCGATGCCCAGGACGATGAGGAAGTAGAACCCGACGAGCAGGTAGTCGATGAGGTGGGCGTCGATGCGCAGGTTCGACGCGGTGGCCACGCTCGTCACGAGGGTGGCGCTCACTTCGCGTCCTCCCCGTCAGGGAGGTCGGCGGCGTCGGTGGCCGGCGCCTCGGCGTGGAGCGGTTTCGCCACGGTCCAGCCGATGAAGAGCGCGGACAGGACCAGCATGCCGATCCCGGTCCACAGGTTGAGGTTGATGCCGCCCGTCTTGGCGCGGTCGGCGTCGGTGAACGACACCAGTCCGTAGATGAGGCAGACCACGCCGTAGACGGCGAACAGGCCGCCGATCACGGTGCGGATGTCGAAGAGGACGTCGGCCTTGCCGTCGCCCCCCGTGCGTCGTGCAGACACGAGTCAGCTCCAGTGCAACGTTGAAGGATCGGCGGATACCTTTGCATGAGGCAACCGTCGCCACGCAATCGGGGTCTGGTGTGGCCGGGGTCACACCGGCCCGACCGTGAGCTTCCGGGATCCAGGCACTCGACCGCTTCGAAGACCGGAGGAGACGTCGAGCCGCAGGGGCTCGTGGAGGAGGCGGAGCAGTGGACGACGATCGGATCAGCCGAGAAGCGGCCGCGTCGCGCGTCGCGTCGTGGACGGCCGACGAGGTGGACGTCCTGCGCGCCGTGGCTCGGGGACTCCCCGCGAGCGTCGTCGCCGAGCACCGGCGGAGCACCCTCGCCCAGGTCGGTGCCACGCTCGCCTCGATCCGGGGGAAGGCGTCCGTCACCTCCACGCAGGCCGCGGTCGGGCTCGCCCGCGACGCCGGGCTCCTGGACTGACGGCGCAGGTCAGCGGGCCGA
Organism: Kineococcus sp. AC630; assembly: GCF_979255925.1. NCBI lineage: Bacteria > Bacillati > Actinomycetota > Actinomycetes > Kineosporiales > Kineosporiaceae > Kineococcus > Kineococcus sp. AC630. The sequence goes on from NZ_CEEDMJ010000015.1 coordinate 150,279, forward strand.
ACCGCTTCCACGCGGGACCGCAGACCGTCCACGACGGCGACGAGACCCGCGGCGCCGCCGTAGCGGGGACGTCGAACACGATGCCGAGGTCGTGACCACCGGCACGGTCCTGGCCACGGCGCCCGCGGAGGTCGACGGTGGGGCCAGTGCACGACGACGCGGGTGCCGACCCCGACGTGCTGGGTCGAAGCGGTGGTGACCCGCGTGCCTCCGAGCCCCAGGTCCAACGCCGTCGCGGGGTTCTCCCGGACCTCGAGGCGCAGCACGACGTCCTGCGGACAGGAGAACCGCGAGACCCGGCGCCGCTCCGCGGTGGCCGCGAGATCACCCGTCTGGCGGGCACCGTCGACCACGGCGGCGATCTCGTCGATCCCGCCGACGCGTGCCTGTGCGGCGCGCAGGCCGCGGAGCACGGCGTGGCCGTTGGCCCGGACCGTCGCCACCGTCGTGGAGAGGACGTCCGTGGAGGCCCCGATGCCGGCGACCTGCCCCTCGACCTCCTACCGCACGGTCCCCGGCGCCGCGACCGGCGACGACGGCCGCGGCGGAGCCGGGGCTCCAGCCGCGGTCGGGCTCTGCTGGGGCCTGCGTCGGTTCCCGTCGGGTGGACCTGCCGTGCGATCGACGGCGTCGACCCGGATCGTGTGTCGGCGTTCAGGGGACCGGGATCGACCGTCCGACTCCCGGAGGGACCACCCCCGTGCCTGCCCGAGGGGTGGCTGCCCGCGTGGTCCCCTCCCGTGCGATCGCCCGCGCCACCCGTCGGGAGTCGAGGTTGATCTGCATCAGCGCCCCCTTCAGCGGGACGCGGAAGCCCACGAACCGCACCCCCGCGACGAGGGGCACGGTGCCGGCGTGCCGGCCGCGCGGTCGGCCGTGACCGTCCAGGACACCGAGGTGACCGACCAGTCCGGCGAGCGCGGGAGACCACCCCGTGGCCGCGATCACCACGTCCGGTGAGCTGGTGCGCCCGTCGGCGAACTCGACCGTCGCGCCGTCGATCCCCGTCACGGCCGCCGCGACGGTCACCCTCCCCGCCCGGAGCGCATCCAGCAGACCGACGTCGATGAGCGGCGGCGTCCCCGCCTGCCGGGCCGCGGCCACGACCCCGCGGGCGGGTGCGGGAAGTCCCCACCGGGACAGGTCACCCACGAACACCCTGCGCACGACCCCGTTCACGGCGTCGAGCGGACCGGCCGGGAGCACGTCCTGGGGGAGACCGAGCAGGGTCGTGGGCAGCGGGCCGAGCTCCCGGGGGACCACGCTCGGCCCGGTGCGCACCGACCACTCGACGCTCCGTGCGCCACCCCCGGCGAGGTCGGCGGCGATCTCGGCCCCCGAGTTCCCCGCGCCGACGACGAGGACCGAGCGGCCCACGAAGTCCGTCGGGTTGCGGTACCGCGAGGAGTGCAGGACGGGCACGGTGGCCGACCACGCCCAGGGCGGCAGGACCGGTTCGTGCGCCAGCCCGGTGGCGACCACGACCTGCCGGGTGCGCAAGCGGGTCCTCCCCGCCCGGGCCAGCCAGCGACCGTCCTCGGGGTCCAGACGGGTCACGTCGGTGCCGAACTCCGGTTCGATCCCGTGGTGGGCTGCGTAACGGTCGAGGTAGCCGGCGACGTCGTCACGGGCCACCCAGCGCCCGGCGGCGGTGGGGACGGGGAGTCCCGGTAGACCCGACTGCACGCGCGGGGTGTGCAGGTGCAACCGGTCGTAGCGGGCGCGCCACACGTCACCGACCGCCGCTCCCCGGTCCACCACGACCGGGCGCAGACCGCGGTTCAGCAGGCACGCCGCGGTGGCCAGCCCGGCCGCGCCCGCACCGACGACGAGGACCTCCACGTCCCGGGTGTTCACGCGGTGGAGAGTAGTGCTTTCCGCGGCGGGGCGACAGGGTCGGTCAGTTGATCTTGAGCCCCGCTCCGCGCATGCGTTTCTTGCTCCGCTGCACCGATTCCTTGAACGCTCGGATCACCTTGATCCCGCGGCGACGGAAACCGATGACGTCCATCGCGCCGTCGAGCAGCGCCTGCTCCTGCACCTCCAGCCCCAGGCGGGCGAACGTCAGGGCGACCGCGGCGTCGACGACCGCGGGCGGGGTCTGGTCCACGTTGGGGTGCCCGCCGTTCAGGCCGGCGAGGAACTCCGCGACCCTCGTCTCGGCGTCCGCGGCGGAACCGAGACCCCGGGGCAGCTCAAGTTCGGCGGGTTCTTCGACGACGGTGGGTTCTTCGACGACGACGGGTTCTTCGACGATGGTGGGTTCTTCGACGATGGTGGGTTCTTCGACGATGGTGGGTTCTTCGACGATGGTGGGTTCTTCGACGATGGTGGGTT
>NZ_CEEDMJ010000015.1:152715-154871 GCF_979255925.1 Kineococcus sp. AC630
CTTCGACGACGGTGGGTTCTTCGACGACGGTGGGTTCTTCTCGGGTGCGGTCCAGGTCGGTGAACCGGGCGAGGGCGTCGGTGATCCTGCGGGTCGTCCCGCGCGGATCCCGGAACCAGTCGAGGGTGGGGACGGTGAGGTGGCCCACGCGTGCGCCCGCCAGTCGGGCGGGGCGGGCGATCTCGCGGTCGCGCACCGTCGCCAGCGCAGCGTACGCGGGACCGTCGAGGTCGACGGCGAGGGCGGGGAGTTCGCCGGTGCGTGCGGCCACGACCAGGTCGACGACGCGACCGGCCACTACCTCACCCGTGGTGACCGCCACCGTGCCGCGCAACGCCGCGGCCAGGGACTCGCGGAAGGTCTCGATCGCGGGGGTGGCGACGGCCGCAGGCCACCCGAGTTCGTGGGGTTCCACCGACCCGACCGTCCGGGTCCAGGCGGAACCCGGGTCCGCTGCGCCGGTCGAGCGGACCACGACCAGTTGACGGGCCCGACCGGCCAGGTCCAGCACACGGGCGGTCTCGAACTCCTGCGCGTCCACCACCACCAGGACGTCGTACCCGCCGTCGGGTGTCGCGGTGCGGGCCGGGCGGACGGTGCCGTCGGTGACGGACGCCCTCAGACCCTCGGCGGCACGGGTCCGTCGCCCCGTCGCCAGCTCGCGGAGGTCCCGCCCAGGGTCGACGGAGGGTCCGGTGGTCCGTTCCTCGGTGAGCGCCCGCAGCCACACCGCGCGGACGAGCTGCTCGACGTCGGCCGCGGAGGCGCCCGTGGGCAGCGCCGAACGGAGTTCGTCGAGCTCGGGGGCACCGATCGGCAGCGGCTCGCGGACCGGGGCGTCCGTCAGGGACTCGGCCTGCTCGGCCAGGGGGACGAACTCCGCCACCTCGAACTCGTCCAGGTCGGCCGGGACCCCGGGGAGCGCGCCCGCCGCCGCGCGCAGCGACCGGCGGACGAGCTCGACCTGGCGGGCGAGGTCGGGGCGGACCGGCCAGGTGGCCGGTGTGCCCGAGGACTGCTCGGCCCACGCGTCCTGCAGCACCTGCAGCGCGTCGACGTCGGCCACCCCGAACGCACCGTCGTGACGCAGGCCGGCGAGGCGCTTCACCTCGCGGCGGCGGTCACGTTCCTCGCTGCTCAGGAAGGAGCGCTGTGGGCGGGTCAGGACCTCACGGGCCCGGGCCAGGTCGGTGCGGAACGCCGCCGGCAGGTAGGTGCTCCGGGCCGCCTCGACGCGGCCGAGCAGTTCCAGGGCAGGGTCGAGGTCGGCGAGGGTCCGGGGACGGTGCCAGGCCAGGTCGAGCACCAGACGCTCGGTCAGCGAGGTCAGGTCCCGCAGCTGGGCGGGGAGCGCCGTGAGCGCGGCGACCTCGTCCTCGGAGCGCCCGGCGAGCGGGTCCGCCGGTGCGCCCGTCCCGCCCCGCAGGGTCTCTGCGATGTCCTCCCGAGCGCTCGCGGACCACGTCGCCGCCCCCGGCTGCAGCGGCGGGTGCACGTGCTGGGCCCGGAGGGCGACGAGTTCGGCGACCGCCTCGAAGAGGCTGGGCGCGCCGTCCGCCACCGGCTCGGCGGGTCGGGCCGCGCGCTGTTCCAGCTCCGAGACCAGCGCGGCCCAGCGCTGCGGGTCGTCCGCGACCGCGACGGGCAGGGGAGCCGGGGTCACCCCGTCCAGCAGCGGGACACCGAGCGCCGACACCTCGGCGTCGACCCGCGCGGCGGAGGAGCCGGCGAGGAGGCCGACGTCGGCGCCGTGGGCGAGCAGCACCGCCAGCAGCCCGGCGACGAACGTGGCCGCCTCCTCGCCCGCGTCGACGGCCACCGGCCCGCCGCCCAGGACGGCCCCCACCGCGCGGCTGTGCCGGGACGTCGCGCTCTCGGGGAGCAGGTCGAACCAGGACGCAGCGTCCCGTCCCTCGTCCGGCACGCGCAGCACGGGGACCGCCGCGTCGCTGCGCAGCGCGTCCAGCAGCTGGGTGTGCAGGGCGGCGTTCGGGACGTGGGGGGCGTACGGGTCGGAGCTCACGTTCGGAAAGTACCGGGCGGAGCGGGGTCACGGCTCGTGCGGGCGTCGACCAGGGCCGCTGGGACCGTCGACGGCCCGCACCACGCCCGCCGGCCCGTCGGCGGAGGTGGGGCGGTGGAGCACCCACCCACCC
>NZ_CEEDMJ010000016.1:0-133873 GCF_979255925.1 Kineococcus sp. AC630
CTTCCCGCCCGGCGCGTCCCCCGCGCCGTGGAACTGGGCGACGCCGAGTCCGTCGGGGGTCGTCCCCCTACTGTGCTGACCGAGCGTGATCCTTCTCAAGCCGTCAGTAGTGCGTCCGGGTGCCCCCGTCCGGGTGATCCGTCGCCGTCCGACACGTCTGGGGGATGATCGGGACCGTGAGTGACGAGAGGTTCCCGCGCAGCGTCTACGGCGTCGGTGACGAACCCGATCCGCGGTTCTCGCTGGCCAACGAGCGGACCTTCCTGGCCTGGATCCGCACCTCCCTGGCCCTGCTGGCCGCGGGGGTCGCCCTGGAGGGGCTGGACCTCGCGCTGCAGCCCGGGTTCCGGTTCGCGGCGTCGGTGGTCCTCATCGTCCTCGGGCTGCTCACCCCGCTGCAGGCCTGGCGCGGGTGGGCGCGGGACGAGCGGGCGATGCGGCTCCGCGCGCCGCTGGCCTCCCCGACCCTCGCCTCGCCCCTCACCGTCGGCGCGGTGCTCGCCGGGCTGCTCGTCCTCGCCGGCCTGGTCCTTCGGTGATCTTCGACGAGGGCCTGCAGCCCGAGCGGACGGCGCTCGCCTGGCGACGCAGCGCCCTGGCCCTCCTCGTGGGGTCGCTCGCCGGTGCCCGGCTGCTGGCCCCCCAGTTGGGGGTCTTCGCGCTCGTCCTGGGGGTCGTGGGCTGCGGTGCGGGCGCCTGGACCTACCTGGCGGCGCGGGCGCGTTCGCGCCGGGTCACCGCCCGGCTGCTGAGCGACGGGCACCTGGGGGAGGGGCCGCACGCCGGGGTGCTCGCCGCGACCGCCGGGTACTGCACGCTCCTCGGCGTGTTCGCGCTGGTCTTCGCCGTCGACCACGGCCTGCGTGGTATCTTGACGTCGAGATAAGTGGTCGAGATGAATGCTCCGGGAGTTCCGTCGCGACGGACCCCGCGCGCGGTCCCGCCCCCGCCGGTGGGAGCATCGACACCACGCACGGATCGATGACGATGACGACGGAAGACGAGTGAGGAGCTCCCGGTGAGCAGCCACAACAGCTTCGAAGCCAAGGCTACCCTAACAGCCGCTGGAACGGATTACACGATCTTCCGTCTGGACGCGGTGGAGGGTTCGGCGAAGCTGCCGTTCAGCCTCAAGGTCCTGCTGGAGAACCTCCTGCGCACCGAGGACGGCGCGAACATCACCGCCGACCACATCCGGGCGCTCGCCGGCTGGGACCCGTCCGCGCAACCCGACACCGAGATCCAGTTCACGCCGGCGCGCGTGATCATGCAGGACTTCACCGGTGTTCCCTGCATCGTCGACCTCGCCACCATGCGGGAGGCCGTCGCCGCCCTCGGTGGCGACCCGACCAAGGTGAACCCGCTGGCCCCGGCCGAACTCGTCATCGACCACTCCGTCATCGCCGACGTGTTCGGTCGCCCCGACGCCTTCGAGCGGAACGTCGAGATCGAGTACGGCCGCAACCGCGAGCGCTACCAGTTCCTGCGCTGGGGCCAGACCGCCTTCGACGACTTCAAGGTCGTCCCGCCGGGCACCGGCATCGTGCACCAGGTCAACATCGAGCACCTGGCCCGCGTGGTGTTCCCGCGCCAGGTCGACGGTGAGCTCCAGGCCTACCCCGACACCCTCGTCGGCACCGACTCCCACACCACGATGGTCAACGGCCTCGGGGTGCTGGGCTGGGGCGTCGGCGGCATCGAGGCCGAGGCGGCCATGCTCGGCCAGCCCGTCTCGATGCTCATCCCGCGCGTCGTGGGTTTCAAGCTGTCGGGTTCCATCCCGGCGGGTGCGACCGCGACGGACGTCGTGCTGACCATCACCGAGATGCTGCGCAAGCACGGCGTCGTCGGGAAGTTCGTCGAGTTCTACGGCCAGGGCGTGGCCTCGGTCCCGCTCGCGAACCGCGCGACCATCGGCAACATGAGCCCGGAGTTCGGTTCCACCGCAGCGATCTTCCCGATCGACGACGTGACCCTGGACTACCTGCGCCTCACCGGCCGCAGCGACGACCAGGTCGCCCTGGTCGAGGCCTACGCCAAGGAGCAGGGCCTCTGGCACGACCCGAGCACGGAACCCGTGTTCTCGGAGTACCTCGAACTCGACCTCTCCACCGTCGTCCCGAGCATCGCCGGACCGAAGCGCCCGCAGGACCGCATCGTGCTGGCCGAGGCGAAGGAGGCCTTCCGCGCGGCGCTCGGCGACTACGTCGACGACGAGGTCCCCGGCGTGAACAGCGCCTCCAGCGCCCTGAGCGACACCGTCGACGCGGTGGCGGGCTCCTCCCAGGACGAGGCCAGCGCGGAGAGCTTCCCGGCCTCCGACGCGCCCTCGGCCTCCTCCAGCGACGAGCGCGACGAGCCGGCGGAACCCGGCCACGCCAACGGCCGGCCCTCCAAGAAGGTCGCCATCACGATGGACGACGGCACCGAGACCGAGATCGACCACGGTGCGGTCGCGATCGCCTCGATCACCAGCTGCACCAACACCTCCAACCCCTCGGTCATGATCGCGGCGGCGCTGCTGGCCAAGAACGCCGTCGAGCGCGGACTGAGCGTCAAGCCCTGGGTCAAGACCTCGCTCGCGCCGGGTTCCAAGGTCGTCACCGACTACTACGACAAGTCCGGGCTCACCCCCTACCTCGAGAAGCTCGGGTTCCACCTCGTCGGCTACGGCTGCGTCACCTGCATCGGGAACTCCGGTCCGCTGCCGGAGGCCGTCTCGGCCGCCGTCCAGGAGAACGACCTCGCCGTCACCGCGGTGCTCTCGGGCAACCGCAACTTCGAGGGCCGGATCAACCCCGACATCAAGATGAACTACCTGGCCTCCCCGCCGCTGGTGATCGCCTACGCGCTCGCCGGGACGATGGACTGGGACATCGACCACGACCCGATCGGCACCGACGAGTCCGGCACCGAGGTGTTCCTCAAGGACATCTGGCCCGACGCGGCCGAGGTCGAGCGGGTCATCGGCGAGGCCATCAGCAAGGACATGTTCGTCAAGGACTACGCCGACGTGTTCGCCGGTGACGAGCGCTGGCAGGGCCTGCCCACGCCCGAGGGCAACACCTTCGACTGGGACGCGGAGTCCACCTACGTCCGCAAGCCCCCGTACTTCGAGGGCATGCAGGCCCAGCCGTCGCCGGTCACCGACATCGCCGGCGCCAAGGTGCTGGCCCTGCTCGGCGACTCGGTCACCACCGACCACATCTCCCCGGCGGGTTCCATCAAGCCGGACAGCCCGGCCGGCGTCTACCTCTCCGACCACGGTGTGCAGCGCCAGGACTTCAACTCCTACGGGTCCCGACGCGGCAACCACGAGGTGATGATCCGGGGGACGTTCGCCAACATCCGGTTGAAGAACCTGTTGCTGGACAACGTCTCCGGTGGGTTCACCCGTGACTTCACCCAGGGTGGGGCGCAGGCTGCGATCTACGACGCCGCCCAGAACTACGCGGCGCAGGGCACCCCGCTCGTCGTCCTCGGCGGCAAGGAGTACGGCTCCGGGTCCTCGCGCGACTGGGCAGCGAAGGGCACCGCGCTGCTGGGCGTGAAGGCCGTCATCACCGAGAGCTTCGAGCGCATCCACCGCTCCAACCTCATCGGCATGGGCGTCATCCCGTTGCAGTTCCCGCAGGGCCAGACCGCGGCCTCGCTCGGCCTGGACGGCACTGAGAGCTTCGACATCACCGGCATCACCGAACTCAACGAGGGCCGCACGCCCAAGACGGTGAAGGTGACCGCGACGAAGACCGACGGGGGGACGGTCGAGTTCGACGCCGTCGTGCGCATCGACACCCCGGGTGAAGCGGACTACTACCGCAACGGCGGCATCCTGCAGTACGTGCTCCGGTCGCTCACCAACGCCTGAGTTCCTCGCGCTCCGCGGGCGGTCACCTCTCGAGGTGGCCGCCCGTCGTCGTGCGCGGGGTGTGGTGGGATGGCGCCCATGCGTTCTTCCCACCCGGCTCTGCGGCTCGCCCTCTTCGGGGCGTTCCTCGGCGCCCTCCTGAGCTGGGTGACCTCCCGCGGGCTCATCGACGACACCTACATCACCCTCGCCTACGCCCGCAACGTCGCCGAGCACGCGCACTGGGGGATGACCCCCGGCCTGACGTCGAACGCGGCGACCTCGCCGTTGAACGTCGCGCTGCTCGCCGGCTGCCTGCGGCTGGTCCAGCCGTTCGCCGGTCCCGACGGCGAGCTCGCGCTGGGCGTGCTCACGACCCTGCTGGGCGCGCTGGCGGGCTGGTGGTCGGCCCGGGCGGCGGGGCGGCTGGGCCTGTCGCTGGCCTGGCCCGCGGCCGCGCTCGTCGTGGTGCTGGCCAACCCGTTCCTGGTCTCCGCCCAGGGGTTGGAGGTCGTCCTCATCTTCACCGGCATGACCGGCCTGCTCTCGGCCGGTCTCGCCGGCCGGGCGCTCCCCTACGGGGTGGTGGCGGCGTTCAGCCTGCTGGCCCGACTCGACATGGTCGTCTTCGTGGTGGTGATCGCGCTGGCCTGCCGCGGTGTCCGCCGACGGTTGCCGGTCGCCGTCGGGGTCTGCGCGCTGGTCTGCCTGCCGTGGTTCGCGGCCAGCTGGTGGTGGCTGGGGTCGGCCATCCCCGACACGTTCGTCATCAAGACCAACCAGCGGAACTTCGGCGAGGGGCGCACCTACCTGCGCGGGTTGTGGACGCACTACGCGCTCAACACGCCGGGCGCCGTCGCGGTGAGCGTGGCCGCGGCCCTCGTCGGGGTGGTCGTCCTCCTCCTGCTCGTGCTCGCCCTGCTGCGCCGCCGCGCCCGGCCGGGAACGGGAGCCGTGCTCGGTCTGGCGCTCGGCGGGGTGGGGTACTTCGCGGTCTACAGCGTCCTCGGGGTCCCGCCCTACCAGTGGTACTACGTCGCGCCGATGGCGTCGCTGTCCTTCGCGGCGGTGCTAGGGGCCGGCGTCCTCAGCGGTGAGCGGTCGCGGTCCCGGGCGACGTGGGTCCCGATGGGCGCGGTGTCGGTGCTGGCCCTGGTGGGCCTCGCCGTCTGCGTACCGTCCGCGGCCCTGCCGCTGCCGTGGCGCTACCCGCCGGTGTTCGCGAACTTCGCGACGCCCGCCGAGTACCGGACCGCCGGGACCGACCTCGCCCGGATCGTCGGGGACGAACGCGTCGCCGCCCCCGGGGAGATCGGGACGCTGGCCTACAGCTGCGACTGCGAGATCATCGACCAGTTCTCCGACCCGGCGTACCTGCAGGGCGTCATCGACGCGCGCATCGCCGAGGCCGGTCCGGTGCTGAAGCCGCTGCTGGAGTTCAACTACGCCCACCACCGTGACCCGGGGCCGGCGAAACCGACGCCGTTCGTCCTGCGCTGGACCGACGCGGGCGCGGACCCCGCGCAGGGGATCACGAGCTGGCCGACCACGGCGGGAACCTGGCAGGGCCGCAGCGTGCTGGTCCTGCTGAAGGGCTGAGCAGAACATCGCAACTGGTTGCCATCACGGAAAGTGATTGCTAGGTTCCTGGTCATGGAACAGGACCACGCCGCCACCCAGGCCGCCGACGCTCTGCGCGCCTTCCAGGACGCCGCCCGCCCGGCCCTCCCCACCTCCCTCGCCGTCACCGCCGGGACCTGCGCCGGGCTGGGCGTGGTGCTGCTCGGGCAGGGGCACGGACCCGCGCACCTGCTCGCCTTCGTGGGAGCCGTCGCCCTGCTCACCGCGGCGTTCCTGCTGCCGGACCGGTGGCGTCGACGTCGGGGGCTGGTCGGCTACCGCGGCCGGGTCCGCACCGAGCACACGACGTTCCTGCTCGTCCTCGCCGGGCTCGCCGTCGTCGGGTTCACGGCGGACTCCACGATGAGCGCCGTCTTCGTCCTCCTCGGTCTCGCCTCCGGCGTCACCTGGTTCTGGGCGCTGCGCCGCAGGCCGGAGGCCTGAGTCGTGCCCGACCTCGACGAGGTCCTCGTCTCCGCGGCCCGGCTGCGGATCTGCGCCTACCTGTCGGGGTGCGCCGAGGCGGAGTTCAAGGCCGTCGCCGACTACTGCGGGATGAGCGCTCCCACGTTGTCCAAGCAGCTCACCGCGCTGGCCGCCCCCGGCTACGTCGACATCCGCAAGGTCGCCTCCGGTCGCTACACCAGGACCGTCCTCGCCCTCACCGACACGGGTTCGGCGGCCCTGCGCGACCACGTCGCCGCGCTGCAGTCCATCGCGTCGCGCGCGACCGAGGAGGCGCTCAGAAGTCGATGAATCAGAAGTCGATGAACCCGCCGACGGCGTGCTCGGTCCCGGGCACCTGACCGGTCTGGAAGTCCTCCATCAGCACGACGGCCGCGGTGTCCGGGGGAGTGATGCGACCCGACTCGTCGAACAACGGGATCCGTCGCCGTAGCCGCGCCCCCGGTCGGTCCGGGTGCTCGAACGTCCACTCCAGCAACGTGTCCGGCCAGTCGCCCACGAGGCGGGCACGGACGGCGGTCATGCCCTCGACGAGCGGGAAGAACCCCTCGTCGGTGCGCCAGTGCTCCTGCAGCCTCCCGTTGCTCGCCAGCACCTGGCGGACGTAGGAACCCGACTCCAGCGGCCGTGGGGCCAACGGGCGGACGTGGTCGGCGACGTCGACGGAACCCGCCCCCAGCAGGAGGGAGACGTCTCCGCCGCGCTGCACGGTGAGGACGTCGACCGGGGCCCGCAACGCCCCCGGGACGTCGCGGCGCACGGCGACGGTCAGGCGTTCGGTCGGACCGGTTCCCACGAGGGCGGCCGACGTCGTCGTCCCCCGGCCGAGGTCGATCCGGCGCAGCGGGTTCCCCTCGGCGTTGTGCACCAGGGCGACCAGGTGCCCCGCCGCGGCCGCCATCCCGTCCGCCCGCCAGCCGAAACCCCAGCGGGCCCCCTCGAGTCGGACGCCGTGCCGGTCGGCCCCGGCGCTCCACGGGTCCAGCCAGGAGTGGGTTCCGCGACCGTCCTCGGTGCGGACCTCCGGTCCGTGCTCGACGGGTTCCGCGACGTCGCGCAGTTCGTCGCCGAGCTCCGCACCCCAGGGGATCCGGAACCAGCGGGTGTTCCAGACGACCTCGTGGAGGTCGGCCCCCAGGGGTTCCAGGTGCCAGGGCTCGTCGTCCAGGGCGATGAAGAACCCCGACTCCTCCGCCTGCGCCGCCCGCACGGGGGCGTCGACGTTCGTGCGCCGGGGTCGACCGCCGCGGCCGACGTGCAGCAGCTGCGCGGGCTGCAGCCCCCAGCTGGGCCGGCCGTCGGCGGTGCGGACGATGTCCTGGGGCGGGGGCGACGGGACGCACCAGACGCCGTCCGGGCCCACCGCCGACAACCGCAGCCCGTGGGTCCAGACCGCGAGTTCCACCCCGTCCGGGCCGATCCGCACCAGCGGGGCGTCGCCGTGCGGGTGGGTCCAGAACGAGGGACCGTCCGGCAGCAGCCGCGGTGGCGGCCACGGGGTCGGGACGGGTTCGGCCGGCACCTCCGGCCAGCTGACGATCCGCTCGACCTTCCCGGTGCGCAGGTCCAGGACCGCGGCCACGGGCTGGGTCTCGTCCAGCGCCCACAACCCCGACTCCAGGCTGAGGAGGCGGGTCGGGCGCAGCGGTCTCACCGCACGATCCTCTCAAGCACGCTCACCCCCACGGCACCCGCTCCCGCCAGCGCGAAGGCGCCCGGCGGCCCGACCGCGTCGACGAGTCCGCCCGCGCCCGCGACGGCGACCGCGCTCCCCGCGGCGCTGCAGGAGGCCAGCCAGGAGAACGTGCTCGTCAGCGCGCCGGCCGGGGCGCGCTCGCGGGCCAGCACGGACGTCGCCACCAGGACCGGCGGTACGGCCGCCCCGACGACGAGGAGCACCACGGCCAGGGCCGGGACCGGCCAGGGGACGATCAGCAGGAGCGCCGCCAGTCCGAACGCCGTGGCGCTCACCCGCAGTCGGCGCCGGGCCGGTGCGCGCCAGGGCAGCGCCGAGAGAGCCAGCCCGGCGAGCAGACCCCCGGCGCTGGACGCGACGACCAACGAGGTCGCCGCCCCCGTCCCGCGGGCCGCGGCGGCCACCGCCACGGGCACGGCTCCGAAGTGCACCCCGATCGCGACGTTCACCGCGATCGGCAACCCGACCCCGCGGGGCAGCCCCACCCGACCGCGCGGGCCGCAGCGCCGCCCCGGGGACGCGGAACGTCGCTGGAACCCCAGCACCAGGGTGGCCCCGACGACCAGGGTGGCGGCGAGGAGGACGGCGGACGCCGAGTGCCCGGAACTGCCCAGCGCCACACCCAGGGCCGGTCCGAGCAGGTAGGCGGTGGAGTTCGCGGTGGCCTCCCACCCGAAGGCCCGCGACAACTCCGGACCGGGCGGGAACCGGTGCGACCAGCGGGCGGCCGAGAACGCCCCGAGCTGGGGGAGGGTGGCGCCCAGCAGGCCGCCCAGGACGACCAGGGTGGACCGCGAGGAACCCGGTCCGGTCGCCCCCAGCACCACGAGCACCGCGCCCGCGTGCGCGACGGCGAGCAGCGGCAGCACCCGGGGTTGCCCGAACCGGTCGACGGCGCGGGCGGTCTGCGGCCCGATCAGGGCCTCGGAGATCGCGAGGCCGGCGCCGAGGGCACCGGCGGCCCCGAACGACCCCGTCCGGTGGAGCACGAACCACAGGAGAGCGACGTTGGTCGTGGCGAGGCCGATCCGGCCCGCCGCAGCCGTCGCGAAGAACGCCGTGAGCACGGCGCGTCCTTCCGGGTGGGGCGGACCGGCCTCGGGGCCGGACGTTTGACGCGAGGCTACCGCGCGGTGAGGAACTCCGTCACGTCGAGACCGCGCGAGGAGATCCGCACGTCGCCGATCCAGCCGTAGAACCCCTGCCCGAACTCCTCGTTCGACTGCGTCGCACCGATGGCGAAGGGCTTGCCGAGGGTCGCGATGCCCCGGGCCCGCTGCGCCGGGTTGCGCACGACCTTGGAACCGTCGACGAAGACGACGGTGTGCTCCCCGTCGTTGACGATCGCGACGTGGGTCCAGCGGCCGGGGGTCAGGGCGTGCGTCCACGACGTCGGGTTCACGTCGTCGAGGGAGGGGTAGAGGACGAACTGCAGGAAACACTCCGACGTCACGTTGAGGCTGCAGCTGGGTTCCTCGGTGGTGTACCCGCTGGTCTTGCCCGCGTCGCCGTTGTTGCCCTCCCAGCTCAGGACCCCCATCCAGGCGTGGTCACCCACGAACGGGTCGGGCAGTTTGAGGAACACCTCGATGGTGAAACCGTCGAGGAACTGCTCGGAGTTCACCGGGGCGTCGGGACCGGTCTCGAGGACCGCCCCGCCGTCGGGACCCTGGTGCCCGTCGAAGCGCAGGCTGGCGTGCGCGGGAGCGTCGTCGTGGTGGTCACCGGACCAGGTCAGGGCCCCGGCCCCCGCCGCCCCGACCAGGCGCGCGGTGACGTCGTTGCCGTTGCCCGTGCGGTCGCGCACCCTCGTCCCCGGACCCACGACGGAACCCTCGACCCCGCGGACCTCGTCGAAGCGCCAGTAGGCGGCGGTGTCCTTCGTGATGACGTCGCGGTCGGGGCGTTGCGCCGGCAGGGCCGGTGGGGCGAAACCCGCGAACCGTTCCTCGGCGACCAGGGGGAAGCTGAACCGGTCGAGGTCGGTGGACTTCTCGAGGTTCTCCGCCGCGAGCAGGTTCCGCTCGTCCTGCGGGATCGACTCCAGCCACGGTGAGAACGTCTCGACGTCGACGATCCCGCGGGCCAGGTCGACGTGGTAGAGGCGGATCATCGCGGCGCCGCCGTAGTACTGGTCCTGGTAGTTCGTCAGGTGCGCCTGCACCTCGTGCCCGGCGTCGTTGACCAGGACGGTCCGCCCCACCGGCCAGAAGTGCCCGTTCAGGGTGAGGAAGACCTGGTCGCGGCCCCGGACCACGCTCTGCCACAGGGTGTTCCCGTACTCCGACAGGGCAGCGACCCCGTGCTCGTCGGCGGCGACGAACTCGTGGGTGGTGAGGATCGTGGGCAAGGTCCGGTTCGCGTCCAGGACGCCGGCGGCCCAGGCGAGACCCTTCTCGGAGGCGCGCCAGTCCATCGCCAGCAGCAGCCACTCCCGCCCGCCCGCGGTGAAGACGTGGTAGCTGTGGTAGCCGTCGGGGGAGGCGCCGCGGAACGTCGGCATCCCGCGGAAGCGCCCCGGGCCGAAGTGGTCCAGGTACGGGGTGGGGCCGCGCTGGTCGTCACCGGAGACGTCGTGGTTGCCCGCCAGCACCGAGCACGGCAGGTCGCTCCCGGACATCCCGTCCCAGACCTGCGCGGCCGCGGCGAGCTCGGCCTCGGTGCCGTGCTCGGTCACGTCGCCCAGTTGCGCGACGAAGGCGATGTTCTCCTCGGCCCGGTTCTCCCGCAGCCACTCCAGGGTGGCCCGCAGCGGGGTGGGTTCGGTGCTGTCGGCGTCGAAGAGGTACTGCGTGTCGGGCAGGACGGCGAGGCAGAAGCGGGGGGAGTCGGGGTCGAAGCGCCCCGCGGACCCCCGCGGGGTCGCGCCGGACGTGACGGGTGCGGCGGCCGCGCTGCTCGCGCCGGTGACCGCGGGCAGGGCCGCGACGGCGGGGACCACGAGTCCGGAGGCCAGCATCGAACGGCGGGAAGGGCCGGGGGAGGTGTTCACGCTCCGCATCCGATCGCACCCAGGTGCCGCGCAGGTGAACGCATCCACCACCCCGAACGATCAACTCGTGGCGCTCCGTGCCGATGAACACCCTGATGCGGCCCACGGAAGGTGCCGCCGGGAACCACCGTGGACGGAACCAGTGCTGAACGACGCGTGGCGCAGCCAGCACGCCGGGGGGAGCGACGACTCCACCACCGGTGTCGATGCCGCACTGCTGCACTTCGCGGCAGCCGCGGACCAACCCGTCCTGGTCGTCTCCCGCCCCCAGGCCCCCGCCCCCCTGGAGGTCGCCCGCGTCCGCTGGGCGAACACCGCCGCCGCCGACCTGTTCGGGGTGGCCTCGGACCACCTCGTGGACCGGGCCGTCACCCGGCTGCTCCGCCGGCGCGAGGAGTCCCCCGAGGGGGAACACCTCTCGCGGGACCGCCGCATCCGCTGCACCGTCGACGCCCTCACCTCCGGCGGGGAGTCCCGCCACGTCGAGGTCGTCGCCTGGCCCGTCCCGGAACGCGAGGGACGCGAGTGGTTCTGGGTGCTGGCCGTCGTGCTGCCCGAGGACGAGCGGGCCCAGGCCGCGCTGCGTGCGGCGGAGGAGCGCTTCGCCACCCTGGCGCAGAGTTCCCCGGTGCCGACCATCGTCTCCGACGTCGGGGCCCGCCTCTCCCGCGTCAACGACGCCTTCGCCGAGCTCATCGGCCTGCCCGCCGAGGAACTCTGCGGCACCGCGTGGCTCACCCACGTCGTCGACGACGAACGCAGCGGTGTCGTGGACGCCGTCGCCCGCGTCCTCGCCGGTGAACGCGTCACCCTCGACACCCGGCTGCGCAACGCCGCCGGGCAGGTCCGCTGGGTCGCGGTGCGACTGGCCCCCAGTCGCACCCCCGGCTACGGCGCCGGGTTCATCGGCACCGTCGAGGACGTCACGGACCGCCTGGCCCGCGAGCACCGGCTGGCCTACCAGGCCCAGCACGACCTGCTGACGGGACTGCCGAACCGTCTCGCCCTGCTCGAACGGCTCACCGACCTGCTGACCCCGCAGGCCGTGGCCCCGCAGGCGGGGAGCGGCGTCGGTGTCCTCATGGTCGACCTCGACGACTTCAAGACGGTCAACGACGGGCTCGGCCCGGAGGCTGGCGACGCCGTCCTCGTGGAGATCGCGCGCCGACTCGCCCGGACCGTCCGCGGCGGCGACATGGTCGCCCGGCCCGGCGGCGACGAGTTCGTGCTCGTCTGCGCCGACCTCACCGACCTCGACGCCGTGCAGGCCACCGCACGTCGCGTCCTCGACGCCGTCCTCGCCCCGGTCGAGGTCAACGGGTTGCGGTTGCGGCTCGTCGCCAGCATCGGCGTCGTCCTGCTCGAAGGCCTCACCTGCAGCGCCGAGGAGGTCGTCCGCGACGCCGGGATCGCCGTCCACGAGGCCAAGGCCGCCGGCGGGGGACGCTGGACCCTGCTCGACGACGAGGTCCGCCAGCGCGCCCGACGCGCCCTGCGCCTCGTCGCCGACCTGCGGGAGGCGTTGTCGCGCGGCACCGTCGACGTCCACTACCAGCCCATCGTGCGCCCCGGCTCGCCCGCCGAACTGCTCAGCCTCGAGGCCCTCTGCCGCTGGACCCACCCCGAACTCGGGCCGATCCGGCCGGACGTGTTCGTCGAACTCGCCGAACGCGCGAACCTCGTCCCGCTGCTCGACGCCCACGTCCTGGCGCTCGCCTGCCGCGACCTCGCCTCGTGGCGGGCCGCGCACGTCGCGGGCGACCTGCCGCACACCCCGGCCTACGTCGCGGTGAACGTGTCGGCGGTCAGCCTCGCGGCCGAAGGCTTCTCCGCCGGGGTCCGGCAGACGATCGCCGCAGCCGGCCTGCACCTGCGCGACATCTGCCTCGAGGTCACCGAGACCTCGCTCGCCAGCGACCTGCGCGCCTGCCGCACGGTGCTGGAGGAACTGCGCCGCGACGGAGCCCGCGTCGCCATCGACGACTTCGGCACCGGGTACTCCTCGCTGGCCTACCTCAAGGACCTGCCCGTCGACCACCTCAAGGTCGACCGGTCCTTCGTCCGCGACCTGCACAGCGTCGGCGAGGGTGTCGCCGGGGGACCGGCCCGCGCCGTCGCCGCCGCCGTCGTCTCGCTGGCGCGAACCCTCGGCCTGGGGATCGTGGCCGAGGGGGTGGAGACCCTGGAACAGGACGCGGTCATCCGCGACCTCGGCTGCGAGGCCGTCCAGGGTTTCCTCTACTCGCGGCCGCTGACCCGCGAGGCCCTCGTCGAGGTCCTGCGCGCCGGTGGTCTGCTGCACCCGCACCCCCTCGCACCGCCCCCGGTGCACGTGCCCGCACCGCGGGAGGTGACGGCGTGAACGAGACGCACGCCCCCGAGGTGGTCTCCACCCTCGTCCCCGGTGCCGTGGAGGTCCTGGGCCGGATCTCCGCCGCCCTCGACGACCTGCCCTCGCACCGCCCCGTCGCGGCCAAGATCATCGCCGAGGCCGACGACCACCGCTCGGACGCGAAGTCGCTGGGACGGACGCTCAGCTACGACCCGGCGCTGGTGGCGAAGGTCCTGCGCCTGGCGAACTCCGCCTACTTCGGCCTCTCCGGCACGGTGTCCGCCCCCGCGTTCGCGGTCACCGTCGTCGGCTTCTCCACCGTGCGCAGCCTGGCGGTCTCCGCCATGGCCGGCCTCGACGACGTCCCCCCGGCCCTCGAGGGGTTCTGGGACCGCAGCGTCCTCACCGCCGTGGCGGCCGCGGAGTTCGCCCCGAGGCTGCGGGCGAAGGCCCCGGACGCGTTCTCCGTCGGACTGCTGGCCCGCCTCGGACAGGCGCTGCTGGTGCGCTGCGACCCCGAGGAGTACCCGGTGCTGGTGGCCGGTGCCGCGGACCGCGACGACCTGCTGGAGGCCGAGAACCGCCGCTACGGCGCCACCCACACCCGGGTGTCGGCCGAGGCGCTCGCGGCCTGGGCGTTCCCGGACGAGCTCTCCGAGGCGATGGCGCAGGTGGACCGCCCCGGCTGGGCGACCCCGCTGGCGACGTCGGTGCGGCTGGGACTCGAACTCTCCGAACGCATCCTGGACCCGGCCCGGGCCTCGCGTCCGGCCGAGCAGTTGAGCGCCGGGCACGTGCGCGACGCCGAGGTCGACGCGCTGCGGTCCGGGGTGACGCGCACCGCGGCCGAACTGGTGCAGCTGCTCACGTCCTGACCTGGTTGGATGGCGGGGTGTGCGAGGCGACCCCGGCTGCGGAGATCACGTTGCCCGACGACGAGCACTCCGCGCGTCGGGCCCGCACGTTCCTCAGCGAGGCCTACTGCGGGCGCCACCACGCGCGGGTGCTCGACGAGGCCCAGCTCCTCGTCTCCGAACTGGTGACGAACGCGGTGCGCCACGGTGGCCCGCCGGTGCGGGTCCGCGTCTCCTGCGGCGGCGACGACGGCGCGGGCCTGCAGGTGGCGGTCTCCGACGGGAACCCGCACCCCCCGGTGCGTCGCGACGTGGCCCCCGAGGCCGAGGGAGGTCGTGGGGTGGCACTGGTCGACATCCTCTCCGACCGGTGGGGCGTGGAGCACGCCTCGAGCGGCAAGACCGTCTGGTTCGTCCTCTCGTGAGGACCCGGTTGCGCCTCGTCACGCTCGAGGACGCGGCGACCCTGGCCACGCTGGTGCGGGAGAACTGGGACTTCCTCGCCCCGTTCGAACCCGAGCGGGCACCGGAGTACTTCACCGCCCAGGGTCAGCACGACGTCCTGGCCCGGTTGCTGGCGGAGCACACCGCCGGCCGGGTGGTGCCCTGCGTGATCGAGCACGAGGGAGCGGTCGTGGGCCGCATCACCGTCTCGGGGATCGTCCGCGGGCCCCTCCAGTCCGGTGACGTCGGCTACTTCGTGGCGCAGGCGGTCAACGGTCGCGGGGTGGCCACGGCGGCCGTCGCCGAACTGCTGGGCACGGCCTTCGCCGAGGCGCCCGCGGGGCTGGGCCTGCACCGGTTGCAGGCGGGAACGCTGCTGTCGAACTCCGCCTCGCAGGCCGTGCTGCAGCGCAACGGGTTCGAACGGATCGGGGTGGCCCGGCGCTACCTGCGGATCAACGGTTCCTGGCAGGACCACGTGCTGTACCAGCGCACGGTCTGACGGGACTCACGCGAGCGCCGGTCCCACGACCCGGGCCACGAGGTCGCTCCACCCGGCGGCGAGCCGCTGCGGGGACAGCGGCGGGACGGCGCCGGGCTGCTGCTCGACGTGGAAGTCCAGCGGTGCCTCCAGCGCCGCGAGCAGGTTGAAGGCCAGCACCTCCACGTCGCCCTCGACACCGGCGGCCTGCAGCAGGACCCGGACGTGCAGTCGCGCGAAGGCGGCCGGGGCGTTCGCCCCGCGGGTCAGGTGGGCGTCGGCCTCGCGGAGGAGGTAGCCGCGGTCGGCCAGGAACCGCAGACGCTCGTGGCCGAAGGCCACCAGTCGCGCGACCGGTTCCGCGCCGGGGCCCAGCGGGGGTGGACCGCTGAGGCAGGCGGCCTGGAAGTCGCGTTCGTACTCGTCCAGCAGGGCGGCGAAGAGCCCGGCGCGGGACCCGAAGCGGCGGAAGACGGTGCCCTTGCCGAGGCCGGCCTCGGCGGCGAGCGCGTCCATGCTGAGGCCGGCGACACCGACGTCCCGGACGAGGCGGCGTGCGGTGCACAGCAGCAGTTCCCGGTTGCGGGAGGCGTCGGCGCGTTCCGGCGGCGGCGGGGAGCCCAGGAGGCTGACTGTGCGGCGCACGGGTGAAGCGTAGGCCCTTCCCGTCCGGATGCTTGAAGAGGACAAGAGAAACGGACTACAGTCCGCATCAGGAACGGGCGTGTCCGCCCCTTCCCACCCGCTTTGCGAGGAGATCCACGATGACCAACGTCCTGGTGCTGGTCGGCAGCCTGCGCGCCGCCTCCACGAACCGTCAGATCGCCGAGACCGCCGTGCAGCTGGCGCCCGAGGGTGTCGAGCTGACGATCTTCGAGGGCCTGGGTGACCTGCCCTTCTACAACGAGGACATCGACGTCGAGGGCAGCGTGCCGCAGACCGTCACCGACTTCCGCGCCGCGATCGCCGGCACCGACGCCGTCCTGGTCGTCACCCCCGAGCACAACGGCACCGTCCCCTCCGTGCTGAAGAACGCGATCGACTGGGCGTCGCGTCCCTACGGCGCCAGCCCCCTGACCGGCAAGCCGCTCGTCGCCATCGGTTCCGCGTTCGGTCAGTTCGGCGGCGTGTGGGCCCAGGACGACGCGCGCAAGGCGTTCGGCATCGCCGGCGCCGACGTCCTCACCGAGATCACCATGGCGATCCCGGGTTCGGTCGTCCGCTTCGCCGACGTCCACCCCAAGGACGACGCCGAGGTCGTGGAGAAGCTCACCGTCGTCCTGCGTGGGCTCGTCGCCGCCACCACGGTCGCCGCGGCCTGAGTCCCGCCGCAGTTCACCGGGTGGGCGCGACCGGGACCATCGCCGAGGCGTTCCGGTCCCAGATGCGCGGCGCCCGCCCGGCGAACTCGGTGGCCAGCCACGTCCGGACCTCCTCGAAGGTCCGGCCGGTCTCGGCGACGCGGTGCTCGCCGAGTTCCTCGAACCGGTCGTCGTCGAGGCAGTAGGCGACCTGGTCGAGGGAGTTCATCTGCCGGATCGTGACGAGTTCCGCGACGAGCCGGTCCTCCGGGTGCGCGGCGGCCGGGTGCAGTTCCCTGGCCGCAGCGCAGAACTCCTCGCCGTGCGCGGTGTCGGTGAAGCTGTAGCGGTTCGCCCCGCCCGTGCCGTCGTTGCTCACCAGCCCGAAGCTCTGGCCGAACCGCAGCAGGTCGCACGACCAGGCGACCTCGAGGGCGTCCTCGGGGGCGTCGGGGTCCTCCTGGTAGCCGCTGATGCTGTAGCGCTGGTGCGGGTGGCTCATCGGCAGGGGCACGGCCAGACCCTAGGCGACCTCCACCTCGACCTCGATCGGGACGGGGACCTGCACCGGCACGGGAACGCTCTGCAGCCGCGACCGGGCCGCCTCCAGCACGACGAGCTCGGCGATGGTGGCGGGGGCGAGCAGGTCCAGCGTGGCGGCGATGCGGGCGCACAGCGCGTGGTCCTCGGAGACGAAGGCCGCGTGCACGAAGGCCAACCCCATCACGAAGCTCGCGTGCCGGCGGGCCTCGATGGCCTGCAGGTCGTCGAGGGTCAGCTGGACGCCGAGGACCCGTCGCGCGCAGGCCGGACCGAGGTGCAGGACGGTGCCCGTGGGCGTCGCCACCAGGGCGGCGCCGGTCGGCAGGTCGTGCCGGCAGAGGGGTGCCTGGCACCACCCGCCCTCGCGCGAGAAGCCGACGACGCGGCTGCCGGGAGGGACGGAGGAGAACATGCAGGAGTCATCGGGACGAACGTGGCGGGGCTCGATGCGCCGCTCGGGGGACCCTCGGCACCGGAACCGCGGCCCCTCGACGAGGTGACCGTGTCCTGACGGCGGAGAACCTGCGCGGGATACTCCTGCCGTGCGTCCCCACCAGCGAGCCATCGCCGACGAACTCGGCGTCGTCCCCTCCGTCGACCCCGCCGTAGAGATCACGCGGCGCGTGGCGTTCCTGCACGACTACCTCCTGCGGACCGGTGCCGCCGGCTACGTGCTCGCCGTCAGCGGGGGGCAGGACTCGACCCTCGCCGGGCGCCTGTGCCAGCTCGCGGTGGAGGCGGTGCGTGCCGAGGGCGCCTCCGCCCGGTTCGTCACGGTGCGGATGCCGTACCGCAGCCAGGCGGACGAGGAGGACGCCCAGCTCGCACTGCGCTTCATCGCCGCCGACGAGCGGCTCACCCTCAACATCGAGCACGGCGTCGACGGCGTCGCCCGCGACGTGCAGTCCGCCACGGGTCAGCCGTTGAGCGACTTCGTCAAGGGCAACGTCAAGGCGCGGCTGCGGATGGTGGCGCAGTACGCCGTCGCCGGTGAGCAGAACCTCCTCGTCGTCGGCACCGACCACGCGGCCGAGGCGGTGACCGGGTTCTTCACCAAGTACGGCGACGGCGGTGCGGACGTCGTCCCCCTCGCCGGGTTGAGCAAGCGGCAGGGCCGGGCGCTCCTGGAGCACCTCGGGGCGCCGGTCCGGTTGTACGAGAAGGCGCCGACCGCCGATCTGCTCGACGACCAGCCCGGCCAGACCGACGAGGCGAACCTCGGTCTGAGCTACGCCGACATCGACACCTACCTCGAGGGCGGCACCGTGAGCGAGGAGGTCGCCGAGGCCATCGAGGCCCGGTACCGGGCCACCGAGCACAAGCGCCGGCTCCCGGTCTCGGGCCGCGACGACTGGTGGCGGTAGCGGGGAGCCACCCGCCGGAGCGCGTGCGGATCCGGGTCCCGGTGAACGGGTGGAGCACGCCGCCCGACCCTGACGGTTCGCCGGAGAACCGGCTCCTGCCGGTGTGGCCCGCTGGAGCTGTCTGACGATCAGCAGGTCGTGACGTCGGCACCCGCAGCGCGCCGGTGAGTTCCGACGTCTCGAAACCCTCGACGACCTCCGAGACCGCGAGGTGGAGTTCGTCGAGCACGGTCACGAGTTGTTGCAGGAGTTCCGGCCCGCGCCGACCGCGGTGACCCCCGGTCCGCCGGTCAACCCGCCCTCCCAGGGGGTGCCGACCAACCCGGCGCAACCGGGGCGCTGACGCGGGGGCGGGCGGACGAACGCGGTGGTCCCTCATCCCCGGGGTCGTCGCCCCACCAGCCGGAGGACCTGGTGGCTGTCCGGCGCGTCGTCGTGGTGGTCGGCCGGGAGCAGCGAGCTGGTGCCGGCCGACCAGGCCCCGAGGACCTCCTCGGCGACCAGCCGCGCCAGGGAGGCGCCCGCCCGGGCCCCGAACACGACGTCCGCCGCGAGTTCGGGCTCCGTCGCCAGCAGGCTCGCGACGAGTTCACGTCCCGGACCGACGGCGGCGCCGAGGGACGGGGAACGCAGGTGGGAGAAGGCCAGGTGCCCGGCGAGGGCCCCCCGGTCCCTGCGGTGCAGGCCGAACATGGTCGCGGTGTTGACGGCGGCCAGGCTCGTCGCCGGGAGCCGGCTCACGTAGGCGCCGTGGGCGGCGTCGAGGGCCAGGTGCGCGGTGAGCCCCGTGGCGTCCCGGGCGGTCGCGAGAGCGGCGAGTTCCGCGTCGACCTGCGCGGGGCCGGTGAGGAACTCCGGCCGCGTCCCTCGACCGAAGCCGTGCCGTCCGTGCACGAGGACCTGCAGTGACCGTTGCAACGCCATCTCCAGGTCGGCGCGGACCCACAGCAGACCGAGGTCCCACTCGAGGTCGTCGACGACCTGGTCGATGCCCTCGTGGTGCAGTTCGTAGAGCAGCAGGAGGGTGAGTTGCACGTCCTCGTCGCGCAGGACGTCGACCGTGTGCGCCCGCTGCGCGAGTCGCATCAGGTCCTCCTGTCGGGGTTCACCCCCCGCGCTGAGGAGGAAGGTGGTGAGGGCGTCGCTCAGCGGCCCACGCGCCGGTGGCAACGGCAACCGGCCGCTGCGGGAAGGGTGCGGACGGCGGAACCGTGACGGACCACGACTGCTCCAGCGTTCGAGGGGTCTCCGCCCGCCGCTTGGAGCTGCGGCAGAAACCACGGGCGGTTCCGCCGCGGACGCAACCCCGCTGCGGCGGTCGCTTTTCAGGGACGGGGGTCGTTGCGGACCCAACGGCGGCCCGTGGCCCGTCCACCCGTGGCCGCCAGGCACTTCGGGCAGGTCCACCGGACCTGGTCCCCGCTGCCACCGGTGAACCGGTCGAGGTCGGAGAACTCGACGTGCGGGAAGCGGGCCAGTCCGGCCCGCCGCAGCGGGACGCCGCACAGCGTGGCGTTCTGTCCGGGTTCCCAGGCGTGGGCCTCGCCGGCGGGCAACCTGCTCCCGCCGTCGTCCGGGACCCACGTGCTGCTCGCTGCGGTCTTCACGAACTCTCCTTCCGGGGATCCCGCCACCGGGCGAGCAGGATCGTGGCGTCGTCCTGGAGGCTGCCGTTCTGGTGGTCCATGATCGCCCGGGTCAGGCGACGGACCGTCTCGGCGAGGCCGAGGTCTCCTGCCGCTGCGCGCTCCAGGAAGTCGACGAGGCGCTGCCGGCCGAAGAAGTTCCCCTCCTCGTCGCGGGCCTCCTCCACCCCGTCGGTGTGCAGGGCCAGCCAGTCGCCCGGCTGCAGGGTGAACTCCCCGAGGGGGAGCCCGTCGTTCCCGGCGACCGGGAGACCGAACGGTGTGCGCCGTCCTCCCGAGAGTTCGGTGACCACGCGCGCGTTCCGCAGCACGACCGGGGCGGGGTGACCGGCCCCGAGGTAGCGCAGGCGCCCGGTCGTGAGGTCCAGGTGCAGCAGGACCCCCGTCACGAGCGCGTCGGGGAAGTGCACGGCGAGGACGGCGTCGATGGCCGCGGCCTGGGCCTGCAGGCCGCCGCCGGCGCGGCGGGAGGTGCGGTAGGCCGCGAGCGTCGCGGAGGCCATCAGGCCGGCGTCCAGGGCGTGACCCATCGCGTCGAAGACGGCGAGGTCGACGTGGTCCGGGGCGAGGGCGTAGTCGAACACGTCGCCCCCCACGTCCGCCGCGGGTTCGAGCAGTCCGCTGACGCTGAACGACCGGGTCCGCGCGGTCAGCGGTGGGAGCAGTCGCCAGATCAGTTCTGCGGCGACCGACCGGGGGCGGGTCTGCCGGGTGGCGTCGACGGTGTCACCTGTGGCCCCGGCGGCCGTGACGAGTCTCCCGACGAGCCGCGCCAGCACCTCGAACTCGTTGCGCAGCAGCGGGTCGAAGAGATCGTGCCGGTCCAGGGGCGACGCGTCGAGGACGCCGGTGACCTGGGCGCCGTCGAAGACGGGGATCCACCAGCGCGGGTGCGGACCGGTCAGTGCGGTCTGGGTGCGCCCGCTGCGGAACGCCCGCCCGGGCAGGGTGCGTTCGATGAGGAGCGGTCCGCGGACGCGGTCCTCGCGGACGGGGTCGAACGGGACGAGGAGCCGGCGTTCGTCGTCCGCCAGGTAGATCACCAGGCGGACCCCGCGGCTGCGGCCGACCCGGTCGGCGATCAGCCCGAACTCGCCCGCCGAGGCCTGCTGCACGCTGTCCAACAGCGTCGCCAGTGCGGTCCCGGCGCTGCGGGCCGCGCGGGGGCGGCGCGGACCGACGGGCACCAGCAACCCGGCGCTGCGTTCGGTCAGCCGCTGGTTGGCGGCGTGGGCCAGCAGGGTGCGGTCCCGGACCGGCAACGACTCACCGGCGAGGAAACCCTCCACCTCGTCCGGACCGAGGGAACCCCCGAGGGCGAAGAACGTCCGCCAGAGTTCCCCGAGGCTCAGGCCGGGGTGGGTGAGGGCCCGGCGCAGCGCTCGTCGCTGGGCCTCCTGCACCGGGTCGGGAGGTGCGGCCACCGAGCCGTTCACGGCCGGCGGCGGGTCGCCGCGTCGACGAGGGCGCGGGCGACGACGTGGACGGGTCGGCCCTCGTGGGTGGCCAGGTCGAGGAGGACCTCGGTGGCGCGGTCCTCGTCGACGCGGTCGCGTTGGACGACGATCCCCCGGGCGGTGTTCACGACGTCGCGCTGCCGCAGCGCCCGCTTCAGGTCGGCGCTCAGGTGCCGTCCGCGTTCGGCGACCCGGGCCTCGGCCAGCAGCACCGCCGCCTGGGCGGCGGTGAGGCTGAGGACGCGTTCGCTGCGCAGGTCGAAGGCGTGCGGGGCGCGCCCGTAGACCTTGATCGCGCCCAGGACGTCGTCGCCGGCCACCAGCGGGACGCTCAGCAGCGACAGGAACCCCAGGCCCTCCAGGTCGAGGGCCCACCGCGGCCACCGGGCCTCGGTCCGCACGTCGTGGACGACCGTCCGGTGGCGACGGGCGACGGCCTCGAAGCACGGCCCCTGGCCGTCCCGGTACTGGAGTTCGTCAGCATGCGCCGCGATCTCGTCACTGGCGGCGGTGGTGGAGGCGCGGCCCGCGGTGTCCAGGACCGTCACCGCGCAGGCGTCCGCCCCGGAGACCGTCTCCAGCACCAGTTCGGTCAGCAACGGCAGGACGACCTCGACGACCCCGCCGGTCAGCAGCGCACCGGTGCTGCGGGCGACGACGACGGAGAGTTCTTCGGTGGGGGACAGGAGGTCCACGGCGACACCTCGCGGGGTGGGAGAGCGGCCGCTCCTTCGACTCTGGGCACAGAGTACTCGCAGGAACCCGTCGCACCAGTTGCGGGACCGGGTTGCGGTGGCGGCCGAACGTGCTGGCACGGGACCCGGTCCCGGACGAACCCCGCGGACGAGCTCGTGTCCACGCGGTCGAACCCCGTGACGACCTCCTCGCCCACCTCGCCGGCTGGGTGCGCATCCGCGCACTGGCCGGCCTCCGTCCTGCGCGACGCGGCGACCCGGCCGCTCGGGAGTGCCCCCGGACGATCAGCCCGGGGATACGGTGATCATCGACGCGGAACCCACCTGCCGGACGCGCGGCGGACGTGCCATCATCTGCTCTGCGTCCAACAGCGGGAATGCACTCCGACCGACCCTGGAGTCATCTCGCGATGTCCACCACGACCGGCGCCACCACCCCGCACCCGATGCCTGCACGTACCGCGTCCATCGTCCGCACCGCACCCCCGAGCCGGGAACGAGCCGAGGAACCGTCCGGCCTCGACGCGCTGGAGGTGGACCTCGAGCAGACGGCGGTCCTCCTGCAGCTGGCCCAGCTCGCGCAACTCCCACCGGAGGAGCTCTGCGGTCCGGACCTGCTGTCACGGCTGGTGACGGTGGCCGGACGGGCGCTGCCGACCGCCGACTGGTGCAGCATCGCGCTGGGAGACCCTTGCGCCCCGCGCGACGGGGCGGCGGACTCCCGCACCGCGCAGCTCGCCGACGGTCTGCAAAGCCGTGCGGGGGAGGGCCCCGGCGTCGACGCCTTCGCCCACGGCGTTCCGGTGCTCGTCCAGGACGTCGGTCAGGACCACCGGTGGCCGCGTCTCAGCGTGCTGTCCGGGGCCTCGCCGGTGCGCGCCGGGCTGTCGGTACCGATCACCGTGAACGCCGTTCCCAACGGGACCCTCAACGGCGAGGTGATCGGCGTGCTCACCTACTACAGCGCACAGCGGGGCGCCTTCGACTCCGCCGACGACCTCGATCTCGGTCTCACGGTGACCGCCGCCGCGGCGACCGTCCTCGGGGCGCGGGCACAGGTGGAGGCGTTGCAGCAGGAGGTGCAGAACCTGCGGACGGCCATGACCAGTCGCGCGTCCATCGAGCAGGCGAAGGGGATGGTCGCGGCGTGGTTGTCGTGCGGTCTGGAGGAGGCGTTCGAGGTGATGTCCCGGTTGAGCCAGGACCGCAACGTCAAGCTCCGCGACCTGGCCGTCCTGCTGGTGCGTGACCCGCTCTCCACCGGACTGCGCGAGCTCCTCGTCGCGTACCGAGCGTCGTCCCCGCGCCCGCGCAGCCGGGGACCCCGGGGGTGACCGGACGCCGGCCGGCCCTCAGCCCCGGACGACGCGCAGCACCTCCATCGACGGGTCGGCCGCGTCGGGGACCAGCATCCCTGCGGCCACCCCGCTGGCGAGGTACTCGACCGCCTCCCGGGTGATGACCTCCCCGGGGACCAGGACCGGAACGCCCGGTGGGTAGGGACTGACGACCTCGGCCGACACGCGGCCCACCGCGCGGTCGCGGGGTACCTCCTCGGCGGGAGCGAAGAACGCCTCGCGCGGCGTCATGACGCTCTCCACCGCCAGACCCGCCCGCGAGGGCAACCGGACGGAGGGTCCGCCGCCGATCCCGTCGGCTTCCGCGACCATGCGGCGCAGCGAGCGCAGGAGGACCTCCTCCGTGGCGGCGTCGTCGGCGTGGGTGAGGCGGGCACCGATGCGGCAGGTGTCCGCCGAGCCGACGTCGACGTGGCAGGCCGCCCGCAACCAGTCACCGGCCTGGAACCCGGTGATCCCGAGCGGCCGGACGTCGACGGTCACGGCCAGCGGGTCCAGGTCGAAGGCTCCCCGGGGGTGCACCACCTCCCGGCCCATGACCCGCAGGCCGGGGAGGCCGTCCACCTCGGCGCGCACGCGGTGGGCCCGCCGCAGCGCCGACCCCAGGAGTTCCTCACCCTGCTCGACCATCTGCCGACGCCAGCCGTCGAGGCTGGCGTACACGAGGGGGGACGAGCTCGTGGTGCCGAGCAGGTCCTCGCGTTGCCTGAGGACCACGGGGTCGACCCGGTCACCCTTGAGGTGGAAGACCGAACTCTGCTCGATGGCCGATCCCATCTTGTGCACGCTGGTGACGACCAGGTCCGCTCCCGCGTCCACGCCCCACGCGGGAAGATCGCCGTGGAAGGGCAGGTGCGCGCCCCACGCCTCGTCGACGATCAGCGGGACGTCGAACTCGTGGCACACCTCGGCGACGCCCGCGATGTCCGCGCAGGTGCCCCAGTCGGTGGGGGTGATGAGGAGCACACCCTTCGCCTCGGGCTGGAGTTCCAGCGCACGACGCACGTCGGCCGGCTCCGGGGGGTGCGCGAGGTGGAGGTCGTCGTCGAAGTGCGGGTGCACCCACACGGGGTCGATGCCCGAGAGGATCACCCCCGCGATGACGGACTTGTGCGCGTTGCGGGAGACGAGCAGCTTCTCCCCGGGACCGGCCACGGACATCATCGCCGCCTTGACCGACAGGGAACTCCCGCAGGTCGAGAAGAACGTGGTGTCCGCTCCGACGGCGTCGGCCATGAGTTCCTCGGCCTGGCTGACGACACCCTGGGACTCCCGGCGGTCGTCGAGCCCGTTGAGGGTCAGGATGTCGCACGCGAACGTCCCCCGGCCCATCACCTCGAGCACGCGCGGGTCCACGCCGCGACCCTGCTTGTGCCCGGGGGGTCCGAACACCACGTCCCCGCGGCGGTGGAATTCCGTGATGGCCTGCAGCACAGGCACTCGCGAGTGGTCCGCGCTCACGGCAGCCCCACCTCCAGGGCGCACACGGCCTCGAGCGGGACCGCCGTGGGTTCGGGTTCCAGCGCCACCTGCAGGTAGACCTCCCGGTCCTCGACGGCGACGGGAACTCCCGTCAGGCTGGTCCCGTCGTCGAGCCGGACGGTCAGGGCGTCCGCCGATCCCGGGTGGACGCGGATCTCCTCGGCGGCGTCACGCAGACGTTCCACGATCTGAGCTTGCATCACGGCTGTTCCCCGGGGGCTCGGGCGGGGACTTCCCCGCCTCGTGCGCTGCGCCTGGTTCGGCAGCGGTGGCGGACCACACCGAGGTCGGTTCGACCCTGGACGTGGTCCTCGCCCCATGGTGCCCAGGTCCGGTGGGACCGGCAACCGCACCGGACTCGAGAGGGGGCACTTGCCTCCGGGGGCCGGGACGACCATGCTGGTTCCGTGCTCCTGGTGGACCACCCGCCGGAGTGATCGTCTGCAGCCACGCGGACCCCCTGCCCACAGCCCAGGACGAGCCGTGACGACTACGCCGACCGAACCCACCACCCGTCAGCCCCGCGAGGTTCCCGTGCCGCCGCGGCGCGGGTCGGTGCTGGCCCGGTGGTTGTCCAGCACCGACCACAAGGTGATCGGCAACCTCTACTTCGTGACCGCGTTCGTGTGGTTCCTGCTGGGCGGAGTTCTCGCCCTGCTGATCCGGGCGGAACTGTGGGAGCCCGGTATGCAGGTGTACGCGACGAAGAACGAGTACAACGCGTCCTTCACCATGCACGGGACGATCATGTTGCTGCTGTTCGCGACGCCGTTGTTCGCGGCCTTCGCCAACGCGATCATGCCGTTGCAGATCGGGGCCCCCGACGTCGCCTTCCCGCGGTTGAACATGCTGTCCTACTGGCTGTACCTGTTCGGTGGCGCCATCGCCGGGGCGGGTTACCTCGTGCCGGGCGGCCCCGCCACCTTCGGCTGGACGGCTTACGCTCCGTTGTCCGACCAGGTCCACAGCGCGGGACTCGGGGGCAACTTCTGGGTGATGGGTCTGGCCCTCTCGGGGTTCGGGACGATCCTCGGTGCGGTCAACTTCATCACCACGATCCTCTGCATGCGCGCTCCCGGCATGACGATGTTCCGGATGCCGATCTTCACCTGGAACGTCCTCATCACCAGCGTGCTGGTCCTCATGGCGTTCCCGGTGCTCGCGGCCGCGCTGCTCGCGCTGGCCGCGGACCGCATCCTCGGGGCCCACGTCTTCGAGGCCGCGAACGGCGGGCCGCTGCTGTGGCAGCACCTGTTCTGGTTCTTCGGGCACCCGGAGGTCTACATCATCGCGTTGCCGTTCTTCGGCATCGTGACCGAGATCTTCCCGGTGTTCAGCCGCAAGCCCGTGTTCGGCTACAAGGGTCTCGTCTTCGCGACGATCTCCATCGCCGGCCTCTCGGTGACGGTCTGGGCCCACCACATGTTCGCCACGGGCAAGGTCCTGCTGCCGTTCTTCTCGTTCATGACGATGCTCATCGCGGTCCCGACGGGGGTGAAGTTCTTCAACTGGATCGGCACGATGTGGCGCGGCACGCTCACCCTGGACACCCCGATGCTGTGGGCGGTCGGGTTCCTCGTGACCTTCCTGTTCGGCGGGCTGACCGGGATCATCCTGTCCGCGCCGCCGCTGGACTTCCAGTTGCACGACTCCTACTTCGTCGTGGCCCACTTCCACTACGTCGTCTTCGGGACCGTCGTCTTCGCGATGTTCGCGGGCTTCTACTTCTGGTGGCCGAAGCTGACCGGGAAGATGCTGCACGAGGGCTGGGGCAAGCTGCACTTCTGGATGCTGTTCGTCGGGTTCCACACGACGTTCCTCATCCAGCACTGGCTGGGTGCGGCCGGGATGCCCCGTCGCTACGCGGACTACCTCCCGGGGGAGGGGTTCCAGAGCATGCACCAGATCTCGTCGCTGGGTTCCTTCCTGCTGGGTGCCTCGATGCTCCCGTTCCTGTGGAACGTCTACCGCACCGCGCGCCACGGCGAGCGGGTCACCGTCGACGATCCGTGGGGTTTCGGGATGTCGATGGAGTGGGCGACGTCCTGCCCGCCGCCGCGGCACAACTTCACGTCGCTGCCCCGGATCCGGTCGGAGCGTCCGGCGTTCGACCTGCACCACCCGCAGGTCGTCGGCCACGACACGCACGACGCGGCGAAGGGGCTCCTCGGCGGCGTCTACGGAGCCGCGGACCTGCACGCGCGCGAGGAGGACGTCGGACCGGGCTCACCCCAGTCGCGCGACTGAACCGCCACTCGTGACGTTCACCGGTGCAGCGTCGGCCCCGCCCCCGGACAGGACCGACCCGGTTCCCTCCAGACGCTGCGGCCAGGGAGAGGATCAGCCTGCGTTGGAGAGCAGACCGAGGATGCGGGCGTCCCCGTCGGGTAGCTGCAGGAGCCGTCCGCTCCCGCGTTGCCAGGTCCACCCGCCGCCGGGCCGGCGGGTGCGGAACCGCACGTCGTAGTCGTCGCCGGTGTCGAAGGTGGTGGACAGGGACCGCTCGACCAGGTGCCGGTCGTCGGGGTGGATGACCTCGTTCAGTTGCTGCGCCAGGGGCGCACCCGAATCCTCGACGTGGAGCAGTGCCGCGCACTTCGTGTCCCAGACCACCCGCGCACTGCGCAGGTCCAACTCCCACGTCCCCACCCCGGGAGTCAGCAGCGGTACGAGGGGTCGTGGTGGACCCCGCTCGGGGTCGGGGTGCTCCTGGGATCCCACCCCGGGTCGTCCGCCCGTTCCGACACCCAGAGCCGCGCGGATCTCCCCCAGCAGCGCCAGCGGGAGCGGCGCCCCGCCGTCCGCTCCCGGTAAGCGGCGCAGCACCTCGGCCAGGACCTCGTAGCTCAGGCCATCACCCTGCACGACCAGCCCGCGCCCGCGGCCGGCTTCGTCGTCCAGGGCCACCGCGTCGTGCAGGATCGACAGAGCGGGGTCGGGCGTCGGGGGCATCTCGTCGCCCCACAGGTCCTGCAGGCCCTGCACCAACTGGCGCGCGCGGGCGTAGCGCGCCGAGCCGTCGGAGAACTCGTCCTCCACTGTCGTCCTCCCCGGGTTGGAAGCATCCGCACAGACCGTATCTAGAATGCCACGGTCGTCTCTCTCCCGCCTGTCACCGGCAGTTCCGATCGCGAGCGCTCCACGACGGTGCAGCGGACCACGCGTCGGGTCCCCAGGAACTTCCTGACAGGTGCGCTGGCGGCCTCCACTCCGGTCCTGCGCTGAGGCCGGTGTGTCCTCACCGAGGAGACTGCACGGTCGTGCCCGCGCTGGTACGGCGTGCGTGGTCCGCCGCGGTCAGGGCCAGGCCGGCGATCCGCCGGCCCGCCTGGCCGTCGCCGTAGGGTGAGGGCAGTTGGGCCAGGTGCTCGGGCCAGCCGGACCGGGTCTGACGCCGGAGGGCGTCCGCGATCCCCGTGACGTCGGTGAGCACCGCGAAACCGGCTTCGACGCTCTCGGGCCGTTCGGTGCTGCGGCGGACCACGACGAGGGGTTTCCCCAGGACGGTGACCTCCTCCTGCACGCCCCCGGAGTCCGACACGACCACGGCCGCCTCGGCGGCCAGCGCCAGGAAGGTCGCGTGGTCGGTGGGCGGCAGGCACCGCACGCCCGCAGGGACGGAGAGGCCGAAGGTGTCCAGACGGGCGCGGGTGCGCGGGTGCAGCGGCAGCAGGACCGGCTGCCCGAGGGCGCCCAGTCCGTCCAGCAGTGCGGACAACTGCTCCGGGGTGTCGGTGTTCTCGGGCCGGTGCACCGTCGCCAGCACGAACTGCCCGGCCCGCACGCCCCAGGTCGCCAGCAGCGCGGCCCGCTCGCCCGGCGTCGGGAGGGCCCGCCAGGTGGCTTCCACCACCGGGTTCCCGGTGAGGTGCACCGTGTCCGGTGCCGCACCGGCACCCAGCAGGTTGTCGACGTTGCGCGGCGTCGGGCAGCAGTGCACGTCCGCAACCGCGCCGATGACCAGCCGGTTGATCTCCTCCGGCATCGCGCGGTCGTGGCTGCGCAGACCGGCTTCCACGTGCACCACCGGGACGTCCAGGTAGTGAGCGGCCTGGGCGCCGGCGTTGGCGCTGTTGGTGTCGCCCTGCACGACGACGGCGTCCGGGCGGTACCGCCGGAAGTGGTCGCCGAGGGCGTGCAGCATGACGCTGATCTGTTCGGCGCGGGGTTTCCCGCCGACGCCGTCCAGGGTCACCGCGGGCCGGGGCAGGCCGCACGCGGCGAAGAAGACGGAGCTGAGTTCGGGGTCGTAGTGCTGAGCGGTGAACACCGTCTCCGCCGCCGGTCCCAGCGCGTGCAGGACGGGGGCGAGCTTGATGATCTCCGGGCGGGTGCCCAGGACCACCGCGATGCGGGGTGCCTGCGTGGTCATGGCGTCGTCCGTCCTGGTGTCGTCCGGGGGGTCCTGGATCGTCGGGTCAGGGACTGGTTCTCCCTGGTCACCGCGGTCACGCCCTCACGCGTCCGCGGTGCGGGGAGGTGAGCAGCACGTCCCGGTAGCGGAACAGCGCCCACCCGGCCGCGCCGAGCACCCCGGCGGCCCCCGGTAGACCCTGCGCGGGGATCGCCGGGGTGGCCTTGGTGGGACCGCAGGTCACGTTCGCGACCTTGATCCCCACGACACTGCCCAAGACGGTGACCTCCAGGGCGTTGGCCGAGATGCTGCCTGCCCCGTCGGGGCTGGTCTGCACGTTCAGTCCGAGCTTCGCCAGTGCCAGCACGTTCAGCCCGGAGTTCGGTGACGGGGTGGAGAGCAGGTCGAGCAGCTTCAGCTCCGTACCGGTGATCGGGGCGAAGGTGTAGACGGCGGCGTTGGCCAACGAGGCACTCGCCGTGACCTTCCCGGTCGCGTCAGCGGTGCACTGCGCGGTGATGGCCGAGGCCTTGATGCGCAGGACGCCGGGGACCTCGATCACCACCCCGCCCGATCCGGCGTTGACCGTGCACACCCCGGCGGAGTTGATGGAGATGCTCCCGCCGGTGCCGACCACGCCGGCGCACGCCGCGGAACTGCCGTTGACGAAGGCGCGGGCCTGCTGGGTCAGGACGCCGGCGCTGACGTTGGGGGCGGAGCCGCTGACGGCCAGTGCCGGGGTGACGCTCTGCGGGGCTTCGCTCTGGGTCCCGTCGTTGCTCGCCTTGGCCGTGCCGGAGGTGACCGACCCACCGACCAGGTTGACCGTCACGGCCGTGGCGGACGCGACGGAGATCCACTCACCCGCCGCGGCAGCCGGGCCGGTGGCGCCCAGCAGGAGGGCCGAGGCGGCGCCGGCCGTGGCCAGCAGTCGTCCCGCCCAGCGGTTCCGGCGCCGGGGTGTGACCGTGGTGCTCGTGGTGGTGGGGGTCGTGGTCATCGTGCGCCTCCGCGCAGCTCGGCGTGCGGGTCGTGGGTGGTGTGGCCGGTGCGCGGGCTGATCACGGCCGGCTGCACCAGGGGGGCCCGGGAGTGGGTCTCGGTGTGGGTGCCGGCCGTGTCGGCGGCGTGGTCGGTCTTCTTCCAGTCGTTGCGCCCCCGCAGGACCCGCACCAGGGCCCACCACACGGCCAGCTGCAGCAGGTAGCCGTAACCGATGTTCGCCAGCCCCAGACGCACCGCACGGCCGTGACTGATCCCGCTGCGGGTGCGCATCCGGTAGAGCGGGCCCCACAGCGCGTGCGGCAGCGCGCCGAACAGGACGGCCAGCGGGACCACCCCCCACGCTCCGGCGACCCACCACGCCGTCGGCCCGCCGCCGGTGGTGGCGGCGTAGTACACGTCCAGCCCCAGGGCGAGCGGGAAGATGATGCTGCCCGCGATCTGCGACCACGGCACGCACAGGTAGTAGGCGATCTCCAGGGCGGCCGGCAGCGGGACGTCGGGGGAGCTCAGGACGCGCCACAGGTACTGCATGCACTGCATGCCGCCCTGCGCCCACCGGCTGCGCTGACGGATCAGCGGACGCAGGTGGGTCAGCCCCACCTGGGAGACGAAGGTGTCGTCGCAGTACTCGGTGCGCCCTCCGGTCAGCAGGACGTGCAGGCCCAGCTCGAAGTCCTCCAGCAGCGCCCCGTGCCAGGGGGTGCCGTGCTCGAGAGCGACGCGGTCCAGCGCGGACATCCGGGTGAACTGCCCGTTGCCGCCCATGCCGACGCTGCCGGTGCGTCGGCGCAGGACCTGCATCGCGGCGATCGGGCCGGTGAACTCCAGGTCCTGCAGCTGGATGAGCAGCGGGTCCCGCCGCGGCGGAGCGTCCAGGACCGCCGCGTCGAAGACGCTGCCCAGGTCGTCGAGGTCGGTGCTCACCAGGGCGTCGACGTCGCAGGTGACGCGGACCTGCACCTGGACCGCGGCGACCTCGGGGTCACCGAACATCGCCGGACCGGCGATGAGGTCCGGGCACGACCGGTCCAGTCGGGCGTCGGCGTCGAGGATGCCCACCAGCACCTGGGTGCGGTCGACCCCGGCGGGCAGGGCGGCGTCGATGGCCCGCCAGGCGTGGTTGAGCGCCGCCCCCTTGCCCTTCTGGGCCTCGGGGCGACGGCGCGTCAGGACGCGCACGGACGGGAACTCCCGGGCCAGGTCGGCGAGCAGGTCGGGGGTGGTGTCGGTGGAGGCGTCGTCGACGCACCACAGCCGGGCGGAGGGGAAGGTGCACGCCAGGTGGCGCACGGTGCCGGCGATGACGGCTTCCTCGTTCAGGCAGGGCACCACGAAGTGCAGGTCGAAACCGTCGGGGTCCCCGGGCAGGGTGTCGCGCCGGCGCAGGAAGGGGCGCAGGATGCACAGGACGTAGACCAGGAAGCTGACGCACAGCAGGAACGCGCCGGTGTTGAGCATCGCCAGGTACCAGCGGGGATCATTCATGGTGGGCACCCGCGCGGGTGAAGGTGCCGCGCAGCACGACCGTCAGGTACGCGACCCCGGCCAGGATGACGCCGAAGGTGCTGATGACGGTGCCGACGAAGACGTGGGTGTAGGAGTAGCCGGCGGCCGGCCCCCAGGTCGCCATGCCCAGGGCGATCGTGGTCAGCCGCACCTGGTTGAAGGTGACCACGGTGACCACCGCGGCGGTCAGGGCCGTCAGGGCCCGGGCGACGGGTACCCGTCGGATGCCCGTCAGGACGGCGGTGGCGGCGAAGAACGGGACGATGAGGAAGGCCACGGTGCACCCCAGCGTGACCCGGTATCCGGTCCAGTAGCCCTGCACGCTGAACAGGACGACGCTGCCGACGGCGTGGGCGTCGGTCAGCCCGACGGTCCGGGCGAGGACCGCTGACACCACCGCCTCGGCGTGCTGGACGTGCCGGGCCAGGACGAAGAGGGCGATCAGCACGGCCACGGAGCAGGCGGCGAGGACGGGACGCACCAGCCCCACGTCGAGGCTGGCGGCCCGCTCGGACCCCGCCGTGCGCGGGTCGAGGTCCTGGAAGGCCTGCTCCGCCTCGTGCAGGAACACCTCGCCGGACGGCAGGATCGGCTCGACGTTGCCCGGCTCGCCCCGCTGCGGCGGGTTCACGCGGTCGTCTGCGCTCGGCGCACCAGCATGAGCCGTCGCTCGGCCTGCTGCCACGCCCCGGGCAGACCGGCGCCGGCCTCCCGCACGGCCCACCCGGAGGTGAGCATGCATCCCGAGGCCAGCACCGCCGTCTGCACGGCGTCGGCCACCGCACGCAGCCGCTGGTGGTCGTCGGCGGTGCAGAGCACCCCCAGCTGCCGCCCGTCCAGGCGCACCACGCTGCCCCGTCCGGCCAGCGCGCCGGCGGCGGCGGCGGCGGCGCGGCGCAGGGGACGGACGCTGCGGGTGGCACCCAGGTCCAGCAGCAGCACGCCCGACGGTTCCGCGTAGGCCCGGGCCCGTTCCTCCTCGCGCTGCATCAGGAAGCCCCAGCCGCGGCGGTCGGGCAGCCCGGTCAGTTCGTCGCCACGCTCCCGGGTCACGCGCCGCTCGGCGCCGCGCTGGTCCTCCAGGAGCTCCAGCTCCGCCTCCAGGACCTCGGCCAGCTCGTTCGCCCGGGCCTGCAGCGTGCTCAGCCACGACCGGACACCCAGACCGCTGAGGTCCATGACCTCCTGCGAGAACCCGCACAGGGTGCCCAGCAGTCGACCGTCGCGGTCCCGCAGGGCGGCGCCGGTGTAGGAGCGGATGCCGAGGACCTCGGCGAGGCCCCTCTCGGCGTACCCCGGCTGGTCCGCCACGTCGACGATCAGGCGAGGACTGCCGCTGGCGACCATGGTGCGACACAGGGTGTCTTCCCAGCGGAAGGCGTCGCCGACGGTGACGATGCCCGAGGCGACGGCCAGGACGGTGTAGACCGGGTCCACGACCCGGCTCACCCCCCAGGTCGCCATGGGCAGGCGGTCGTTGAGCTCGGCCAGGACGTCGTGGGCGGCGTCGGCGAAGGTCCTGGGCGGTGCCGGTTCCACGTCGTGCTCGGCCGCGGTCGTGACGATGGGAACGGCCGGCGGGAACAGCTCGAGCTGCTCGGCCCCTGCGTCCCCGCCGCGGCCCACCTGGTCGGCCTGCGCGCCTCGCACCACCAGCTGCGGGAGCGGAGCCGAGACCGAGACGAGGCGACCCGTGGACGCTCCGTCCTCGGCGAGGCCGGTGGTGCCCCGTGCGTCCTCCACCCATCGCTTCCAGCGCATGGTGATCCTCCTCAGGCCGTCTGCTGCAGCTTCTAGAGAAGGATCGGTCGGCGTACCAGATTGCTTAACCATTCCTGGCGAGATGGTTAGTTGCAAGACGGTCACACCGTCGGCGGTCGCGGGAACGACGGGCGCCGCGGTCCGTCGAGGAAGCGGTGATCACGCGAACCGTTGCGGCGCGGAGGGATCCGGGTGGACCCCCGGCAGGGCGGACGTGCGCGAGCGCGGAGGGTGACTAGTGTGCAGGGAGTCCTGGACGACGCGGGAGAGTGATCGGGGGAACGGCGAGTGACGCCGACGACCCACGGCCCGGCCCCGATCGCGAGAACCCTGGAGGAGGCACCCCTGATGCGGGCTGAGAGCACTGCCGACGCCGCCCGGGACCTGGCGGCCGGACTGTGGCCGCACCTGCTCGAGGCCATCGCCGCCGGCGAGCACCGCATGGTGCTGGAGTCCGCCGCCGGCGGCCGGGTCGTGCTGATCTCCGAAGCCGAGCTGACGCGTCTCGAGGAGCAGGCTCGCGCCGCCCGTCCGGCCTCGACCGCCACCGTCCTCACCGCGCGGGA
Source organism: Kineococcus sp. AC630 (assembly GCF_979255925.1). Taxonomy (NCBI): domain Bacteria; kingdom Bacillati; phylum Actinomycetota; class Actinomycetes; order Kineosporiales; family Kineosporiaceae; genus Kineococcus; species Kineococcus sp. AC630. Next base: position 33,770 of record NZ_CEEDMJ010000016.1, read on the forward strand.
GGGCGAGGTGCTGGGCCTGGTCGAGCAGGGGTTGAACGGCGCCGAGATCGCTGTGCGGCTGGGGTTGTCGACCAACACCGTCGCCCAGCACCTGGCCAGCGCGCGGCGCAAGTACGCGGTCCGCAGCAGTGCCGCGGCGGCCGTCGCCGCCCGTGAGGCCGGGCACCTGCCCTGAGGTGTCCATCGTGCACCGGTGTCCGCTAAGCAACTAGTTGTTTGGGCTCATGGTGTTAGTTGACTGACCGATGGGAGGCGGTCGTCTTCCAGGTCAGGAGTCAGCGTGGGTCGTCACACCTCCCGGAGCCGCTCGTCGCACCCTCGAACCCGGCGTCGCCCCGCCTCGGCGGCGGCGCTCCTGCTGTCCCTCGGGGTGTGCGCTGTTTCCTGCAGTGCGCCCACGAGTCCCGCGACGGCCGGGCAAGCGCCGGTGGTGGTCGGGGCGTGCAAGCTCAAGACCACCGCCGAGGAGATGGTGGCCCTGAGCGACACCTCGCCTGCGGTGGACTGCGCCACACCGCACACGCTGGAGACCTACGCCCGAGGCACCCTCGACGCCGACGTCGCCGCCCTGGGCCCGGAGCGTCCCGCTCCCGAGATCCTCACCGCCCACGGCGCCGACGTCTGCCCGTTGACGGTGCGCGACTACCTCGGCGCCGACGCCCTCGACAGCCAGTGGGGGTTGAGCGTCTTCGCCAAGTACCCCACGCGGGCGCAGTGGGCCGACGGCGAGCGGACCGTCGCCTGCGACCTCGTCGTCAGCGCTGCCCCGGGCGTCGTGCCGACGCTGGACACCTCACTGGCGGGGGCCCTCGGCCGCCAGGACTCGGCCCGGATCCGGTTGTGCGCCGACGGGGAGGAACTGCTCACCTGCGACCAGCCGCACACCGCCGAACGCGCGGGCGACGTCCCGGTCACCGACCCGGCCACCGAGCGGCAGGCCTGCGCGTCCAACGGTTCGACCTACGTCCGAGGCCACGGGGCGAGCGGGACCGGTGGCGCACCGGCTTCCGCGGGCGGCGTGGCCGGAACGTCCGGGTGGCGCCCCACCGTGCTGCACCGCAACGGGATCGCCGAGTGCTGGCTCACCACTCTCGACGGTTCCCGCACCGGCACGGTGCGCGGGGGGTTGACGCCGCGATGACCACCGGACCGGTCCGTGGACAGGTGGTCGCAGGGCTGGACGTCACGGCCGTCGGGGGACGCGTCCGGCGTCTGCTGAACCGGTGCCTCCGCCGGAACCTCCCGGCCTTCGCCGTGCTGGCGGTGTCGTCGACGGTGTTCCTGCTCCTGCGGATGCTCGCCGGCGGCATCGTCGGGATGAGCGACCAGGGGGACGGCAACCGGCTGCTGTGCCAGCTGGGTCTGCGTCAGGGAAACCCCTACAACACGTCGACGCGGGAGTTCTTCTACCCGCTGTGGCTCGACCACACCTGGTACGGGGAGGACTGCGGGGCCGACGGGGAGACGTACCACTCGACCCAGTTGTGGTTCGCCTGGCTGGCCACCCGGTTGACCCACCTGCTCGGCGGGGTCGACGGGTTGGACCTGCGCTACCTCGCCGTGGTCTTCAGCGTGCTGCTCGGCTGCCTCGTCGCGGCGGCGGCCGTGCTCCTGGTCACCGGTCCGATCGCGCGGGTCGTGGTGACGGGTGCACTGCTGGTGGTGGTCGCCGACGGCGCCTTCGCCGGGTACTACGCCTCGGCCTACTCCGAACCGGCTGCCTTCGCCGGTCTGCTCGCCCTGCTCGTCGCGGTCCTGGTCCACCTGCGCGCCGACGTCGTCGGAGTGCGCCACCTCCTCCTCGTCGCGGCGGTGGCGATGTTCACCATCGCGGCCAAGACGCAGAACGCCGCCCTGCTCGTCGCCGTCGTGCCCCTGCTGTTGCTGAGGCCGGTCGGACGTCGTGCACCGCCCGTCGTGCGTTCCCCCCGCGGTCGCCGGCTGCGGGTCCGCCGAACCCGGGCCGAACTGTGGCGCCTCGTCCGCCGGGGGTTCCTCGTGCGCCTCCCGGCTCTGGCGGTGGCCGCCGTCCTGGTCGCCGGGACCGGACTCTTCCTGCGGTCCCAGCCGGAGCGCCTGGCCACCCAGAACGACTACGCGGCCGTCTTCGTCGAGATGCTCCCGCACAGCCCGGACCCCGCAGCCGATCTCCGGGCCCTCGACCTGCCCGCCTCGTGGATCGATTCCTCCGGCGTCGCGATCGGAGCTCCCGGGAGTGCGGCGAACTCGCCGGCCTTCGCCGACTTCGACGAACACGCCGGCCTGTCGGACCGGCTGGCGGTGTACCTGAGCCGACCGTCGCGGCTGCTGCCCATGCTGGGTCGCGGGGTGCAGGCCATGGGCGTGCTGCGCAGCGACTACCTGTACTCCTACCCCGCCGAGGCGGGGAAGGGGCCGGAGCAGCAGGAGTGCCGGGTCTGCCTGGTGCAGACCGCCTGGCAGGCCGCCTTCGCCGGAACTCCCAACGTGCTGGTGCTGGTGCTGGTCCTGGCCGTCGGGGTGTGCGCGTCGACGGCGTGGATGGTGCGCGACAACCCCCGCGCCCGCGCGGCCGGTGGCGCCGGCCTGTTCCTGGCCGTGGCCGCGGCCGGGCAGTTCTGGGTGGCCCTGCTGACCGACGGGGCATCCGACCTCATCAAGCACCTGGTGTTCGCGGACTTCTGCGTCGCGCTGCTCCTGGTGATGTCGTTGGCCGGGATCATCGTGGTGCGGGAGGACGCCCGTTCCGTCGAGGACCGGGTGTGAGGTGCTCGGGGGAACCTCTGATCCCGACTCAGGCCGTCGCGCCGCCGGGACGGGACGAGGCGACGAGCATCTCCAGGCCCATCTCGAAGGCCCGCGTCGCCACCGGGTCGTGCGGGTCCTCGTCGGCCAGGGTCGCGAACGCCGCGGTGAACGTGGGGAAGGCGGCCTCCTGGCCGGTGGGGTCGAAGACGACGCTCGGCCCGGACATGTCGAGGACGCTGCCGAGGACGAAGGACTCGAACGCCGTCAGCAGGGGGAGCACGTCGCGCTCGGGCCAGCCGACGGCTGCGGCGGCCACCGCGAAGTCCTCGTACTGGGCCAGCAGGACGGGTGCCGAGGCACGCTCCGTCATGAGCAGCGGGATCGCCCGGGGGTGGCGCGCGAAGGCGCTGCGGTAGGAGCGGGCCCACGCGCGCAGGCCGTCCTCCCAGGGCAGGGACCGCAGCGGTCCGGAGTCGATACGTGCGGAGACCAGGGCCCGCACGTCCTCGATCATGGCGGCGCGGTTGGGCACGTGGTTGTACAGCGAGGCGGGGTTGACGGCCAGACGGGCGGCGACCCCGCGGATGCTGGCGGCCTCGGGGCCCTGGCTGTCGATGAGGGCGAGCGCCGTCCGGGTGATCAGTTCACGGTTGAGCAGTGGACGCGTCGGTCTGGCGATGGGCACCTCCTGGGAACGCGCCGAGCCTACGCGTCACCGGCCGTCAGGCTGCTCGGAACCCTGGCCGTCGGAAAACAAACGGTGTATGTTTCCCGCCGTGGACACCAGGCCCTTCACCGTCGTCGAGGCGAGCGTCGAGCAGCTGCAGGACGCCCTCGCCGCGGGCACCGTCACCAGCGTCGAACTGGTGGCCCGCTACCTGAACCGCATCGGTCGCCACGACCGTTCCGGCCCCCGGTTGAACTCCGTCCCGGTGCTCAACCCCGCGGTCTTCGACGAGGCGCGGGCCGCCGACGAGCGCCGCGCGCGCGGTCGGGAACTCGGACTCCTCGACGGGATCCCCTTCACCGCCAAGGACTCCTACCAGGTGAAGGGGCTGCCCGTCGCCAGCGGTTCTCCCGCCTTCGCCGGCCTGGTGGCCCGCGACGACGCCTTCGCCGTCGCACGGTTGCGGGCCGCGGGGGCGGTGTTCCTCGGCCTCACGAACATGCCGCCGATGGCGGCCGGCGGGATGCAGCGGGGCGTCTACGGACGGGCCGAGTCGCCCTACAGCGCCGACCACCTGACCTCCGCCTTCGGCTCCGGGTCCTCCAACGGCTCCGGCACGGCGACGGCGGCCAGCTTCGCCGCCTTCGGTCTGGGGGAGGAGACCTGGTCGTCCGGACGGGCGCCGGCCTCAAACAACGCCCTCGTCGCCTACACCCCCTCACGCGGGGTCGTCTCGGTGCGCGGCAACTGGCCGTTGGTCCCCACGATGGACGTGGTCGTCCCGCACACGCGGTCGGTGCGCGACCTGCAGCACGTGCTGGACGTGGTGGTCGCCGACGACCCCGACCCCTCCGGGGACCTGTGGCGCACCCAGCCGTGGATCGACCTCCCCCGCCCCTCGCAGGTGCGCCCGCCGTCGTTCGCCGACCTCGAGGACCTGCCGCTGGCCGGGCTGCGCCTGGCCGTTCCGCGCCTCTACGTCAACGCCGACCCGGACACCAGGCACCCGATCCGCACCCGCGACAGCGTGATGCGGTTGTGGGCCGACCTGCGCACGGACCTCGAGGCCGCCGGCGCGGAGGTGGTCGAAACCCCCTTCCCGGTCGTGGATAACTACGAGAAGCTCCACGACGGGGACCGCGACTTCGTCGACCGGGGTTTCGTCAGCCGGCAGTTCCTGCGTGACGAGATCGGCGACCTCTCGGTCTGGGCGATGGACGACTTCCTGCGCCGCAACGACGATCCGACCCTGAACCGGCTCGCCGACGCCGATCCCGCGCGCATCTTCCCCGCGCCGCCCGGCGCGCTCGAGGACCGCTACGGGGTGTTCGCGTTCGACCTCGCCTACGACATCGCCGGCTACGTCGACCGCGCCCGGCAGGGGCAGTGCGACTGGCGCGCGATCGAGAGCCTCGAGGAGGGGTTGCGTGGGCTGGAGCACACGCGGCGCGTCGACTTCGAGGACTGGCTCACCGCCGAGGGTTTCGACGCCGTGGTCTTCCCGGCGGCCGCCGACGTCGGGCCCGCCGACGCCGACGTGAACCCCGCGTCGGCCGACCTCGCCTGGAGCAACGGCGTGTGGGTCTCCAACGGCAACCTCGTGCCCCGTCACCTCGGCATCCCGACCGTCACCGTGCCGATGGGCACGATGGCCGACACGGGGATGCCCGTCGGCCTCACCATCGCCGGCCCCGCCTACAGCGACACCCGGCTGGTCCAGCTGGCCGCGGCGGTCACCGCCCTGCGCGAGCGCCGGACGAGCCCGCCACGCACCCCGGAACTGCCGGACGAGGCCGTGTTCGCGGTCGCCCGGCCCGCCGCGACGGGGGAGCTCGCCGTCGCCGTGGACGCGGTGCGCCTCGACGCCGACGGAGTCGTGCGCTTCTGCGCGACCGTGGTCGGCGGGGAGAGCTTCGAGCACGCGGCCTTCGTCGACGGGGTGCGGGTCGTCACGACGTCGGAGCGAGGGCGCCTGCAGGGCACGGCGCAGGTCGACGCCGGAGCCCACCGCGCGCCCGTCAGCGACTGGCTCGCCCCGTTCGGGCCTCTCGTCGTCGTCCTGGTGCGCGACGGGTCGGGCGTGGTCGCCGGTGCCGTCGCGACGACGCCGCAGTCACCGCTGTGAACGCCCACCCGTCCCGTCCTGTCCCCGAGGGAGACGCCGTGTCCGAGGTCTTCGACTACTTCGCCCAGGTCGACCTGCCCACCCCGACGCTCACCGACGACGAGGTGCGCCGCCACGTCGCCGACGTGTTCGGCGTCGAGGTCGACCTGCGATCCCTCGGGAGCCAGCAGGACCAGAACTTCCGGCTGTTCCTCCGGGGGTCCAGCGAGCCGCTGGGGGTCCTCAAGCTCAGCAACCCGGTGTTCAGCGAGTCCGAGATCGAGATGCAGGACGAGGCCGCCGCCGTCGTCGCGCACCGCCACCCCGGCCTGCGCGTGCCGCGTCTGGTCGACGGTCCCCGCGGGGTGATGTCGGCGTGGTGGGACACGACGGGCGGACGGCTGCACGCGCGGGTCATCGAGAACGTCCCGGGGCGGACCCTCATGGGCTCGGGGTACCTGTCCCCACCCGTCGTCGAGGCGATGGGGCGACTCGCCGCCGCCATCAGCACCGCCCTGTCCGACTTCACCCACCCGGCGCAGACCCGGGTGCTGCAGTGGAACCTGCGCCACGCGGACCGGGTCGTCGACACCCTCCTCCCGCTCGAACCGGACGCCGCGGTACGAGCGGTCGTGGGCGCGGCCGCCGCGCAGGCGCGGAACGCGCTGGACCCGGTGGCCGCGGGACTCCCGGTGCAGGCCGGGCACTTCGACGTCACCGACGACAACGTCCTGCGGCCCGAGGGCGGGGTCGTCCCCGACGCGGTGATCGACTTCGGCGACGTGTGCGCGTCGTGGCGGGTGGGCGAGATCGCGGTGACGGTGTCCTCGATCCTGCACCACGACGGCGCCACGCCCGAGAGCGCGCTGACCGCCGTCCGCGCCTTCGACCGCGACCGTCCGCTGGACGACGACGAGATCACCGCCCTGTGGCCGCTGGTGGTCCTGCGCGGTGCGGTGCTGGTCCTCAGCGGCCGGGCCCAGGTGCGCCTGGACGAACAGAACTCCTACGCCTCCGACGCCCTCGACCGCGAGTTCCGCATCCTGGAACGGGCCACGTCGGTACCGCTCGCCGTCCTCACCGCCGCGACCCGCGCGGCGCTGGCACGACCGGTGGCGCCGGAACCGGCGTGGGTGGGGGACACCCTCCTGCCTCACGTCACGCGCCGGGTCGAACTCGACGCCTCGACCGAGTCGCCGCTGAACGACGCCGGGGCCTGGCTCGACGCGTCGACCCTCGAGACCGCCGCCCTGGCGGCCCTCGACGCCGGCGCCGAGATCGTCACCGTGCCCGCCTGGCGCCCGGTCGTCACCGGTTCCCTGCCACCGCCGGCGGCGACGGCCGAGACCGTGGCCACCGGCGTGACCCTGTGGCTGGCCCGACCGACGGTCCTCGGGGTGGGTTCCGGTGAGGTCAGCCGGAGCGCGCAGTCGCTCCGCTGGACGTCGACGGGAGGGACCGTGGTTGTCACCGGTGACCTCGGGAACGACGGGTCAGGAGTGCTCCCCGCCCGCACCCGACTCCTCGTGCAGCGTTGCGCCGCAGGACAGGACCCGCCACCGGCGCGGGTGACACCCCGGCTCGCGCGGGCGTGGCGGGCGGTCGTCGGTGATCCCGGGGGGGCGATCGGCGTCCCCTCCGAGGGGGAGCGCGAGGGAACCGGGGACGACGTCCTGCGCCGCCGGCACCGCGTGCTCGCCGAGGTGCAGGAGCACTACTACGCGGTGCCCCCGCAGATCGAACGGGGTTGGCGCGAGTTCCTCCTCGACGTCGATGGCCGCGTCCACCTCGACATGGTGAACAACGTCGCGTCGGTGGGGCACGCGCACCCCCGCGTCGTCGCCGCGGCGGCCCGGCAGATGCAGTTGCTGAACACCAACTCCCGGTTCCACTACCGGGCCATCACCGACTACGCCGAGCAGTTGTCCGCGACGCTGCCCGACGGGCTCGACACGGTGTTCTTCGTGAACTCCGGTTCCGAGGCCACCGACCTGGCCGTCCGGCTAGCGATGGCGTCCACCGGACGTCCCGACGTCGTCGCGATGCGTGAGGCGTACCACGGCTGGACCTACGCCAGCGACGCGGTGTCGACGTCGATCGCCGACAACCCGAACGCTCTCTCCTCGCGTCCCGCGTGGGTGCACACCGTCGACGCCGCGAACTCCTACCGCGGGCGTCACCGGGGCGCGGACGCCTGGCGCTACGCCCCGGAGGCCGTGGCCGTCATCGACGGACTCGCCGCCGGCGGACGTCCGCCGGCGGGGCTGATCTGCGAGCCGTACTTCGGCAACGCGGGAGGGGTCGCGCTGCCCGAGGGGTACCTGGAGCAGGTCTACGCCGCGGTGCGCCGCCACGGTGGTCTCGCCATCGCCGACGAGGTGCAGGTGGGTTTCGGACGCCTGGGGGAGTGGTTCTGGGGGTTCCAGCAGCAGCGTGTCGTGCCCGACGTGGTGGCGGTGGCGAAGTCCATCGGTGCCGGCCACCCCCTCGGGGCGGTGATCACCCGCCGGGAGATCGCCGACCGCTACCGCACGCAGGGGTACTTCTTCTCCTCCACCGGCGGGTCGCCCGTCTCGGCGGTGGTCGGCTCGGCCGTGCTCGAGGTGATCCGGTCGGAACGACTGCAGGACAACGCCCGCGTGGTGGGCGCGCACCTGAAGCGGCGGCTGGAGGACCTCGGCCGCGAGCACGACCTCGTCGGCACCGTGCACGGTTCCGGCCTGTACCTCGGCGTCGAGTTCGTGCGGGACCGCACCACCCTCGAACCCGCCACCGAGGAGACGGCCGCGATCTGCGACCGCCTGCTGGAACTCGGGGTCGTCATGCAACCCACCGGTGACCACCTCAACGTCCTGAAGGTGAAACCACCCCTGTGCGTCTCGCGCGCTTCGGTCGACGTGTTCGCCGACGCGCTGGGGCACGTCCTGAGGACCGGCTGGTGACCGCCGGGCACGCGAACACCGCCGTCCCCGAACCGAGAGGAACTGTCATGTGGCAGATGCCCGCTGAGACCGATCCGCACGAGCGCACCTGGATGGCGTTCCCCCGCGAGGGTTTCACCCTCGGCGACGGGGCGCAGACCCGGGAGGAGGGGTACCGGGCCTGGACCGACGTCGCCCACGCGGTGGCGCAGTTCGAACCCGTGACGATGGTGGTCGACCCGAGCGAGACCGCCCGGGCCCGGCGCACGCTCGACCCGGCCGTGGAGATCGTCGAAGCCCCTCTCGACGAGTTCTGGATGCGCGACGTGGGCCCGACCTTCGTGCTCGACCGCGACCGTCCGGGAGTTCTCGGCGCCGTCGACTGGATCTTCAACGGGTGGGGTGCCCCCGACTGGGCGGAGTGGCAGAAGTCCGCGGGCATCGCCCGGGTCGTCGCCGAGCACGTCGGCGCCGAGGTCGTCGACTCCCTGCTGGTCGCCGAGGGCGGCGGCCTGCACGTCGACGGCACCGGCACGGTGCTGCTGACCGAGACCGTGCAGCTGGATCCCCGGCGCAACCCGTTCGCGGACCGGAGGCGGGTCGAGGCCGAGATGGCGCGCACCATCGGTGCGACGCAGGCCGTCTGGCTCTCCCGCGGTCTCACGCGCGACTACGACGAACTGGGCACCCGGGGCCACGTCGACATCGTCGCGACCTTCGCCGCGCCCGACCACGTCCTGGTCCACCACCAGCGGGACGAGGCACACCCCGACGCCGCCGTGTCGCGCCAGTGCCGGGCGGAACTGGAGGCGGCCTTCGAGGCCGTGGGCCGCACGGTCACCCTCACCGACGTGCCCGCCCCCGCGACGCTGCACGACGGTACGGGCCCCGTCGACTGGAGCTACATCAACCACCTCGTCGTCAACGGCGGGGTGGTGGCCTGCGGTTTCGGCGAACCCGAGGCCGACGCCCGCGCCCGCTCGATCCTGGGCGAGGCCTACCCGGGCCGCACCGTCGTCACCGTCGACGCCCGCCCCTTGTTCGAACGCGGCGGCGGCGTCCACTGCATCACCCAGCAGCAACCCGCGACGGCCGGTCCGACTCAGTGAGCCGCGGCGGTGCTCCTCGTCTCCAGGGACGACAGGTCGATCGACCGGGACGGCCGCGTCAGGGACGGGAAGCGCTCGCGGAGGAACTCCCCGCTGCGCTGAGCGGCGTCGCGGTGCACCGGGTCGTGGTCGTAGAGTTCCACGCTGATCCAGCCCTCGTACCCCTCGGCCAGGACCCGGCCCACGGCGTCGAAGTCGACGTCCCCGTCTCCGGGAACGAGGTGCGCGTGCACGCGGTCGGCGATGTCCTCCACCTGCAGGTGGCGGGTGATCGGGAGGTGGCGGGAGAGTGAACCCAAGGCGTCCTCCTCCTCCACGACGCAGTGTCCGAGGTCCTGGCTGAGCCAGAGGTCCGGGCTCGCCGTCCGTTCCAGCACGACCGCGACGTCGGCGTTCGTCCGGCAGTGGAACCCCGGTTCGGGCTCGATGCCCAGGACCGTGCTGCCGCGGGGGAGTCCCGCTGCGTCGAGGGTTTCGTGCAAAGTGTCGAGCAGGACGGCCAGGGCCTCGTCCAGCCACGCGTCGGCCTGGGCTGCAGCGACCTCGGGACGCCGCTTGCCGGTGGAGAACGCCACGAGCGGAACTCCGACCAGAACCCCGATGCGCACGCTGCGCTGCAACAGGTCCAGCCGGCGGGCCCGTTCCGCGGGGTCGGGATCCACGAGCGCGGGTTCGAAGGCCACCTCGCTCAGCAGGTGCGGGTCCCCGGTGGCCAGGCTGCACGCGACCATGCCGGTCGTCGCGAGGGTTTCGCGCAGGCGGGCCGCGTCGGCGGCGGAGAACGTCCACGGGTCGACGTGCTGGGCGTTGAGCGAGAGTTCGATGCCGTCGTACCCGCGGTCGGCCAGCGTCCGGACGGCGTCGTCGAGGCTCACCGAGCGCAAACCGTTCGCGTTGTAGGCGAGACGGGCGCGCGAGGTCGAGGGGGTCAGGGAGGTTTCGGGCACAGGTGCTCCTCGTGGTCGCGTGAGTCGCGGTGGAGGGGAAGAGTCGGATCAGCCTGGCAGCAGTCTCGGTGCTGCGCCCGACGACGATACGCACGATCTGACCGAGCGCGCTTCCGGAGTCACAGGACGTGAGAATCGTCACGGGGAGTCCGGTGTGCGGACTCCCGGGGAGCGGGGCACAGTGACGCCGTGCCGTTCACCGTGCCGAGCGCAGGAGCTCGAACCCGCTGATGACCTCTCCTCGACCCGTCTCCGTCGCGGGGCCCGATCCCGCGAACTCCGGTTCCTCCGCAGGTCCGGTGGTGGAACCCTCCACGCTGCAGCTCCTGCGGGAGGTGGCGGACGTTAAGCGCCTGCGCGACGCCCGGGGACCGGGTTCCCTCGCCGACCGCGCGTTCGTCCGGTCCTGGCGCGTTCTCCTGCAGGACTGGTCGGTGGAGCACATCCTGGCCCTGGCCCTGCGGGAGGTGGCCCACGCCCTGGTCGCGGCCCGTCTCGCCGGGGTCGACGCCGACGTCCTGGCCACGGCCGGTCTGGACCGGGGTGAACGTCTGCTCGTGCTGCAGCGCGCCTTCGACGCCGTCACGGCGACTGCCGAGGGCGGTTTCGGTGACCTCGCCGACCTGCGCGCCGCGCTGGACCCGGACCCGTTCGCGGAGGAGCTCCTCCCCGCCGCACCGGCCTTCGTCGACGCCCTGGTCCGGCAGCCGCGAGCCGGGGCCACCCACCCGGTGCTGCCGCGCGTCGTCGTGGAACCCCCCGAGAGCCACGGCGACCACTGCTTCGTCACCGCGGTGTACTCCGCGCTCGTCGCCCCGCACTTCGACGTGGGGCGCGGCGAGGCGTTCCTCGTCGCACTGGCTCACCACCTGCCCAACGGCGACCTCCCCGACGCCGGGTTCGGGGGCGAGGTCTTGCTGGGGGAGCACTACCTGCGCGTGCTGGCGGCCCTGGAGCAGCGCTCCCTGCAGCAGCTGCCGCAGGGCCTCGCGGAGCGCCTGCGGGTGCTGCTGCCGCAGCGCGAGACCACCGACACCCCCGTGGGGCGGGTCTTCAACACGGCTGACGTCCTGGACCGCGTGCTGCAGGTCCACCACCACGCCCGCGAGGCGGCGTTCACCGCTGCCCAGGCGCTCGACGACCTGGACATCGTCCACCCCGGCACCGTCCAGCAGTTCCAGCTCGGTGTCCTCGCGGGCGCCGGCATCCCGGTGCGCTGAGCACCCCGTCCACCGAGGAGTCCCGTGAACACCCCTGACGAACTGCACGACGGCGAGCGGACCGGCTGGGTCATCGCCGGAGCGGGCTGGGTCGCCCGTGACCACATGGCCCCCGCCCTGGCCTCGTCGGCCACCAGCCGGGTCGTCGCCGTCGTCGACCGTGACCTGGAGGCGGCGACCGCCCTCGCAGCCCGCTTCCCGGGCGCGCAGGCGCACGACGACCTGGCCACGGCCTTCGTCACCCCGGGGGCGCAGATCGTCTACGTCGCCACCCCGAACCACGCCCACCGCGAGGTCGCGCTGGCCGCGGCCGACGCGGGGCTGGCCGTCCTGTGCGAGAAGCCGCTCGCGGCGAGCCTGGAGGACGCCGCGGCGCTGGTCGCCGGGTGCGAACGCGCCGGAGTGGTGGCCGCGACGGCCTTCGACCAACGGTTCCACCCCGCCCACGAGGTGATGGCCGAGTTCATCGCCCGGGGTGACCTGGGCACCGTCACGGCCGTCCGCATCGTCTACGCGTGCTGGTTGCCGCCCGGGTGGGCTCCGCCCGGCAGCACCACGGGTGACAACTGGCGCGTCGACCCCGTCCGGGCCGGTGGCGGGGCCTACATCGACCTCGCCCCGCACGGGCTGGACCTGGTCGGCACCCTGCTGGGCGAGGACGTGGCCACGGCCACCACCCACGTGCAGCACCGCGTCCACGACTACGCCGTCGACGACGGTTCCGTCCTCGTCGGCAGCACCCCCTCCGGGGTGCTGGTGACGATCTCGAACTCGTTCAACACCGTCGAGACCCTGCCGCGCCGTCGGCTCGAGATCGTCGGTACCGCCGGGCAGCTCGTCGCCAACGACACCATGGGACAGGACGCCGGTGGCCGCGTGGAGTTCATCGACGCCGCCACGGGCGCGTCCCGCGACCTGGAGTTCGACACCACCACCTCGCCGTTCACCGGCGAACTGCGGGCCCTGGAGGCCGCGGTCACCGGCGGGGAGGACTGGCGCTTCCCGATGTCGCGCGACCTGCGCCTGCTGAACCTGCTGCACGACGCCCTCGGCGCGCAGCCCCGACCCGTGGAGGCACGAGCATGACCGGACCCGACGACGCCCACGCGATGCGCGGTGTCCGCGCCGCGGAACTGGCACCCCTGCCCACCCGGGCCCACCGCGAGCACCGCGCCTACTCCTGCACGAACTGCGGCCACTGGCAGCGCTGGTTCGCGCACACCCCGCCGCCGTCGTGCCCGGTGTGTTCCGACGTCCGCAACGAACTGCCCGTCGACGGGTTCGAGTTCCTGCGCGAGACCGAGGTCGACGCGCTCGTGACGACGTCCTGGCGCGAGGCCGTACCGGGGGTCACCGAGTTCTGGTGCGACCCCGTCGTGGGGCTCGGGTCCCACGGCTGGGTGCTGGAGACCTCCGACGGCCTGCTCGGCTTCGAGGCCGCTCCGTGGTACTCCGCCGATGCGCTGGCTGAACTGCGCCGCCGCGGTGGCCTGCGCGTCCTGGCCTCCAGCCACGTGCACGGCTTCGGCGGGCTGTGGCAGTTGCAGGACGAACTCGACCCGCCGGTCGTCTCCGTCGGCGTCCACGACCTCACCTGGACCAAGGCCTTCCGCGTGACCTGGCCGGCCGACGACCGGACCGAGCTGGCCCCCGGGATCACCCTGCACCGCACCGGGGGGCACTTCCCCGGGCACAGCGTCCTGCACGACGCCGATCGCGGACTGTTCTTCTGCGGCGACTCCCTCAAGATCGACCTCGACGAGGACGGCAACGCCGCGGCGCTGAGCGCCCACAAGGCGTTCCACGCGCAGATCCCGCTGTCCCGGGCCGAGTTGCGCAGCATGCGCGAGATCGTCGGGCAGTTGGAGTTCGACACCGTCTTCAGTCCCTTCGAGTTCGCCCGCGGGGTCACCACGGCCCACGTCGTGGCCCTCGTCGACCACATGCTCGCCAACCCCCCGTCGGCGTCCCCGGTGCCGATGGACCTGCTGACCAGGACCGTGGAGGTCTTCGCGTGACCGCACCCCGTCGCCTGACCGTCGACCACCCCGTCCAGGAGGGGCAGGACCACCTCGCGACCGAACGCTTCCGCGACGTCCTGGGGGAGCGCGACCGCTTCCAGTTCCCGACCTACCGCCTGGACACCGTCGGCATCCCCTCGTGGTGGACGATCGCCGCGACCGGCGACGCCGGGGTGGCCGCCATCGGCCACGGGTACGGCGGCACCGACGCCGACGCGCGGCGCTCCAGCTGGGGCGAGTCCGCGGAACTGGGTCTGCTGCGCCGCACCGTGGCCACCCTGGAACACCGGCGCGCCACGCGGAACGAGCTGGTCGCCGAACTCGGAGCCGACGCGGTCCTGGACCCGCCGGCGGTGTGCCTGGACGCCGGCGCGCCCTACACGCCCGACGTGACGCTGAACTGGCTGCCGTTGCAGCGCTACGGCACGGGCGAGCGCGTCTGGGCCCCCGCCGACGTCGTGCTGCGCGATTCCGACGAACTGCCCGAGGGTTTCGTCGACGACCTGCCCCGCCTGGTCACCCGGCACGGCAACGGCCTCGGCGCCGGCGACAGCCTGGAACGCGCGGTCGCGCACGGGATCGGAGAACTCCTGCAGCGCGACGGCAACGGGACCCGCTTCCGGGCCCTGGACACCGGCGTCGTCCTCGACCTCGGCCCCGACGACGAGCTCGTGACCGACCCCGTGACCCGCGACGCCCTGGCCCGGCTGCGGGCGGCGGGCGTGCGGGTCGTGCCCAAGCTGGCCAACGACTGGTGGGGGATCGCCAACATCACCGTCGTCGGCGCCGACGACGACCCGCTGCAGCCGGTCATGGTGACCGCCGCCGGCGAGGCCGCCCACCCCGACCGCGAGGTGGCGCTGCGCAAGGCCGTGCTGGAGTTCGCCGCGGCCCGCTCCCGCAAGGCCTTCACCCACGGCGACCTCGACGCCGTCCGGGACATCAGCCCCGCCGGCTACGTCGAGCGCTACGCCGCCGACCCCTCCACCCAGGAGGAGCGCGCCCTGCGCGGGATGCTCGGCTGGCTGGAGAAGGACGCCGCCCAGCTGCGGTCCCTGCTCGAACCCGTCGTCCTGGCCGAACGCAGCCGGCGTCGCTTCGACACCCTGCCGACCTGGCGGGCCCCCGAGGGCGTCGACGAGCAGCAGGCCCTCTGCGCCCACCTCGTGGGTCTCCTGCGCGAGCGCGGGTTCGACGTGCTGGTGCTCGACTGCTCCGCCGAGCCCGTCGCCGTGGCCCGGGTCGTGGTTCCGGGGCTGGAGGTCGAGATCGTCAGCTACGGCCGCATCGGGGAACGCGGGGTGGTGGACCTCCTCGAACGCGGGGACGGGCGAACGGGCCTGCACGGCATCGCCGGCCTCGGGGTGCCCGGACAGGACGGGGTCCCCGCCTCGGCCGAACCCGTCCACCTCACCGACGCCGCCCGGGAACGCCTCGGCGAGCCGGCCTGGTTGGACCGGGCCGCGCTCGACCGCGTCCTGGGGGAGCTGTACCCGCTCTACCGCGAACCGGCACTGCACGCGGCCGCCGTGGCCCGCGAGAACGGATGGACCGCATGAGGATCTGCCTCGTCTCCCGCCGCTACTGGCCCGCCGTCTCGGGCATGAGCGTGTACGCGGAGAAGCTCGTGGAGGGTCTGGTGGCCCGCGGCCACGAGGTCGTGCTGGTGTCGCAGTTCCGCGGTGACCCCGCCGGCAGCGCCGTCTACGGCGGCGGTCCGCCGCCCGCGGACCGGGTCCCGGCCGGGGTGCGCGCGATCGGGTTGGAGGCGTCGGGGGAGCAGCGGTCGGGCGAGGGTCTGCCCGCCGACTTCGACGCCGACATCGCCACGATGCGCGAGACCGTGGAGCGCCTGCACACCGAGGAACCCTTCGACCTGCTGCACGCCCAGTACGCCTGGCCCACCGGGATGGCCGTCCTGGAGGCGTCCGCCTCGCTCGGCCTGCCCTCGGTGGTCAGCGTCCAGGGGGGCGACGGGCACTGGGTGGGGTTGTGCTGTCCCGCCCACTCCGTCGGGATCCGCACGGTCCTCGACCACGCCGGGGCCGTCCTCATCGGTTCCCGGACGTTCGCCGACGAGGTCGTGGACCACCACGGGACCGACCCGGAACGGTTCGACCTGGTCGGTGGAGCCACCGACACGCAGGCTTTCACCCCCGCCGACGAGGTCGCCGTGGGTGTGCTGCCCGCGGACGGGCCGGTGACGCTCCTCTTCCACGGCCGCGTCGACCGTCGCAAGGGCGTCCTCGACCTGCTGCACGGTCTCGCGTTGCTGCGCGCGGAGGGCCGGGAGGTGCGGCTCCTCGTCTCCGGCATCGGCCCCGACGTCACCGCCGTCGCCGAACTCGTCACCGAACTGGGGCTGGACGACGTCGTGGAGCAGCGGGGCTACGTCCCCTACACCGAGGCGCCCGCCGTCTACCGCGACGGTCACGTGTTCGTCTCGCCGACCCAGTCCGAGGGTTTCTCGAACACGATCCTGGAGGCCATGGCCGCCGGGCTCCCCGTCGTCACCACCCGCACGGTGGGCGTCGTGGACTGCGTGCGCGACGGCGAGAACGGTCTGCTCCACGAGGTCGGCGACGTCGCGGGTCTGGTCGACGCCCTGCGTCGGCTGCTCGACGACCCGGCCCTGGGGCCGAAGCTGGCGCAGCAGGCGCTGAGCGAGGTGCGCGAGGTCTGGTCCTGGCCGGCTCTGACGGAACGTGTGGAAGCCGTCTACCACCGGGTCGTCGCCACCTCGCCGGACACCGCGTGGACGCAGGTCCCGCCCGCCGAACGCCCCACCAGCAGGGGTCGGGGCGTGGAACCCACGACCGCCGACGCCGACTGCCGGTTCCTCGTGACCCCCCACCTCCTGTGAACCGCGCCGGGGTGGACCCCGCGCGGGTCCTCGCCGTCTCCCCGCACCTGGACGACGCGGTGTTCTCCGCCGGGGCGTTGTTGACCGGGTTGGTGGCCGCGGGGGCCGAGGTCACGGTGCTCACCGTCTTCACCGGCAGCGTGGCGGATCCGACGGGTTTCGCGCTGGCCTGCCAGACCGACAAGGGTCTGGCCGACGACGTCGACTACATGGCCCTGCGTCGTGCCGAGGACGTCGCGGCCGGCGCTGCCCTCGGCACGAGAGGTTTCCACCTCCCCCTGCTCGAAGCGCCGCACCGCGGGTACCACAGCGCTGCAGCGCTCTTCGGGCCCGTCGTCGCCGGGGACGAGGGGTGCCCGGTCGCGATCGGGGAGGCCCTCACGGCGTTCCTCGACGAGCGGTTCGGGGGTTCCGTGGACCTGCTGCTGGGGCCGCAGGCTCTCGGCGACCACGTCGACCACCGCCACGTGCGCACGGCGGTCGACGCCCTCGCCCACGACCGGGGTCTGCCTCTGGCCCGGTGGGCGGACACCCCCTACGTCCTGCGGGCGGGAGCGGAGGCTCCCCTCGGTGACCCCCGGTACCCCACGGAGGAGGAACTCGACGCCAAGGTGGAGGCGTGCGCCGCGTACGTCACGCAGTTGGGTTTCCAGTTCGACGGGACGGACGCGATGGTCCGGGCCCTGCGGGCCCTGCCGGAGACCTTCTACCCACCGCTGCCGGTGAACGTGCGGACCCGGTGAACCCGGTCAGCGGCGGCCCTGTCGCGAACCGGCGTACCCGGGTTCGCGGATCCGGCGCCACCGCTGCGGCACGCTCAACCCCGCGACGGCGTTCCGGACCGGTTCGAACGTGATCGGTTCGTCCACCTCGCCCTCGTCGAGGAACAGTTCGGCGAACGGCCTCCACGGCCCGCGCGGGGTCGCCACCGCGAGCAGGAACCGGTTCCCGACGTGCCGGGCGCCGAGCAGCAACGGCCCGCGCGGCCCGTGGAAGGCCGCGATGCTGGAGTGCAGACCCGAGCGCACGTCACGGCGCGGGAACGGCACCCGCCGGCCCAGCGTGGTCGACAGCAGCACGTCCCAGGGACCGCCGTCGGGGGACTCGACGCGCAGGGCCAGGCCCAGGACGTCGGGCCAGGGGGCGGGCAGACCGGCGCCGCGGGAGAGGCGCACGACCGTGCGGTCCGCGCCCGGCTCGTCGATCCAGGCGACCCCGGTCCCCGGGGTCAGGCCGTGCCGGACGAGTCGGCCGGTGTGGACGGTCCCGCGCGGGTGCAGCGCCTTGGCCCCGCGGACGGCGGCCAGGGTGCGGAAGAGGGTGAACATCACCCCCGGTACCTTCCCCGTCCACGGGGGTGGCACACCTCCCGGAACGTCCGGGACGAACACTCGTCAGCGGCGGCGCAGGCGGTACCACTGCGGAGCGGTAGCGCGCAGCGGCCCCGGGAATCCCCGGCTGTCGGTGGCGTCCTGGGCCACGACGTCCCAGCCGGGAAAGGCCTCGGTCACGTCGGAGGAACTGGCCCCGCGGGGCAGCGGCCCCCGGCGCCCCGGCGCGAACGCCAGCACCAGCAGGGTGGCGTCCGGCGCGGCGCAGGCGGTGATCCCGCGGCCCAGCGCGGAGCGCTGCCTGCGGCGGAGGCCGTTGAAGCAGCCCGCGTCGAGGAAGAAGTCGACGGGGGCTCCGATCCGGGCCGGGTCCAGTGCCGTCACGTCGCCTTCGAGGGCGTGGACGTCCACCCCGTGCTCCTGCGCCCGCTCGGTGGTGCGGCGCACGACGGACGGCACCGCGTCGACGGCGCTGACGTCCCAACCACGGCCGGCCAGTTGCACGGCGTGCGCGCCGGTGCCGCACCCGAGGTCGAGGGCGTGGCCGAAGGGGGCGACGCGCTCGGCCTCCTCGCGCTCGATCAGCGCGGTGAACTGGGCGGCGCCCACCTCCATGGCGCGTTCCCACGGTGTGATGCCGAGGCGGTAGGCGAGGGAGTAGCTGACGTTCACGGGAACCTTCCCCACCGGTTGGAGGACTTCCAGGAGGAGCAGAGTGTCACGGCGGGGGAGGAGGTGGGCCACGGCCGCGGTGAGGACCTCCCCCGCCACCGCCGGCACCAGCACCGCCGCGAGCGTGGGTTCGAGCTCGGCCGTCAACCCGGGGCATGATGAATCGCTGGTCGAGGATCCGACCACGCGGTGATGTTCAGACCGATCGCCGCGGGGCAGGCTTCGACCATGAGCGAACCCGCCACCGTGAGGACCTCGCCCCGTCTCCCGTGGGCTGGGCGCGGCCGGCGCGACGGTTCGGTCGGTGGGCTGGGCGCGGCACCGTTGCTCGGTGCGGCAGTGCTGATCGGCGTGGTGTGGGGGGCGTCGACGTCGGGGCTGCAGACGCTGCTGCCCTGGCCGTTCGCCGGGCTGGCCAACGCGGTGGGCCCCTGGGTCGCTCCCGCGTTCCTGGTCGGTGCCTGGAGCCGGCGGCCCTGGGCCGCGGTCCTGGCCGGTGTCGCGGTGTGCTTCGGGGAGGTCGCCGGCTACTACGCCGTGTCCGCTGCGCGCGGCTTCGGCGTCAACCCCTCCAACGTCGTGCTGTGGGCCGCCACCGGTGTTTTCGGCGGGCCGGTCCTGGGAGTGGCCGGCTGGTGGTGGCGACGGGCGGTTGCGCCACGGGTGGCCGCGCTGGGGGCGGCGCTGCTGGGCGGGGTCTTCCTCGCGGAGGGAGTGGTCACCTACGGGGTCTACCTGCGTTACCCGGGTGAGGCGGTCGTCTCCTGCGTCCTCGGTGTTCTGCTGGTGGTGGTCCTCGGCGCCACCGCGTCGGCGGCGCGGGCGGTGGGTGCACGAGTTCGGGGTGTGGGTTCGGCGGCGGCGTGGTTGCTGTTGGTGTTGCCGCTGGGTGCGGCCGGGGAGGTCCTGCTGCGTCTGGTCGTGACCTGAGCCGGGCGACCTCCGTCTGCTCGGCCGGCGGGTGCGGTACGTCGAAGCGATCCACGGTGGAAGGTGAGTCAGCGAGGTGGGCAGAGTGCCGTGCGGGGCCTACCGCTGTGGAGGGTCAGACGCCGGAAACGTCCGCGGCGAGGTGACGTCAGGGATGCCTCGTCGGTGGGTGAGGCGCAGGTGCTGCTGCCAGAGGAAGAGTTCTCGGACTGCGTAGAAGATCGCGAGGCCGGCCAAGAGGGTGAGGGTCACGGCGAACCAGGGCGGCAACCCCAGGTAGCCGATGACGGCCAGGTGGAGGGCGATGACGGCCGTGAAGCAGTCCAGGGCCACCAGGAGGGGGTTCTTGGGATCCGTTCCGCGTCGTCGACCCAGCAGCCGGGCAAGAACGGGTGGCGGCGTAGGGCGATCGGTCACCGGGTCAGGATGCCGGGGCTTGGGGGGTCCTGTCTGCTGGGATCAGCCTGTTGCGACGGCGACGTCGAACCGGGTGCTGTTGCCGGAGGTGGAGTGCCACAGCAGCCGTGCCACGACCGCGGCGCCGCCCGCACGTCGTCGTGACCGGAACGTCGCCGACGTCCGCGACGGCGGGAAGCGGGAAGGGAGTACCTCCGGGACGTCTCGGCCCCTACCGGCCCGAGGTGCCTCGGGTGTGCCTGGTGGGAGCGGACATCGATGCGTTCTGCCTCAGGGGGTGGAGGTGTTGTGCCACGCTGCGCTCAGCGTCTCTGCTCCTGCTGCTGCCGGTAGCGGAGGAGACGAACGGAGGTGGTCCTCGTGGTCGTCCTGTTCTTCATCGTCGCCGCTGTGGTCCTGGTGCTCGGTGTCGTCGATCACCTGCGACCGGGTCGGAGAACTCATCGATCTG
The DNA here is from genome assembly GCF_979255925.1 of Kineococcus sp. AC630. NCBI lineage: Bacteria > Bacillati > Actinomycetota > Actinomycetes > Kineosporiales > Kineosporiaceae > Kineococcus > Kineococcus sp. AC630. Next base: position 54,150 of record NZ_CEEDMJ010000016.1, read on the forward strand.
CACGCACGACTCCGTTCTGGTTCAACGACGGCGGTGGGGGCGGATCCGACGGTGTGGGGTGGTCCGGTGGCGACCCGGGTGGCGACACCGGTGGGAGCTTCGGAGGCGGTTTCGGGGACGGCGGGGGGTGCAGCGGCGGGGACGGTGGCGGTGGTGGTAGCTGCTGAGGGTCTGGTGCCGGGAGCGTCAGGTCTCCGTCGGTGTGTCGGGTTCGGGGTCCCCACGACGGCAGCGAGACCGTGAGACGTCGGCGACGGGATCACTGGCGCGCCGATCGGCAGCAGCGGGGGTTCTGCGGCAACGGCCCGCCCTGTCGTCATGACCGGTACGGGCACTGGCTGACCCGGACCACGACTTCCGCCTCGACGACGGATTGGACTCACATCACCCGAACTGCGGGATGACCGTGACGTCGGCCTGCGCCACGCCGACACCGGCGGTTCCTCCTGCGGCGACGGTTCTGCCCTACGTTCAAGACCTGTGACACACGCCGCCGTGGACAGCGAGAAGGCCCCGACCTGGCCCCGCGAGAACGGTCGCTCACGACGGGGACTGCTCCTGGCCCTGGCCGTCGACAACTTCGGCTCCGGCCTGTTCCTGCCCCTGGTGCTGGTCTACAGCGTCCAGGTCGTCGGCCTCTCCGTCGGACTGGCTGGGACCCTGCTCTTCCTGGGCACCCTCCTGGGCCTGGGTGCACCGTTGGTCGTCGGGAGCGTCGTGGACCGCTTCGGACCCCGCCGCGTCGTCATCACCTCTCAGCTCATCCAGGCCGTCGGGATGACGCTCTACCTCCTGGCCGGCACCGTCGGCAGCAGCGCGGGAACTCGGCTGGGGCCCGGGGTGGTCTTCGCGATCGGTGGGGCTGTGCTGGTCGCGGCAGGTACGCAGACCTTCTACAGCTCCTTGTTCTCGCTGATCTCCGCTGTCGCCGGTGAGGGACCCAAGGACGGTGCCTTCGCCCACGTCGAGATGATCCGCTCGGCCGCCTTCGGTATCGGTGCCCTGGTCGCTGCGGCTCTCCTGACCTGGCTGGACACGCCCGCCCTGCGCATCGCCGTGGCTGTGGACGCGCTCACCTTCCTGCTGGCCGCGGGCCTGCTGTGGCGCCTCGTCGCAGGCAACCTCCGGGTCCAGCGCGCAGGCGGAACCCCGGCGGCACGGCAAGACGCTGACAGCGACTCCGACGCGCCGCTGACGAAGGCGCAGCACGACCTCTTCGCAACGGGTGAAGACCGGCCCGGCGAGAAGGGGCCTGCTCAGCTCGTGGGCACCCCTGACACCCCCCGTCCGTGGCGTGACCGCCCCTTCCTCGTCCTGCTGGTGATGATGGCCTTGACCGGTCTGGCCACCGACGTCTTCCTCGTGGGGTTCTCCGTCTGGGCACTGGACCGGCTTCGCGCACCCGCCTGGATCCCCGGCGCGTGCGTGGTGCTGCTGACGGCCATCGGTTCCACCTGTGCTGGTCTGGTGGTGCGGTGGACCAGATCGTGGAAGCGCACGCGCACCGTCGCCCTGGGTGCCGTGCTGACCATCGCGTGGTGCGCGATGTGTGCGGGCGCACCCCTGATCGCCAGGTCGTGGCAGCCGGTGTGGCTGTTGGCCGCCACCGTGGTGCTGGCGTGCTCGGGGATGCTCACCGGTCGGGTGTTGGCGATGGCTGAGGCATCCGCACCGGTGCGGGCCCACGGTCGGTACATGGCCACGGTGCAGTACAGCTTCAACGCCGCCGCGCTGCTGGCGCCGCTCCTGGTGGGGTTGTTCGCGGTGGGGTCGTGGCTGCCGTGGGCCGCGGTCGCGTTGGGCTGTGCGGGGGCGTTGGTGCTGTTGCCGTGGCTGGCCCGGCGGTTGCCCGCTCAGGCTGTGAACGCGCAGAAGACGCCCATCACGCCGGATGCGGGATGACCGTGCGGTGATCGGTCCCGGAGGCGGGATCGTCGGCGACGTCCTGCTGTGGACGTCAGGTTTCTCGGGTGGGAGCGGCTTCGTCGTCGAGGTCCAGGAAACGGTCGGGGTCGGGTTCCTGGTCGAGGGTTTCGATGGTCACGACCTCCAGGAGGTGCTGTGCTTCGGTGACGATGCGCTGCCGGATCTCCTCGGGGTCGAGTTCGTGGGCGTACTCCCAGTCGGTGGTCTCGTCGAGCAGCCCGTTCAGCTCGTCTGGGTGCCCGAGGCTGGTGGAGATGCTCCAGAGGAGTTCTCCTCCCTCCTTCGGGCTGATCAGGCCGTCGACGATGCTGCGGGCGTAGGTGTGGGCCATCACCCACAGGGCCTGGTGCTCGTTGAGTCGGGGGCCGCCGAGTGCGTCGGTGAGCAGGTCGCGCAGGGTGGCGGGGTCTTCGTGGGCGCCGGCGAGTTCGCGCAGGGTCGGGGAGTCGTAGCCGCGGGTCAGGGCCAGGGCGGCCCACCGGGGCATCTGCTCGGGAGGTGGATCGCCGATGAGGGCGCGGGCTCGGGCGCGGTAGAGCGGGTCCACCGCTTCAGTGTTGCCGAGGTGGCGGGTCAGGGGTTGCCGATCTGTTGCGCCGGCGGCCTGCACGATCACGTGGTGACCAGACGGTCTCGCGATCGTGGCGTCACGCGCACCGCGGGATGACCGTGACGCCTGCCTGTGGCCGGCGTCCGCGAACTCACGAGGTGGGTCGTTCCCCATCGTCGCCGGGTGGTTCATTCCACTCAGGAGCCTCGTCGTGGAGGCTCTCGCGAGCGGGCCGGGGAGGCGGGTCCGTGTGGGGCGCTCGGAGCCGGCGGGTGCCTGCTCGCCAGCCACCGGCGACCGCGGGTAGCGCGGTACGACCGGTAGGGAGGTCCGCACCCGCAACGGGTGGTTCGTGCGTTCGTGTCCAGCTTGAATGCAGGACAGGACCCGAAGCGCGAGAAGGGACAGCAGTGGCGACGACAGTGCTCGATGAGGTCACGTGGTCCATCGATCAACGGCGCCCCAAGCGCTTGATCTGGCGGATCGTCGTGCTGCCGCTGCGCATCGCGACCGTGCTCGCCGGCTTGGTCCTCGCTCCCAGTGAGGTGCTGGCCGATCTGGGCACCGGCAACCGCGGCCGGCGCAACGCGGTCGTGCAGGAGGGTTCGTCGCACGAGCTGGGTCTGGCTCCGCTGCGGTTGAAGGGGCCTCGTGCGGCATTCGGCGGGAAGCGGCAGTGGTCGGTGTGGACGGTGCGGTTGACCTCTTCGGGAGCGCGCGTCTACGACGACCCGGGGATGCCGGCGGTGGCTGAGTTGTCGTTGGGGCAGTGGTCGTTGGTGCAGGCGCATCCGCGTCGGTGGCGGCCTGCGGTGGGTGCCACCACGCCGGGGGCGTCCTGGCGGGGGCGGCTTCGACGTGTGGAGGAGAGGCGTGTCGAGGAGTTCACGGTGGAAGGTGAGTGGCTGTCGTTGGCCTGGTTGGGGCACCTGGCCGGGTGGGAGGACCCCAGTCGGAAGCTCACCTCGTGATGGGTTCGCTGGGTTGTGGCCGCGTCTGGACGTGCTCGATCCGATCGTGGGATGACCGCCGGGCCACCGCGGCGCCACCGCAAGGGCACGCGCGCTTCGAACCCCGCACTCACGCACCCCCGGCGGCGCGGCTCCCCTCCTGTCGCCGCGCCGCCCACCGGCGATCGACAGCCGCCCGCAGGCTCTGAGCCGGGGCCACCCGACGGGTGCTCAGCCGACCGAGACGGTCGCGGCGTCAGTGACGTGGATCGCCGCGCCGAGGGCGGCGATGTCGGTGTCGGACCAGCCCAGCCCGGCCCACACCTGCACGGCGAGCTGGGTACCGGAGGGCTGGGCGAGGAACAGGGTGGTTCCGCCCCGCCGGTCACCGTCGGTGTTCAGATCGCTCTCGAAGAGCAGTCCTGTCGTGGTTCCCACCTGCACCGGGCGAACCCGGTCGCCGGTAGCGGCTTGCGGCAGGTCCTCCAGGAAGACGGCGACCTTGCCGGCGAAGGAGTTCGGGTCCTGGTCGGCGATCCCCGCCGGAGCCAGGGTGAGGACACCGGCGTCCACGCCCTGCACCTCCCACCCGCGGGGCAGCGCGTCGAGGGTGAAGCCCGCGGGCTGAGTGCCGGCGTAGGCGACCATCCGGGTGTCCCCGACACCCGCGGCCGACGAGCTCTGTGGCGGTGTCGCTGCCCTCTCGGGTGTCGCGCCGGTGGGCGACCCGGTCTGCACGAGCACGGCCACGACCCCGGCAGCGGCCACGGCGAGCAACCCGCCACGGGCTCCGCGCCCCACCCGTTCGCGGCGCAGCCCTCGGTGGGCGCGGGCGAGATCGGCCTGCACCAGCGCTGCGGGCGGGGTCTGGGGCGAGGCAGGGCCGCTGGCCTGGTCGAGCAGGGTGCGCAGGTTCGTCATCAGGAGCTCCTGGAAGAGAGGGGAGTGGGGGTCGTGAGGGGACAGGCCTCGCCGGTCTCGAGGTCGGTCTCGAGGTCGGTGCCCAGCTGCCGACGCAGCTTGTCCAGGGCCCGCGCGGTCTGGCTCTTGACCGTGCCCTGGCTGCAGGTCATCGCCTGGGCGGTCTCGGCCACCGACAGGTCGTGGAAGTAGCGCAAGACCACGACCGCACGCATCCGGGCCGGCAGTTCCCGCAAGGCGCGGAGGACGTCGTCGGTGCGTGGGCCGTCGCCGGTCGTGGAGCCCGGCGCCTCGAGCTGCCCGGAGTGTTCGGGCAGCTGCGCGCGGAGGTGCTCGCGCCGCCGCCAGGGTCGGCGTTCCTCGTCGACCAGGACGTTGACCAGTGCTCGGCGGGCGTAGGCGTGCACGTCGTCGGCGGCGCGGGTCCGGGGCCACGCGAGGTAGAGACGGGTCAGGGTGGTCTGCACGAGGTCCTCGGCGCGGTGGGCATCACCCCCGGTCAGCAAGGTCGCGGTGCGCAGCAGCACCGCCCGCCGCTGCCGCACGTAGTCCCCGAACTCCTCGTCCCTCGTCACCGTCATGGACTGCTCCTGTCGTTCACACCCACCAGACGGATCACCACCCCACCCAGGTTGCACGAGCCGGTCGCGGTGCCGTCGGGTCAGAGCGAGGCCAGCAGTTCCCGGCTCTCCCTGACGTACCGGTCGGCGAAGGCGGGGTCGCTGACCTGCTTGGAGGCCCGCACGGCCTTGCCGTTCTCGTCGTAGTAGACCCCCGTGGCCTCCGAGGGATCGACCACGATGCGGGAGATGACCCGCCCGGCGCGCCGGGAGGTGGTGAAGTGCGGCAGGAACTGCAGGACCGGGGCAAGGAGGTTCGAGACCACGTTGAGGACGGCGGACGCGTCGCTGCCCAGGTTCGAACCGGGGTTCACGCCGGGTTCGATCGCCCGGAACCGCAGGCGGGGGTGCTGGCGGGCGAGGCTGAACACGGCGGCGAGGTTGCCCTGCTTGGACGTGGCGTAGGCGTCCATGCCGGCGCGCGCGGACCCACCGGGGACGTACTCCCCGCGCGCGGAGGCCTCGGCCGAGAGGTACCGGCTGCCACGGAAGCCGGCCCGGACGGCGGGGACGCGTTCGGGGTCCTCGCAGGCGGAGGCGATGAACACGACGTTGATCCCGTCGGCCAGGGACGGCAGGAGAGCGTCGGTGAAGGCGAGCGGGCCGAGGTGGTTGGTGGCGAAGGACAGTTCCCAGCCCTGCGGGCTCACCCCGGGCTTGGTGAGCATGACCCCGGCGTTGTTGAGGACACCACGCACGGGCAGGTCCAGGGCGGCGATCTGTGCCGCCGCCCGACGCGCGCTGAGGACGTCGGAGAAGTCGGCGACGATGCTCGTGGCGCTGCTGCCCGCCTGCTCGATCTGCGCCTCGACCGTGGCGAGCTTGTCGGGGTTGCGGCCGACGAGGACGACGTGGCCGTGGTGGGCGAGTTCGAGTGCGGTGGCGCGGCCGAAGCCGGAGGTGGGGCCGGTGACGACCCAGGCCGCGGTCGCGGTGGGGGTGCTGGTCATGAGGTCTCCCGGGTCGGGGTGGGGTCGTGGGACCGTTCGCCGGCGCGGTCGAGGGCCAGGACCCGCCACACCGCCTCGAAGGCGAGGGAGCTGCGGGTCCCGGTGGGGTCGGGGTGGGCGATGAGGTCGTCGATGGTGGCGTCGGCGATGGCCGACACGAGGGTGGACACCAGCCGCAGCGGTGCCTGGCGCATCGGGCCGCCGGCGACGATCGGTCCGAGGACTTCGGCGGTTCCGGCGTAGGCGGCCTGCACGGCCTGTCGGCTCTGGGGGCTGAGGTCCTCGGCGACCGCGAGGTGGGCCAGAGCCCGTCGCCGGTCAGGGTCCTGCACCGCCCAGTCGATCCACCCGTCCCACATCGAGCGCAACTGCTCGCGCGGTCCGGCCCCCGGCCTCAGGCCGTCGGTGGCGGCTCGTCCCATCGCACTCTTCAGGACGACGTAGAGCTCGTTGACCAGCGCGGTCTTGGTCTCGAAGTAGACGAAGAGGGTGCCGGTGGAGACCTCGGCCGCGCGGGCGATGGAGGCCGTGGAGGCGGCGAGGCCCTCGGCGGCGAAGACCCGCGTCGCCGCTTCGAGGAGGGCGGTGCGGTGAGCGGGGTTCCTCGCGCGGGCCACGACGACCACGATATGGATGAGTGAGTGGTCAGTCAAGCATTGTGGACACAGCATCTCGGGATGACCGTGGAGCAGCCACAGCCACCGATGTCCTGAGGCACCAGGGTCCGCTTCCCCCGCCACGACGTCGTAGCATCGAACGCATGTTCGAGCGACGTCCGCGGCACGGCCCGCCGGGCTGGCCGCAGGAGGTCCCGCCCCCCGGGGTGGACGACTGGCAGGTCGCCACCTCCTCCTGGCTGCTCGACCAGGCCCCGCCGGAGTTCCGCTCCTACGCCGCCGTCCGCCGCCACCCCCTGCTGCTGGTCTGGCTGGTCGGCCACCACGTCAGCGCCCAGCAGGAGGCCGTCGTGCGGGCCCGCAGCACCGCCCGCCGCGACCTCGCCGCCGACCTGCCCCCCGAGGTCGGACCGCAGGTCTTCGACGTGCTCGACCGCGAGGAGCTGCGCCTGCGCAGGGTGGCGCGCGCGGTCGACCTGCTCGAGCAGGCACTGCGAGGGAAGAAGTTCGTGCCGCGCCTGTGAACGCTCTGTCCGAACGGGCGAGTGCGGGCCGACGTCGGGGAGGGGTCCTCCTACACTCGCCCAGTCCGTTCACGCTCGACCCCGCGACACAGGAGGCCACCCCGCATGGGGCTGCTCGAGACGATCAAGGGGCCCGAGGACCTCAAGGCCCTGCCCGCCGAGGACCTGCCCGCGCTGGCTCGGGAGGTCCGCGACTTCCTCGTCGCCGCCGTGAGCAGGACCGGTGGGCACCTCGGACCCAACCTCGGCGTCGTCGAACTGACGATCGGTCTGCACCGCGTCTTCGACTCCCCGCGCGACCGCCTCGTCTTCGACACCGGCCACCAGAGCTACGTCCACAAGCTGCTCACCGGCCGCCAGGACTTCGCCCACCTGCGTGAGGCGGGCGGCCTCTCCGGCTACCCCTCCCGCGCCGAGAGCGAGCACGACGTCGTCGAGAACTCGCACGCCTCGACGTCGCTGTCGTGGGCCGACGGACTCGCCCGGGCCTTCGAGCTGCGCGGCGAGAGCCAGGGGGAGAACGGGCGTCGCGTGGTCGCCGTCATCGGTGACGGTGCCCTCACCGGCGGCATGGCCTGGGAGGCGCTGAACAACATCGCCACCTCACGCCGCCCCGTGGTCGTCGTCGTGAACGACAACGGACGGTCCTACGCCCCGACCATCGGCGGGATGGCCTCCCACCTCGCGACCCTGCGCACCACCCGCGAGTACGAGAAGCTCATGGACTGGGGCAAGCAGTCGCTGCAACGCGGTGGTACCCCCGGTCGCCTCGCCTACGAGACGCTGCACGGCGTCAAGAAGGGGATCAAGGACATCGTCGCCCCGCAGGGGCTCTTCGAGGACCTCGGTCTCAAGTACGTCGGGCCCGTCGACGGCCACGACACCGAGGCCGTCGAGCACGCCCTGCGCCGCGCGCGGTCCTTCGGCGGCCCCGTCATCGTCCACGTCATCACCCAGAAGGGGCGCGGCTACGAACCGGCCCTCGCCGACGACGCCGACCGCTTCCACGCCGTCGGGATCATCGATCCCGAGACGGGGGAGGCGCAGGCCTCGTCGGGTTCCTCCTGGACCAGCGTCTTCGGCGAGGAGATCCGTGCGATCGCCGACGTCCGCCGCGACGTCGTGGGCATCACGGCTGCCATGCAGGGCCCGGTGGGTCTCGACGCGTTCGCCCGCGCCCACCCCGACCGCGTCGTCGACGTCGGGATCGCCGAACAGCACGCGGTCACCTCCGCGGCCGGCATGGCCGCAGGCGGTCTGCACCCCGTCGTGGCGCTCTACGCCACCTTCCTCAACCGCGCCTTCGACCAGCTGCTGCTCGACGTCGCCCTGCACCGGGCCGGGGTCACCTTCGTCCTCGACCGTGCCGGGGTCACCGGCCCCGACGGCCCCAGCCACCACGGCGTGTGGGACCTCGGACTGTGCCGGCTCGTCCCGGGCCTGCGTCTCGCCGCTCCGCGCGACGCCGCCACCCTGCGCGAGGAACTGCGCGAGGCGCTCGCCGTCGAGGACGCGCCGACGGTCCTGCGCTACAGCAAGGGCAAGGTGCCCGCCGACATCCCCGCGATCGCCCGCGCCGGGCACGCCGACGTCCTCGAGGGGCCCTCGTGGGCCGAGGGCGACGACGTCCTGCTCGTCGCCGTGGGCTCGCTGGTACCTCGCGCCCTCGACGTCGCCTCCCGGCTGCGGGCCCACGGCGTCGGCGTGACCGTCGTCGACCCGCGCTGGGTGGTGCCGGTGGACGAGGCGCTGCTCGACCTGGCCCGCAGCCACGGCCACGTCGCCGTGCTCGAGGACGGTGGCGAGGTCGGCGGTGTCGGCTGGGCGCTGGCGGCGGCGTTGCGCGGGCGCGACGACCCGGCGACCGTGCACACCTTCGCTCTCCCGCAACGGTTCCTGGACGTCGGCAGCCGCGACGCCCTGCTCGACGAGGCCGGGCTCGCCCCGCAGGACGTCGCCCGGACGTTGGTCGAGGCGGTGGCGTTCGGCGGTCAGCGGTTCCGCGCGAAGGACTCGTCGGAGATCGCGGACTCGAGGTAGTCGTCCGCGCCGGAGAGCCGCGACCCTACGTCACCTCTCGGACCGGTCCCCGGTGCACCGGGAACCCGGCGGCGAGCCACGCCTGCACCCCGCCCTCGAGGTCGGTGGCCCGGTGCAGACCGACCGCCCGCAGCGACGCCGCGGCCAGGCTGGAGCTGTAACCGTGGCGGCAGACGACGACCACCCGCAGGTCCGGTCCGGTCGCCTCCGGGATCCGGAAGGGGCAGGTCGGATCGAGTCGCCACTCCAGCACCGTCCGGTCGATGACCAGCGCGCCCGGGAACTCGCCCTGCTCGACCCGGTGGGCCGGGGTGCGGGTGTCGACGACCAGGGCCCCCTCTCGCTGCTCGGCGCACAACTGCTCCGGGGTCAGCCGGTCGAGTCCGACGCGCGCGGCGGCCAGCACCTCCTCGATGCTCACAACAACCCCGTCAGACCCGCTGCAGCACGGTCGAACTCGTCGGCCACCCCCTCCGCCACGAGTTCCACGGCCGGACCCCACCCGTCGAGGGCGGCCTGGCGCAGGCCGGCGGCGTGGTCTTGGGCGCGAACCCTTACCGCGTCCAGGACCTCCTCCTCGCTGCCCCTCCACCCGTAGGCGGCGAGCAGGGACCGCAACCGCCGCCACCGCTGCTCCGGGGTGCGACCGTCCTGCCCCATCAGCGGGACCCAGCGCAGGGCGACGAAGGCCAGGTCGCGCAACGGGACCGAGGGGGCCACCAGGTCCCAGTCGACGAACCCGACCAGACGGTCACCGTCGACGACGGCGTTGTAGGGCGCGAGGTCCTGGTGACCGAGGATCCGACCGCCCTCGCTCCAGAACTGCTCCGAGGCGTCGTGGAACTCCCGCAGCCAGTGCCCCACGTCGGTGAGCAGCGCGTCACCGAAGACCCAGTCCGGCCAGGGTTCCTGGGTACCGATGGTGTTGCCTCGCAAGTACTCCCAGACCTCCCGGCCCGCTTCGTCGATCCCCAGCGGACGCGGGACGCGGTGGAACCCCTGCGCGTGCAGGTCGCCGAGCAGGGCCTGCACGGTCGCGGTCTGCGTCCCCGCCGCCTTCCGGACGGTGCGCCCGATCCGGACCGCCCCGAGGTTGCGCCCGCCCGGGAGGTCCTCCGGTTCCTCCGGCGCCAGGAAGCTCCGCACCACCTGCGCGAAGCCCGCGGGGTCGTCGCGCCAGGGGAAGTGCCTGGCCCGGGGGAGTTCCACGAAACGGGCCCGCGGGAACAGCCCGGCGAACTCCCGCAGGACCGGCGGGGGAGCGCCGACGTCGAACTCCCCGGCCAGTACCAGCACCTCCCCGGCGAAACCTGCGAGAGCGGCGCGGGTGGCCATCGGGTCGAACGCCCCCGGGGCCGTGAACTCCGCCGCCAGCACCGGGTCGGGTTCCTCCGCAGGATCGGAACCGGTGAACCGCCCCACGGCGTCCCAGTCGTCCGGCTCAGCGTGGCCCGCGCCGACCCGCTGCAGCGCAGCGAAGCTCTGCTCGAACCAGGGTTCGTCGCGGCTGAGTTCCGCCGTCCGCGACCGGGTCTTCGCCGACACGGGCAGCCCGACGGCGGCCACGCTCGGGGTGACCAGCACCAACCGGGCGACCCGGTGGGCGAAGCGTTCCAGGTAGCGGACGGCGAGGTTCGCGCCCGCCGAGTGCGTCACCAGGTCGACCACGGGGATCCCGTGCGCCTCCCGCAACTCCTCCAGGGCGTCGACGAGCTGGTCGCAGCGCCGTGCCGGTGCGAACCGCAGGTCGGCCACCAGGACGCGTTCGCCGGGGAGTTCGAAGGGGAGGTAGGCCGGGTCCAGCAGGGGACCCCCGGGCACCAGCAGGACGCTCACGCGTCGACCACCTCGACCGGGAACCCGCTGCGGACCGCGGCGAGCACCGTCGAGTCCGCGACGGCGGCGCGGACGAGTTCCGCGACCGCGCCACCACCCTCGAACCGGACCCGCGCCCCCACCACGCGACCCTCCACGACGTCGACGTCGGCGAGCACCCGCACCGCGTCCAGGTGCGGGTCCTCCGGGTCGGCCGCGGCGTAGCGCAGGTCGTTGGCCAGGCACCCCGCGATCGCCAAGGCGAGCAGCTGCCCGCCGTTGAACCCGAGTCCCGCCCCGCCGGCAGCCCCGTCGGGGCGGTCCACGACGACGCAGTGGCCGCCGCTGCTCCCCACCGCCGTGGCGGTTCCGGACACCGGGCGGACGACAGCGCTGATCGTGGCCATGCCCGCAGCATCGCGCACGGACCCCTCAGTCGGCGAGGACCCGCTCCACGAGCCGCGGGCTGCTGGGCGCGAGCGCCACCTCGTCCAGCGTCACCAGCACCGGCCGGCGGAAGCCCCGGTCCGCGGCGTCGGTGGCCATCCAGGCGGCACCGACGTAGGCGGGGTCGATGCGGGCGAGGTCGAACCAGCCGCGGGTCCGGTCGGGGACCGCGACGGCGCGCAGCAGGTTCCCGACGGCCCGGTCCGGGCCGGCGACGAGGTGCTCACGCAGGGTCCTCGACGCCAGCAGGGTCGGGACGTCGCAGCCGGCGACGGGGCGGAGGAGTCCGTCGGTGGCGCCGAGTCCCCGGCTGCCGGCGTCGCGGACCAGTCGTCGCGCGACGAGGGCGCCGATGTCCTCGAGGCGGGCCAGGTCGACGTCGCTGAGCCGGGAGGACCGGCCGGTGGCGCGGGCGGAGGCGACGGGGACCGGCAGCGTCCGTTCCCGCACCCGGCCGCCGCTCTCGCTGCGGACCACGACGCCGAGGCCGAGGTCGAGCGCGCCCCCGAGCTGGGGGGTGTGCGTCCAGCCGTAGGCGGGGTGGCGGTCGGCCCCGACGGGGATCGCCAGCGGAACGGTCCAGACCTCACCGCGGTGCAGTTCCAGGTGGGCGTGCAGCAGGTCGGCCACCCGCAACCGGGCGACCTCCTCACCGGCGCCGGCGGCCGTGCGGGCCAGGTCCGACCACTGCAACGGCGAGCAGCCGGGCATCCGGACACCCTCGTCGTCGAGGTCGACGTCGAGGTCACCGAGCACGCTGGCGGCGAGCACGCAGCGTCGTAGGAGGGCCCTGATGGGGCGCGGCTGATCGGTGCTCACGTGGCAGACGGTAGGCGAAACCACGCCTGCGCCCGACTCGGCGTCCCCCGAACGGGCGCAGACGGCTCAACCGGTGGCGAGGTGGAACCAGACGGTCTTGCCGCCGGACCGCTCCTGGGGGCTCGGCCAGTCGCCGGAGGCCTCGTCGGTCTCGCTGCCGTCGCTGCCGTAGACGCCCCAGGTGGTGGCGAGGGCGTCGACGAGGGCGATGCCGCGACCTTCCGTGGCTCCCGGCGACTGCTCGCGCAACGTCGGGACGCGTTCCTCGTGGTCGGAGATGCCGACGAGGATGCCCTCCTCGTCGTGGGTCAACGACAGGACGACCGGGCCCCGGCCGTGCGAGAAGGCGTTGTGGACCAGTTCGCTGGTCAGCAGTTCGGCGATCCAGCGCCGCGCCGCGGGCAGGTGCTCGTCGGGGCAGTGGTCACAGACCCAGTGCCGGGCCATCGCCGCTGCGGAGAGCTGCTCGTCCAGGGTGAGGCGTTCCACGTCCACCTCCGTCGCCGTTGGCGCACCACCTCGTCGTGACGCGGTGTCGACGATGACGCACGAACGGCCGCTCGGCAAGAGGAGCGGTGTCGAGCTCAACCAGCGTCGGGGACGGGTTCCGCGTCCGGTTCGGGGACGCGGGCCTGCGCCATGGCCTCCGCGACGGGTCCCGACACCAGGTCGAGCTGCCAGGCGCGGGCACCGCGCGCGGCCAGTGCCGCCCGGACACCGTCGGCGTCCAGCGGCTGCGGGGGAGTCCACGCCACCCGGCGCAGGGCGTCGGGCTGCAGGACGTTCTCGACCGGGAGGGCGTGCTCCTCGGCTAGCGCGGTCACGACGGCCCGGGCCGCGTTGAGCCGGGCCGCGGCGAGCGGGTCCTTCGCCGCCCACGCCCGCGGCGGCGGCGGGCCGTCACTGCGGGGAGCGTGCGCGGGGAGCTCCGACTCCGGCAGGGCCAGCCCCTCGGCGACGGCGTCGGCCCACAACTGCAGCTTCGTCTTCGCCGCACGGCCGGTGAACCCCGACGTCGAGGCGAGGGCCTGCGCGGTGCGGGGGGTGGCGCGGGCGGCGGCGACGATCGCGGAGTCGGGCAGCAACCGGCCCGGGGAGGTGTCGCGTCGGCGGGCCTCGGCGTCGCGAGCCGACCACAGCGCCTGCACGACGGCGAGCTGCCGCCGTGAACGCACGGCGTGCAGACCGGAGACGCGCCGCCACGGCTCCGCCGGGGCGACGGGCGTCGGGGCGTTGGCGACGGCGGCGAACTCTTCCAGGGCCCAGTCCAACTTCCCCTGCGCGGCAAGGCGTTCGGCGAGGACATCGCGGACCTGGACGAGCACCTCGACGTCGAGGGCGGCGTAGGTCAGCCACGGGACGGGCAGCGGGCGGGTCGACCAGTCGACCGCGGAGTGCTCCTTGGCCAGTCGCAGGCCGAGCAGTTCCTCGACGACCGCGCCCAGACCCACGCGGGGCAGACCCGCGATGCGGGAACCGAGTTCGGTGTCGAACAGGCGGGTGGGGCGCATGCCGAGTTCGGCCAGGCAGGGCAGGTCCTGGTTCGCGGCGTGCAGCACCCACTCCACGTCCGCGAGGACCTCGCCCAGGGCGGACAGGTCCGGCAGGGCGTCGGGGTCGATGAGGGCGGTGCCGGAACCCTCACGGCGCAGTTGGACCAGGAACGCCCGCTGCCCGTAGCGGTAGCCGGAGGCGCGTTCGGCGTCGACGGCGACCGGGCCGGTACCGGCCGCGAACGCGGCGACGGTCTGCGCGAGCGCGGCCTCGTCGGTCACGACGGGCGGCAGGCCGTCGGCGGGGACCGACAGCATCGGGAGCTCGGGCCCGGCCTGTTCAGGCTCCTCTTTCGTCGGCGTCTCGGTCACGGCACCACCGTACGTGACCGCTCAGCTGAGCCGTCGCACGATCAGGGGTGCGGCGACCGGCCGTGTCGAGGAGGGGGAGAACGCCGAACGCCGCCCACCGGAGGCGGGCGGCGCGACGAGGAGAGGTGCTCAGCACCGCTCCAGCAGCATCACTGGATGACGCCGGCCCGCAGGGTGATCGCGACCATCTCGGCGCGGTCGCCCGTGCCGAGCTTGCGGGCGATGCGGGCCAGGTGGCTCTTCACCGTCAGCGCGGACAGGCCGAGCAGGGCGCCGGTGTCCTTGTTGGACCGGCCGTCGGCGACGTGCTGGAGCACCTCGACCTCACGCTCGGAGAGACTGTCGACGCCGTTCTCCCCGGTGCGTCCCTCGAAGCCCACCCCTTCGGGGCGGGTCGTCACGAGGTAGCAGCGGACGCCGGCGGCGACCGCACCGCGGACCGCGAACGGGTCGGCGTTGCTGGAGAGCACGACGCAGCGGTTCCACCCGGCGGCGCGCAGCTCGGAGACGAGCTGGGCGCCGGAGCCGTCGGGCAGTCCCGCGTCGGCGATGAACAGGGCGCGCGGGCCGGTGCGGGCCATCGCGCGGGCCTGGGCGACGCTGGTGGCGTGCTCGACGTTCACGGCGCCGAGCATCCGCAGCGTGCGGGTCACGGACTCGCGGACGGCGGGATCCGCCACAGCGACCAGAGCCGCGAAGCGGCCGAGCCGGGAAGGTACAGCCATCCCGGGGCGTTCGACGAGTGCCGTCACCGTCGTCCTCCTGCAGGCGATCGGCGCCCGCCCACTGCGGAACGCCTCCATCATTCGAGAAGGTGATCGGCCCGTCCGGGGGGTTCCTTGAACACTTGGTGACGCGTGTCTCAGTGCGTGCGGCCACCGAGGGACACGACGCCCTCGGGGAGCGGCGGCAGACCCGCCACCGTGCACACCAGGACCTCCCACGCGTGCAGGTGCGCCGCGATGTCCGTCGGGTCCGTCGGCGTCCACGACGCCCGCAGTTCCACGTCCACGGACGCGGGACGTTCGGCCAGAGCGCCGTAGCCCTCCGAGAGCACCCGCGTCACCGTGCCGCCCACGCTGGTGGCCTGGGCACCGGCCGACGCCAGACCGTCCTCCAGCCAGGACCACCCGACCTGCCCCAGCATCGGGTCCTCGCCGAGCTCCGACTCCAGGTCCGCGCGGACGTAGGTCACGACGCGGAAGTCGCCGTCCCACTCCGCCGGCCGGGTCGGGTCGTGCAACAGGATGAAACGTCCGGTCGCGAGTTCGTCACCGTCCAGGACGACGTCACCGGCCACGGCCAGGGCGAAGGGGGCGATGCGCGCCGGGGCGGGGACCTCCGTCAGCACCAGCTCGGAGCGCAGGCGGACGGCGCGCACCGCGGCCACCGCGGCCTCGAAGGCCGGCGGAGCACCGGGCGCTCCCGGGGTCCGGTGCGCACTCACGGCACGGAGCCTAGGCACCCCCGACCCCGCGGGGGCGTCAGCCACGCCGTGGGACCATCAGCGCGTGCCGCTCGAGAACTCGCCCTACCTCCACGCCGCCCGCGGGGGCACCACCCCGCACCGCACGCCCGTCTGGTTCATGCGCCAGGCCGGCCGCTCGCTGCCGGAGTACCGCGAGGCCCGCGCCGGGACGACGATGCTGGAGTCCTGCCGCATCCCCGAACTCGTCGCCGAGATCACCCTGCAGCCGGTCCGCCGCTACGACGTGGACGCCGCCGTCTTCTACTCCGACATCGTCGTGCCCCTCGAGGCCGCCGGTGTCGACGTCGAGATCGTCCCCGGCACCGGACCCGTGATCGCACAGCCCTTCCGCACCCGAGCCGACCTCGACCGGATCCCGGAACTCTCCCTCGACGCCCTGCAGCACGTCACCGACGCCGTGGGGCTGACCGTCGCCGGTCTCGGGGACACGCCCCTCGTCGGTTTCGCCGGCGCCCCGTTCACCCTCGCCAGCTACCTCGTCGAGGGCGGTCCGTCCCGGGACCTGTTGCGCACCAAGGCCTTGATGCACGCCGACCCGGAGCTGTGGCACGACCTCGCCGCCCGCCTCGCCCAGATCGCGGGGACGTTCCTGCGCGCCCAGGTCCTCGCCGGCGCCTCCGGCGTCCAGCTCTTCGACTCCTGGGTCGGAGCGCTCCCGCTGGCCGACTACGAACGGCTCGTCGCCCCGCACTCCGCGACCGCGCTGGCCGCCGTGGGCGACCTCGGGGTCCCGCGCACCCACTTCGGCACCGGCACCGGGGAACTCCTGGGCGCCATGGCCGCGATCGACGGTGGCGTCGACGTCCTCGGCATCGACTTCCGCCTCCCCCTCGACGTCGGGGCCGCCCGCGGCGCCGCCGGAGCCGGTCGTCCCGTCGCCGTCCAGGGCAACCTCGACCCGGCGCTGCTCTTCGCCCCCTGGGAGGTGCTGCGCGCCGACCTGCACCGCATCCTGGCGGAGGGCGAACGCGCCGGCGCCGGGCACATCGTCAACCTCGGCCACGGCGTCCCGCCGACCGCCGACCCGGCCGTCCTCGCCCGGGTCGTCGAGGAGGTCCACGCGTGGCGGAACTGACCCGTCCGCACGTCGTCGTCGTGGGGGCCGGGATCTCCGGTCTCACCGCGGCCTGGGAACTCAGCCGCCACGACGAGTTCACGATCGAGGTCCGCGAGGCCGCGCCCGTCGTCGGAGGCGTCCTACAGGGCAGCGAGATCGGCGGCGTCACCGTCGACGTGGGAGCCGAGTCGATGCTCGCGCGACGTCCCGAGGGCGTCGCCCTCATCCACGACGTGGGCCTGGGCGGGGAACTCGTCCACCCCGCCACCACCCGCGCGAGCCTGCGCTCGCCCGGCCACCTCGACCCGCTGCCCGCCGGCACCCTGATGGGCGTCCCCCGCTCCGCCGCCACGGTCGAGGGTTTCCTCGACCCCGCCGACGTCGAGCGGGTCCGGGCCGAACCGGGACTGCCCGCCCCGCCGCTGGAGCACGACGTCGCCGTCGCCGACTACGTCGCCGCGAGGGTCGGTCGGGCCGTCGTCGACCGCCTCGTCGAACCGCTGCTCGGTGGGGTCTACGCCGGCCACGCCTCGAAGCTGTCCCTGCAGGCCACCGTCCCCGCGCTCTGGCAGCACGCCGTCCGCGGCGGATCCCTGCTGGAGGCCATCGCCGAACCCCCGGTCGCGAACCCGGCCCCCGTCTTCGCCGGCCTGCTCGGCGGCCTCGCCACCCTCCCGCGCACCCTGGTCACGAAGCTGGCCGAGCGGGGCGTCACGATCGCCACCTCCACCCCCGTGCACCGCCTCGAACGCACCCCCGACGGCTGGCTCGTCGACGCGACCCCCGCCGACGCCGTCGTCCTCGCCGTCCCCGCGCCCGCCGCCGCCCGGTTGCTCGCGGGACCGGCCCCCGCGGCCGCCACCCTGCTGGGCGACGTCGAGACCGCGAGCATGGTCATCACGGCGCTCGCGGTCCCCGCCGTCGAACTGGCCGGGCTGACCGGGTCCGGCGTCCTCGTCCCGCCGGCCGTCGGCGCGCGGGAAGGATTGCGCGCCAAGGCCTTGACGCTGTCGGGCAACAAGTGGGGCTGGGTCGGGGACCAGAGCGACGACGTCGCCGTCCTGCGGGTCTCCTCGGGACGGGCGGGGGAGACCGAGGCCCTGGACGCCGAGGACGACGACGTCGTCCGCTGGGCGGTCGCCGACGCCTCCCGGTTGCTGGGCCGGGAACTGCACCCGCTCGACCACCACGTCGTCCGCTGGTTCGACGGGCTGCCGCAGTACGCCGTCGGCCACGTCGACCGGGTCGCGGCGGTGCGCTCGGCGCTCACGCGCGTCGGGCGCCTCGCCCTCTGCGGTTCCGTCCTGGACGGCGTCGGCGTGCCCGCCTGCATCGGTGCGGCCACCCGCGCCGCCGCCGAGGTGCGTGCGCAGCTGCAGACAGCCTGAGGGAGGATGCGGACATGACCGAGCAGCACACAGCAGCACCCAACGCCGACACGATCAACGACACCATCGCCTACACGATGTGGTCGGTCTTCGCCGTCGAGACGCCCGTCGGGGACGCCGAGCGTGCGGCCCTGACCCAGGAGGTCCAGGACCTGCTCGACGAGCTCACCGGCAAGGGCCTGGTCGTCCGTGGCCTCTACGACGTCGCGGGTCTGCGTGCCGACGCCGACCTCATGTTCTGGTGGTACGGCCCGACGGTCGAGATCGTCCAGGAGGCCTACCGCCGCCTGCGCCGCACCCGCCTGGGGCGCCACCTCGCGCCCGTCTGGTCCGTCGTGGGCCTGCACCGGCCGGCGGAGTTCAACCGCGGTCACGTGCCCGCGTTCATGTCCGGGGACCAGGCCCGCGACTACGTCTGCGTGTACCCGTTCGTGCGGTCCTACGAGTGGTACCTGCTGCCCGAGGACGAGCGTCGCAAGATGCTGCGCGACCACGGTCTCGCGGCCCGCAGCTACGAGGACGTCCGCGCGAACACCGTCTCCGCCTTCGCCCTCGGCGACTACGAGTGGATCCTCGCCTTCGAGGCCGACGAGCTGTACCGCATCGTCGACCTCATGCGCGACCTGCGCGCCACCGAGGCCCGTCGCCACGTGCGCGAGGAACTGCCGTTCTTCACCGGCCCGAAGGTCGCCCTCGGCGAACTCGTCAACGCCCTGCCCTGACGAGTCCGCCTGCGGGAGAGTCAGACCTGGCGGTAGTCCCGGTCGGAGTCGGCGTCGCCACCACTGACGGCGCCGACGTCCGGGACCTCCTGGGCCAACCGTTCGTCGAGGGTCTCCTCGTCGCGGTCACCGTCCACGATCAGTTCCGCCGTCGCGTTCGACAGGTGCTGGTCGGGCTCCCAGGTGTCGTCCTCGTCCCCGTCGAGGGTGTCGGAGGCCAGGTCGTCGGCCTGGTCGCGCTCCGTCTCCTGGTCCAACGAGGAGTCCGCCGCCTGCAGGTCGGGGTCCAGTTCCGGGATCTCGTCGCTCATGGGGTCAGCCTGCCTCAGGCCTGCGCGGGACGCAGGCTGAGGCTGATCGAGTTGATGCAGTAGCGCTGGTCGGTCGGGGTCGGGTAGCCCTCGCCCTCGAAGACGTGACCCAGGTGCGAACCGCAGTTCGCGCAGCGCACCTCGGTGCGGCGCATGCCGAGGGTGTCGTCGACGAGGAGTTCCACCGCGGTGGAGTCCTTGGGGTCGAAGAAGGACGGCCAGCCGCAGTGCGAGGCGAACTTCTCGTTGCTGGTGAACAACTCCGACCCGCAGGCGCGGCACGCGTAGACGCCCTCGGTCGTCGTGTCCTCGTACTCGCCCGTGAAGGGCCGCTCCGTGCCGGCCTGGCGCAGCACGTGGTAGGCCTGCGGGTCGAGTTCCGCGCGCCACTCAGCGTCGGACTTGGTGACGTTGTAGGTCTTGCTCGTGGTGTCGGGCGTGTGCGCAGTCATGTCCCGTTCAACCTCCCCGTGCTCGGCGGTGTTCCGTCACCCGAGTCTGGTCGTGCCCGCGTAGACGTGCAGGACCGGGACCCCGAACTCGTCGCGCGCCCTCGAGGCCCAGTCGGTGTGCAGGGTGTCCTCCACCGCGTGCGGACGGGTCACCACGACGAGCTCGCGGGCGTCGGGGCCGTTCGACAGCGCGTCCCGGACCGCGGGCAGCGGGTCGTCGTCCGTCGTGCGGCCCTCCGCGCTCAACCCCAGCTCGCGCAACGCGGCCAGCGTGGCCGCCAGCGCCGTCTCGGCGTCCGCCCGGGCCCCGTCGTGGTGGCGGCCCTCGCGGACCTCCGCGAACGCCTCCTTCAGCTCACCGAGGCTCAGGTGGTCGAGGAAGCCCGCCAGCAGGCTCCGCTGGGTGTCGGCGGGGACGAGGACGACGTGGCGCACGTCGTCCCCGGCGGCGCGGGCGTCCGCGTGCAGGTCGGCGACGTTGCGGGCGTCGACGTCACCGAACGCCTCCTCGGTCAAGACGACGACGGTCCAGGTGTTGGGGTCCACGCCGCGACCCTAGGGGACGTCGGGCAGGATCGCCGGTGTGATCAGCGCCGTCCCGTCCCGCAGGTGGGTCCCCGTCGCGACGATGTTCGGCGTCGCGGGCCTCGCCCACTTCTTCCGCGCGGCGCACTTCGACGAGATCGTCCCGCGCGCGCTGCCGGGGAGCGCCCGCACCTGGACCCTCGCCTCCGGCGTCGTCGAGCTCGGACTGGCGGCCGGGTTGGCGCTCCCGCGGACCCGCCGCGCGAGCGGCACGGCCGCTGCGGCCTTCCTGGTCGCGGTCTGGCCCGCCAACGTCACGATGGCCCTCGACGCGAGATCCCCCCGCGCCCGCGCGATCACGATCGCCCGGTTGCCCCTGCAGGTCCCCCTGATCCGGGCCGCCTGGCGGGCGGGACGGTGAAGGTCTCCCGCCTCGTCCCGCTCGCGGCGGCGCTCACCGTCACCGCGGTCGGCGCCGGGCTGACGGGCGTCGCGGTGTCCTTCGCCCGCGCCGTGGTCACCCCGCGCCGGCACAAACCCGACGACGTCGAGGTCCTGCAGGTCGGACCCCACCGGGTCGTCCTCGAGCAGACCGTCGACACCGTCGTCCCGGGTCGCTACGGCGTCTGGACCGACGGCGGCCGGGGGCACTTCCGCGTGGGGGACGTCCTCGACGTGACCGACGGCCGGGTGACGCGCGAACTGCTCGGCGTGGACCGGGGGGTCCCACGGCCCGGGTCGGCGCGCTGGAACCAGTACTACTACTCGGGCGACCCGAGCACGAGCCTCGGTCTCGCCCACGAGGACCTCGTCGTCCCCGGCGAGGTCGGGGACCTGCCGTGCTGGTTCGTCCCCACCGCCTCGCGGGGCGAGAGCGACGTCTGGGCGGTCCTCGTCCACGGCCGCGGCGCCACCCGAGAAGAGGCGTTGCGGGCCCTGCCCGTCCTGCACGAACTGGGGATCCCGTGCCTAGTCCCCAGCTACCGCAACGACGCCGACGCCCCGGCCGCGAAACCGGGCCTCTACGGCCTCGGCGACACCGAGTGGAACGACGTGGAGGCGGTGGCGCAGCACGCCCTCGACTCCGGCGCCCGGCGTCTGCTCGTCGTGGGCTGGTCGATGGGCGGGGCGATCCTGCTGCAGTTCGTCGCCCGCTCGCCGCTGGCCGAGAAGGTCTGCGCGCTCGTCCTCGACGGGCCGGTGGTCGACTGGTACGACGTCCTGGACAACCAGGCGCGGCAACGGGGGATCCCGGTCCGGTTGGGGCGCTACGGGTTGCGGCTGCTGGCGCACCCCGTGGGCCGGCGGCTCGTGGGGGTCCGGGGACCGGTCGACCTGCGCACGATGGACTGGGTGCGTCGTGCCGAGGAACTCGTGCTGCCCGTGCTGCTGCTGCACTCCGACGCCGACGACTACGTGCCCCACGGCCCCTCGGAACGCCTGGCGGCGGCGCGGCCCGACCTCATCACCTACGTCGCGAGTTCCACCGCCCGCCACACCAAGGAGTGGAACGTCGACCCCCGGCGCTGGGAGAGCGCCGTGCGGGACTTCGTCACCGCGAAGCTGGAGGAGGTCCCGTGAGCGTCGCCCGCGCGTTGTGGGTCACCGGCCCGGGCCGGGCGGAACTGCGCGACGAGCTGCTGCCCGTCCTCGGTGTCGCCGACGTCGAGGTCCGCGCAGAGTTCTCGGCCGTCAGCCGCGGGACCGAGGCCCTCGTGCTGGCCGGCGGGGTCCCCGAGAGCCAGCACGACGTCATGCGCGCCCCGTTCCAGGCCGGGGAGTTCCCCTACCCGGTGAAGTACGGCTACCTCTCGGTCGGAACCGTCGTGCACGCCGGGGCCCGTGCGCAGGACCTGGTGGGACGCGCCGTCTTCTGCCTGCACCCCCACCAGGACCGCTACGTCGTCCCGGCCTCGGCCGTCCTGCCCGTCCCCGCGGGCGTCCCGGCCGGCCGGGCCGTCCTCGCGGGGATGCTGGAGACCGCCGTGAACGGCGTGTGGGACGCGGGCGTCGGCATCGGCGACCGGGTCAGCGTCGTCGGCGCGGGCGTCCTCGGCCTGCTCGTCGCGGCGCTCGCGGCCCGGGTTCCGGGCACCGACGTCGAAGCCGTCGACGTCCGCACCGACCGCTCACGCACCGCCGACGACCTGGGTTTCCGCCTCGTCGCCCCCGACGACGCCCGCCGGGAACGCGACGTCGTCCTGCACACCAGCGGGACCGGGGCGGGCCTGACCACCGGTCTCGGCCTGCTCGGTTCGGAGGGGTTGCTGGCCGAACTCAGCTGGTACGGCGACCGCTCCGTCGAGGTCGGGCTGGGGGAGGGTTTCCACTCCCGGCGGCTGACGATCCGGGCCAGCCAGGTCGGTCGGGTGCCACCCGCCCGCGCGCCGCGCTGGACGACGCGTCGCCGGCTCGCGCTGGCCCTCGAGCTGCTGACGGACGACCGGTTCGACGTGCTGCTGGACGGCGAGACCCCGTTCGACGAGGCCGCCACCGTGTTGCCCGTCCTCGCCGCCCCCGGCGGCGACGCCCTCTGCCACCGTTTCCGCTACTGAGGAGCCCCTGACCGTGTACTCGTTGACCGTCCGCGACCGCATGATGATCGCCCACAGCTTCACCGGGGTGGTCTTCGGCCCGGCCCAGCGGTTGCACGGGGCGACGTTCGTCGTGGAGGCGACGTTCCGGCGGGCCGTCCTCGACGCCGACGGTCTCGTGGTGGACATCGGGATCGCCGCGGGGGCGCTGCGCTCGGTCCTGGCGTCGGTGGAGTACCGCAACCTCGACGACGTCGAGGAGTTCGCGGGGAGGAACACGACGACGGAGTTCCTCTGCGCCTGGGTCGCCGACCGGCTCGCGGACCAGCTCGGGACCGGTCTGGACAGCATCGAGGTCCTGCTGCGCGAGTCCGACGTCGCGTGGGGTTCCTACGAGCGAACCCTCTGATGTCGTCGTGAGGTTCCTGCTCGCGCCCGACCTCTCGGCGCCGACCGGCGGGAACCGCTACGACCGGGAACTCTTCGACCGCGCCACCCTGTCCCACGAGGTCGTCGGGGACCTGCACGCCTCCCTGGCCGGTCTCCCCGACGGGTCCACGGCGCTGCTGGACGGACTGACCGCCACGGAGCACCCCGACGTCCTCGCCGCCCACCGGGGCCGGTTGCGGCTCGTCCTGCTCGTGCACCTGCTGCGGGCCGACGACGCCCCGGCGGGTTCCCTCCTGGACGAGGAGGTCCGCTCGTTGCGCCTGGTCGACGCCGTCGTGGTGACCAGCCGCAGTTCCCACGCCCGGGTCCTGGAGGTCGCCGGAGTGGACGCGGTCGTCGCCGAACCGGGAACCTCGCCCGCACCGGTGTCCGCGGCCCTCGGCGCGCACCGGCTCCTCTGCGTCGGGACCGTGGGCGAGCGCAAGGGTCAGCGGGTGGTCGCCGAGGCCGTCGCGGCCCTCGGCCCACCCTGGTCGCTGCGCTGCGCCGGAACCGTGGCCGAGGGTTTCTCCCTCCCCGGGACGACCCTGCTCGGCCCCCTGCACGGCGACGCCCTGCAGGCGGAGTGGGACCGGGCCGACCTGCACGTCCTGCTCTCGAGCGCGGAACCCTACGGGATGGCCGTCGCCGAAGGTCTGCGGCGCGGGGTGCCGTCGCTGGTCGCGGACGCCGGAGAACTCCCCGCACTCGTGGGGGACGCCGGGCTCGTCGTACCCCGGCGGCCCGCGGTCGTCGCGGAGACCCTGCAGCAGTGGGCTTCCGACGCGTCGCTGCGGTACCGGCTGCGTTCAGCGGCGCGAACCCGCTCGCTCCCGAGCTGGGACGAGACCGCACGGATCGTGGGAGGTGTCCTGTGAACGACCTGGAGAACTTCGACCCGGACTGGCTGGCCCTGCGGGAACCTCTCGACCACGCGACCCGGTCCGCCCGCCTGGAGGAACTGCTCGTCCCGGCGCTCACCGGCCGCCCGGCCCTGCGCATCGTCGACCTCGGTGCGGGGTCGGGCTCCACCCTGCGCCACCTCGCTCCGCGGCTGGCGGAACTCGGGGTGGAGGCCGAACAGCACTGGCTCCTCGTCGACCACGACGAAGAACTCCTGCAGCGGGCGCTCGTGACCCCTGTCCCCGCCGCGACGTCCGTGCGGACGGCGCGGGCGGACCTCGGCGACCCGGACGCGCTCCGGTCGGTGCTCACCGGTGCCGACCTCGTCGTGGGTTCCGCCCTGCTGGACGTGCTGCCCGCGACGGTGGCCGACACCCTCCTCGACGGGTTGTCCGCCCTCGCACCCCGCCCCGCGGTCCTGTTCGTGCTGACCGTCACCGGCGGGGCCACCACGGAACCCCCCGCCCCCGACGCCGCCGCCGGTTTCGACGCCGATCAGCGCTCGCACGGTCTCGGCCCTGACGCGGTCGAGTTCTGCGTGGCGGGTTTCGCCGCCCGAGGATGGGCCGTCGAGCGGGAACCGACCCCCTGGCGGCTGGCGGACTCGCCGCTGCTGCAGGAGTGGGCGCGGGGGTGGTTCGGTGCCGCCGGGATCGAGGCGCCGGCCGTGACCTCCGCCGTGGTGCCGCACGAGGACCTCCTCGCCCTGCCCTGAGCGATGTGAAGCCCTACCGGTAGAGCTGAGGCGCGCGTTTGCCCCCCGCAGCCTGCTGGCTGCGGGGGTGACTCGTGGTGGGGGTCAGAACGGGGGTTCGTCCGGAAGTCCGGGCCAGAGTTCTCCCGGCTTCTCGAGCCTCGCGTTGAGCCGGGCGTGGTGGGCTCGGGAGGTTTCGAAGACGTACTGGGTCTTGAAACGGTGATGACCTCGGCAGTAAGCGCGGAGGTTTCCTGTGGTGGTCTGACCTTCCGGCCAGGGGATGGCGTGGTCGAGGTCGCAGTTGACGGCGGGGACGTGGCAGCCGGGCGCGGTGCAGTACTCGTCGCGTGCGGTGATGAAGCGGCGCATGGCGTCGGTGATGGCGTAGGCCGTGGCTCCCACGTCGATGACGTCGCGGGTGCCGGGGGATTCGATGACTTTCCGCCACATCGCGCCGGTGGTGGTGGCGAGTTCGCGGGCGACGTGGGCGGGGACGGGTCCGAGGCCGTCGACGGTGGCTTCGTCGTCGTCGAGGCCGAGGAGGGTGGTGGCGTCGATGCGGACGTGGACCTGGACGGACGTGGCGGGGCGGTGGGTGCGTCCGATCACCGCGGGTGAATCAGCGGTGGCAGGTGTGGTGGGATCCGAGAGGGCGGGAACGGCGCGGTCCATGGCGTCGGTGAGCATGTCGACGATCACGTCGCGAACGCGCTGCCCGTGGCTGCGGGTGTCGAGGAGGCCGGCGCGCTTCGCAGCGTCGGCGGCCTGGTCTGCGGCGGCGTTGGTGTGGGCGACCAGTCGCAACGCGAAGGCGGTGGGGGCGATGAACCCGAGGTGGCTGTGGAGGCCGTCTTCGCAGGGGGTGTGTCCCAGTCCGCGGGGGTCGTCGTTCTTCTCCAGGACGACGGATTCGTAGCCGGGCGTCAGCTCCCTGACTTTCCGGGAGCACTTGATGCCGAGTTTCCGTCCGGTCAGGCCGGCTTGGGCGTGGTGGACGGCGTCGGTGAGGTAGTCCTGCAGGGCCGCGGTGTAGTCCTCTCCTTGGAGGAGCTTCTCGTCCTCCTCGGCGTGGACGGAGGTGACGCGTCCGTCGGGGTCGATCTCTTCGGTGAGGGTGGCGATCCGGGCGCCGAGGCGTTCGGCGTGGTCTTCGATGGTGCGGGCTTGGTAGCGGGTGACACTGCCGTCGGCGACGGCTTGCCAGAGGGTGCGGTGGTCGTGGCCTTTGCGCCAGGCGTTGTGGATGGTGGCGCGGGCGCGGTCGAAGTCCATGCCTTCGTCGCGGGAGTACTCCTCGGCGACGAGGTCGACGGCAGCCTCCCGGCGGTCGACGCCGGTTCCGGTGATGGTGACCCCGCGGTCTTCGAGCTGGTCGAGGTCGGGGTGGGGGGAGTCGTGGACCATGGTGACGGCGTCGGCGACGCCGAGGTAGAAGAGGGCGTGGGCGGCGTCGGCGAAGCGGCGGTACTTGCCGGGGAGGCCGAAGGCGACCCCGGTGGGGGCCTCCTCAGTCCGCTCCGCGAGCGCTGCCGTCATGTCCTGAGTCTACCGTGTTCGATCGGTTCGAACAAGTTCGTATTACTTGCAGTGCAATGCATGTGGGTGCACTGATGGGTGTACCGGTACGAGTTCGATGGATCGTCGGGAACGTGCGAGAACTACTCGTATCGAGCCGAAGCGATCAGGGACTTGCCAGGTTTCGCACCGGAAGTCCCCGGCCCTCGGTGCCATCGTCGTGACTGCGCCTGCGACGTCGCAGGCGCACCAGCTTCCAGGAGGACGATGATGGCGAAGCAGCGCATCGGACGCGGGCCCCTCGACGTGGTTCTCGAGGACACGACCACCTCGCACCCGCGCCTGTACGTGCGGGACGGCAGTGGACTGGTGATGGTCCTGCCGGTGCACGTCGATTCTCTGCCGGACGTGCGGGCGCACCTGAACAGCCCGGGGGCGGGGGAGGCGTGCGACGTGGAACTCGTCGACGAGTCCGGTCAGGTCGCCTCGCGGTGGGGGAGTTTTGCCTGCCCGGGCCAGGCGGCCGCGCTGGCCGTCGTCCTGCTGGGTTCCGACCGGAGCCTCGTGGACGCCCGGGTCGTCGCCCACGGCGGGGCGCGCCGGGGTACCACCGTCGAGGAGGTCCGTTGGCACCGGACGCCCTTCGTGCCCGCTACGGCCTGGGGCTGAGCGTCCACGGGAAGGCTCCGGCCGTCGACCGCGCACCCTGCGCCGCCTTCGAGGCGCCGGGTTCGCCGAGCTCGGCCAGGACCGACTCGGACAACCGCACGAGTTCCGCGAACGTCTGCGGGGTGAGCCAGTCCGGACGCAGACCGAACACCAGGTCCTCGGTGGCCGTGTTGCCGCTCGCCCCGGGCGCGAACGGACAACCGCCCAGGCCGCCCAGGGTGGCGTCGACGAAACCGGCGCCCGCTGCGACGGCCGCGTGCGCGTTCGCGACCCCCTGGCCCCAGGTGTCGTGGCCGTGGAAACCGATCCGCCGCTCCGGGGTCTCGGTGCGCACCCGGGAGATCAGCGAGCCGACCTCCGCCGGGGTCGCCTGACCCAGGGTGTCGCAGACGACGACGTCCTGGGTGCCGGCGGTCCGCGGGTCGTCGGCGATGCGGATGACCTCGTCGGGGTCGACGGGACCGTCGAACGGGCAGGTGAAGCTCGTGGCCAGGCACAACTGGATCCGCCCGGTCCCGGCGGCTGCGACCCCGTCCGGCACGGTGTCCAGGCTCTGCTCGGTGCTGCGTCCGAGGTTCGCGCGGTTGTGGGCGTCCGACACCGAGAGGCAGTACTGGAAGTTCACGACCCCGCGTTCGGCCGCGCGACGCACGTGACCCGGGGTGGCGACCCACACCCAGCACCGCCGCAACTCCTCCGGGGTCAGGGCGTCGACGACCTCGAGGGTGTCGGCCAGCGTCGGGACGAGATCGCCGCGCGCCATCGACCCGATCTCCAGGCTCGGGACCCCCAGGGCGAGCAGGGCCCGGACGATCTCGACCTTGCGCGCGGTGCTCGGTGCGCGGCCGACCAGTTGCAGGCCGTCCCGCAACGTCACGTCACGCAGTTCCACCGTGCTCACGAGAGTTCCCCCGTCGCCGCGAACTGCTGCGCACGCTCCTCGGACCACCCCAGGACGCCCGTCAGGACCTCGACCGTGTGTTCGCCGAGGTCGGGGCCGACGCTGCGCACCGGCAACGACGTCGCCCCGAGCAGCGGCACGATCCCCGGGAAGTCCACCGGCTGTGCACCCCGTCCGGCGTCCACGCTGAGTTCCTGCACCATGCCCCGGACGCGGTACTGAGGATCGGCCCGGATGTCGGCGGCCTCGTAGATGGGACCGGCCGGGACGCCGGCGACGTCGAGGACGTCGAGCACCTCCGACCGGGTGCGTGTCGAGGTCCACGCCGTGATGGCCTCGTCGAGCTCGTCCCGACGCTGCCACCGGGCCGCGTTGCTCCCCAGGTCCGTGTCGTCGGCGAGGTCGGGACGGGCGATGGCGGTCATGAACCGGGCGAAGATCGAGTCGCCGTTCCCGGCGATCACGACACTGCCGTCGAGGCACTCGTAGGCGTTCGTCGGCGCGATCCCCTCCATGCGCCCGCCGACCCGCTGCCGCGTCACCCCGTAGGCGGAGTGGTCGGGGACGAGGGACTCCATCATCGACAGGACGGCCTCGTTGAGGGCCACGTCGACGTGCTGGTCCACCGGACCGAGCGGTGGTGCGCCCGCGGCGGAGCGCCGGTCCCGTTGCAGCAGCGACATGACGACCCCGAAGGCGGCGTAGAGACCGGCGATGGAGTCCCCGATGGAGACCCCGGTGCGCGACGGCGGGCGGTCGGCCTCGCCGACCAGGGCGCGGAGTCCGCCGAACGCCTCGGCGACGGCCGCGAACCCCGGGCGGGCCGCCATCGGGCCGGTCTGCCCGAAGGCGGAGATCCTGGCCACGACGAGGTCGGGGTTCTCCGCCTGCAGGTCCGCCGCCGAGAGCCCCCACCGGTCCAGGGTCCCCGGCCGGAAGTTCTCGATCAGCGCGTCGGAGGCGTGGACCAGGGCACGGACGACGTCGCGGCCCTCAGGGGTCCTGAGGTCGACGACGATCGACTTCTTGCCGCGGTTCACCGTCCGGTAGAGCATCGACGTGTCTCCGGCGTAGAGGCGCCAGTTCCGCAGTTCGTCACCGGTGCGGGGGCGCTCGACCTTGACGACCTCGGCCCCGAAGTCGGCCAGCAACCTCCCCGCCGTGGGGGCAGCGATGTAGTTGCCGAGCTCCAGGACCCGCAGGCCCGAGAGCGGCAGGAGACGATCGTCGTCGGTCGGCACGTCTCGATCCTGCCCGATGCGCCCGCCGTCGAGCGCTCAGGTGGTGAGGGAGAGGGCCCCGGCCCCCAGGAGCCCGCCGGCGGCGACCGTCGCCGCGGTCCAGAGGACGACACGGCGACGCAGCACCCCGAGGACCATGACGGCCGAGGGGAGGCTGATCGCGGGAAGGGTGATCAGCAACGCGCCCACGACCGCGGGTCCGAGACCCGCCGCGGCCAGGCCCTGGGTGATGGGCACCTCGCCCGCGGTGGGGATGACGAGCAGGGTGCCGAGCACGACGGCGAGCAGCACGGTCAGCACCCCCCACGAGCGGGCGGACTCCCCGAGCGGGAAGAGCCAGCCGGCGAAGGTGCCGACGGCGAACACCACGAGGAGGTACTCCGGGACGAGGACGAGAGCCATCCGCGCCAGGACGGGCAGGAAGCGCCGGGGCCCACCGTCGTGCTCGGCGACAGCCTCGCCGGCCTGCGCCGCGATGCGTTCCCCGGCGAGGCGGGCCACCAGGACAGAGCCCCCAGTCACGACCAGCAGGCCGACGACCAGCCGGGTCACCACCCACTGCCAGGGCGCGACCAGGGCGAGGAACACCAGGACCGCCGGGTTCAGCAGCGGGTTGCCCAGCCAGTACGCCACCACGCCCGCGGTGGGCACCCCGCTGCGCCGCAGGGAGTTCGCCACGGGTGCGGTGCAGCACGAGCACATCATCGACGGGGTCGCCAGCAACCCCCCGACGACGGCGCTGGAGGTGTCCCGACGGCGTCGCAGCAGCGAGAGCAACCACCGCCGCGGCACGAGCGTCTGCACGCCCGCCGCGACGACGAGCCCGGCCACGAGGGCCTTCCACACGGCGAGGGCGTAGACCTCGGTGAACTCCCAGCCCGCCCGGAGGCTCGGGCCGGTGCCGGGTTCGATGCCGGCCCCGGCCAGGACGGAGGAACCGCTCCAGTCACGGGCACCGAGCAGTTCCTCCGTCCTCGCCGTGTAGGGGGACCACTTCGCCCAGAGGAGCAGGACAGCCGTCAGCCCGAGGAACGCCAGGAATCCCGGTAGGGCCACGCGCCGGAGCGCCGGCGAGGACGACTGGACGGTCATCGGGATCCCTCCCAGGGGGTCAGCTGGGGACGTAGTCCATGGTGTCGGGGTGGCCACCGGTGCGGCCGGCGTCGCCCTGGTCCAAGGCGGAGATCAGGGCGAGGTCCTCCTCGGCCAGCTCGAAGTCGAACAGCGAGAAGTTCTCCTCCATCCGCGACGGCGTCACCGACTTGGGGAAGACGATGTCGCCGCGCTCAATGTGCCAGCGCAGCACGACCTGGGCCGGGGACTTCCCGAGGCGCCGGGCGACGTCGGTGATGGTCGGGTCGTCCAGGACCTTGCCCTGGGCGATGGGCGACCACGCCTCGACCCCGATCTGGTGCTCGCCGCAGTAGCGACGGACCGCCTCGTTGCCGAAGTAGGGGTGCACCTCGATCTGGTTCACGGCCGGGACGACGGTGGTCTCCTGCGCCAGGCGCTGCAGGTGGTTGACCTGGAAGTTCGAGACGCCGATCGACTTCAGCCGGCCGTCGGCCCGGGCCTCCTCGAGCACCTTCCACGTGGAGACGAAGTCGCCGCCGTAGAGCGTGGGCAGCGGCCAGTGGATGAGGTAGAGGTCGATCGGCCCGCCGAGCTTGGCGACGGAGTCGTCGATGGCCTGGCGCGCCTCGTCGGGTTCGTGGAAGCCGTTGTTCAGCTTGCTGGTGATCCAGACCTCGTCGCGGGGCACGCCGGAGTCGAGCACGCCCTGGAGGGTCTCGGCCTCGTTGCCGTACATCTGCGCGGTGTCGAGGTGGCGGTAGCCGAGGTCGAGCGCGGTCTTCACGGCCTGCGCGGTCTCGGTCGGGTCGATCTGGAAGACGCCGAACCCGAGCTGGGGGATCTCGCGGCCGTCGTTGAGCATGATGGTGGGTACGGACATGGCGGACACGCTCGTACGACGCGTCGGGGTGCGCATCTCGAGATCGCGGGCGTAACCTCCCGTTCGTGGGCATCAAGACGTTCCTCGAGGGCTGGCCGGTCTACCGCCAGCTGACCGGTGACGACCCGTTGGGGCGCGGTGCGGCGTCGCAGTCGAACCGCTCGAAGTCCCTGACCCCCCGGACGGTCACGGCCGACCGGGTCGCGAAGTCCGTCTGCCCCTACTGCGCCGTCGGCTGCGGCCAGCGCGTCTACGTGAAGGACGAGAAGGTCGTCCAGATCGAGGGCGACCCCGACAGCCCCCACTCGCGCGGTCGCCTCTGCCCCAAGGGCTCGGCCAGTGAGCAGCTCGTGAACGGCGACTCCCGCCAGACGAAGGTCCGCTACCGCGCGCCCTACGCGAGCGAGTGGTCCGACCTCGACCTCGACACCGCCATGGACATGATCACCGACCGGGTGATCGACGCCCGCCGCCGCGGCTGGCAGGACCGCGACGAGCAGGGCCGCCGGCTGAACCGGACGATGGGGATCGCCAGCCTCGGTGGGGCCACGCTGGACAACGAGGAGAACTACCTCATCAAGAAGTTGTTCACGGCCATGGGCGCGATCCAGGTCGAGAACCAAGCTCGCATTTGACACTCCGCCACGGTGCCCGGTCTGGGTGCCTCGTTCGGTCGCGGTGGAGCCACCGGTGACCTGCAGGACCTGAGCAACGCCGACGTCATCGTCATCCAGGGCTCGAACATGGCCGAGTGCCACCCGGTCGGGTTCCAGTGGGTGATGGAGGCCAAGGCGCGCGGGGCCAAGGTGTTCCACATCGACCCCCGCTTCACGCGCACGAGCGCGCTCGCGGACACCTACCTGCCCATCCGCTCGGGCACGGACATCGTCCTGCTCGGGGCGATTATCAACCGCGTCCTGGTGCAGGAGCGCGACTTCCGCGAGTACGTCCTGGCCTACACCAACGCCTCGCACCTGGTCAGCGAGGACTTCCAGGACACCGAGGAGCTCGACGGGCTGTTCTCCGGCTTCGACCCCGAGACCCGCTCCTACGACACCAAGTCCTGGCAGTACGCGGGAGCGGAGGAGCACGGGGACGAGCAGGAGGAGACCGCCGAGTCGCAGGACAGCGAGTCGGGGCACTCCCTGGGTGCCGGCGGCGCGGCCGTGGACCACGAGAGCATCCAGCGCGACCCGACGTTGCAGGACCCGCGCTGCGTGTGGCAGGTCATGAAGCGGCACTTCGCGCGCTACACCCCGGAGATGGTCGCCGACGTCTGCGGCATCCCCACCGACCTCTTCGAGGAGCTCGCCGAGGCGTGGATCTCGAACTCGGGCCGGGAGAAGACGGGCGTGCTGGTCTACAGCGTCGGCTGGACCCAGCGCGGGACGGGCGTGCAGTACATCCGGGCCGGCGCGATCCTGCAGCTGCTGCTGGGGAACATGGGCCGCCCCGGCGGTGGCGTCATGGCGCTGCGGGGCCACGCGTCGATCCAGGGGTCCACGGACATCCCCACGCTCTACAACCTGCTGCCCGGCTACCTGCAGATGCCGCACGCCGAGCGGCACACGAGCCTGGCGGAGTACGTCGACTCCATCAAGGGCGACAACCAGAAGGGTTTCTGGGCCAACGCCGACGCCTACACCGTCAGCCTGCTGAAGGCGTACTTCGGTGACGCGGCGACGGCCGAGAACGACTACCTCTTCGACGAGCTGCCCCGCATCTCCGGCGACCACGGCACCTACAGCCAGGTCATGGACATGATCGAGGGCGGGAAGATCTTCGGGTACTTCCTGCTCGGGCAGAACCCCGCCGTCGGCTCCGCCAACGGTCGTGCCCAGCGCCTGGGGATGGCGAACCTCGACTGGATGGTCGTGCGCGACCTGGTCATGATCGAGAGCGCGACGTTCTGGAAGGACGCGCCCGAGGTCGAGACCGGGGAGATCGTCACCGAGCAGTGCCGCACCGAGGTGTTCTTCCTCCCCGCGGCCTCCCACGTGGAGAAGGAGGGCACCTTCACCCAGACGCAGCGGCTGCTGCAGTGGCGGGAGAAGGCCGTCAACCCGCCGGGGGACGCGACGAGCGAACTCTGGTTCTTCTACCACCTGGGCCGGCGGATGCGCGAGAAGCTCGCGAACTCCACCGACCCCCGCGACCAGCTGCTCCTGAACGTCGCGTGGGACTACCCCACCCACGGGGAGGAGCAGGAACCCAGTTCCGCGGACGTGCTGAAGGAGATCAACGGGTACGGGCCGGACGGTCTGCTCCCCGGCTACACGGCGCTGAAGGCGGACGGGTCGACGTCCAGCGGGTGCTGGATCTACTCCGGGGTCTACGCCGACGACGTCAACCAGGCCGCCCGGCGCAAGCCCGGGCGCGAGCAGTCGCTGCACGCTCCCGAGTGGGGCTGGGCCTGGCCGATGAACCGCCGCGTGCTCTACAACCGCGCCTCCGCCGACCCGGACGGGAAGCCGTGGAGCGAGCGCAAGGCCCTGGTGTGGTGGGACGCGGACGCCGGGCGCTGGGTCGGGGACGACATCCCCGACTTCGAGGCGACGAAACCGCCGTCCTAC
Source organism: Kineococcus sp. AC630 (assembly GCF_979255925.1). Taxonomy (NCBI): domain Bacteria; kingdom Bacillati; phylum Actinomycetota; class Actinomycetes; order Kineosporiales; family Kineosporiaceae; genus Kineococcus; species Kineococcus sp. AC630. The sequence goes on from NZ_CEEDMJ010000016.1 coordinate 87,554, forward strand.
CGTCCCCCCCAGGGGGCCACCGGGGTGGAGGCCATCGCCGGTGACGACCCGTTCATCATGCAGAGCGACGGCAAGGCCTGGCTCTACGCGCCCAAGGGCGTCGTCGACGGCCCACTGCCGGCGCACTACGAACCGGCCGAGTCGCCCTTCCGCAACGCCGTCTACACCCAGCAGGCGAACCCCGCGCGGGAGATCTACACCAACCACCTCAACGAGGTGCACCCCTCTCCGCCGGAACTGGGCAGTCAGGTGTTCCCGTTCGTCTGGATCACCTCCCGCCTCACCGAGCACCACACCGCCGGCGGCATGAGCCGCTACCTGCCGTACCTCGCGGAGCTGCAGCCGGCACTGTTCATGGAGGTCTCCCCCGAACTGGCCCGCCTGCGCGGGTTGGAGCACCTCGGCTGGGCGCACGTCGTCACCGCCCGCGCGGTCGTCGAGGCCCGCGTCCTGGTGACCGACCGGCTGACCCCGTTGAAGGTGCAGAACCAGCTCGTGCACCAGATCTGGTTGCCGTACCACTGGGGTCAGGGTGGCCTGACGACGGGAGACGTCGTGAACGACCTGATGCACCTCACCCTGGACCCGAACGTGCACATCCAGGAGTTCAAGGCCGGCACCTGCGACGTCGTCCCGGGTCGCCGTCCGCGGGGTCCGGCGGTGCTCGACCTCATCGACGAGTACCGCGTCCGGGGCGGGGTGACGATGGCGTCGGGTTCGGTGGCGCGGACGTCCGACCTCATCGCCCGCGGTGGTCGCGGGGTGGCCGAGCTCGCGCAGGCCGGTGCCGACAACGTGGGTGCCGGACACGACGACGGAGAACTGGAACAGGTGTTGAGCGTGCGCCACGACGGCAGCGAGCCGAGGGTGCTCGATCCAGACCCCGCCGAGGGGCTCGACCCCGGGAACGAGGACCGATGACCGCCCTGGACGACCTCGCCGGCAGCCTGTACGGCCGCCTGGACGACCCGGCGCGCGACGCCGGCCACGAGGCGCCGCCGCCGCGGAAGGGGTTCTTCACCGACACCTCGGTCTGCATCGGCTGCAAGGCCTGCGAAGTGGCGTGCAAGGAGTGGAACGCCGTCCCCGAGGACGGCATCGACCTCCTCGGCATGTCCTACGACAACACCGGCGGGCTCGGCGCGGACTCCTGGCGGGCGGTGGCGTTCATCGAGCAGTCCCGGCCGGTCGTCGACGCGCTGCAGCAGGAGACGGTGTCCGCCGGGTTCGACGCCTTCGAGGAGGCGGCGCGACTCGGGACCGGGGTGCCCGGGGGGCAGCCGCTGGCGGACCGGGCCTACCAGAACTCCTCCCACGGCGGAGGCGGTGGCGGCTGCGGCGGTTCCTGCGGGTCCTCCGCCGCGGCGCCGACGGAGCCCGCGGCTCCGGCCGACACGAGCACGGGTCAGTTCCTGGGGATGCCGGGAATGCTGGCGCCCGCGCCGTTGCCGGACCGGGACGGCCGCCAGGACGTCCGCTGGCTGATGATGTCCAACGTCTGCAAGCACTGCACGCACGCCGCGTGCCTGGACGTCTGCCCCACGGGCGCCTTGTTCCGCACGGAGTTCGGGACCGTCGTCGTCCAGGAGGACGTCTGCAACGGGTGCGGCTACTGCGTCTCCGCCTGCCCCTACGGCGTCATCGACAAGCGGGAGAGCGACGGCCGGGCCTGGAAGTGCACGCTGTGCTACGACCGCCTCGGTGAGGACCAGACCCCCGCCTGCGCGCAGGCCTGCCCCACCGAGTCGATCCAGTTCGGTGACCTCGACGAACTCCGGGAACGCGCCGAGCGTCGTCGTCAGCAGCTCCACGACGTCGGGGTGACCGAGGCCCGGTTGTACGGCGAGAACCCCGAGGACGGGGTGGGCGGGGACGGCGCGTTCTTCCTCCTCCTCGACGAACCCGAGGTCTACGGCCTGCCGCCGGACCCGGTCGTCACCACGCGCGACCTGCCCTCCATGTACAAGCACATGGCCGCAGCCGCGGGGTTCATGGTGCTCGGTGTCCTGGCGGCCTCGGTGGGGCGGCGCGGGTGAACCCGAAACCGTCGCAGGAGACGCCGCACCAACCCGGTCAGCCGGGTTTCGAGCACGTGCCCGGGACCGACCCCATCGGTGGTCAGGCGGCGCGCATGTTCGGGGCCGAGATGGGGAAGCGGGAGAAGCGCAAGGGTCGGCGCGGCGACGTCAACGCCGTCGTCCCCGACGCGGAGTTCCGTTCCTACTACGGCCGCGCGGTGCTGAAACCCCCGGTGTGGACGCACGAGATCGCCTACTACCTGTTCGCCGGGGGTCTCGCGGCGAGCAGTTCGATGCTGGGTGCGGTGGCCGCGGCCCGGGGCGACCTCGCCGCCCGGCGCGCCTACCGGTTCACCGCCCTCGGCGCCGTCGGGGCCAGCGCCTACTTCCTCATCTCCGACCTCGGCCGTCCCGAGCGCTTCTACAACATGCTGCGGGTCGCCAAGCCGACGTCGCCGATGTCGGTGGGGACGTGGATCCTCACCGCCTACGGTCCGCTGGCCGGAGCCGCCGCCGTCTTCGAGGCGGCCCCGCTCCTGCCCCCACGTGGCGTCCTCGGCCTGGCGCGCAGGCTCGCTCCGCCCGCAGGTCACGTCCTCGGGGTCGGGGCGGCCCTCACCGCGCCCCTGCTGGCCACCTACACCGCCGTCCTCTTCGCCGACACCGCCGTGCCGAGCTGGCACGAACCGTTCCGGGAACTCCCCTTCGTCTTCGGTGGCAGCGCCCTCGGCGCGGGGGCCGGGGCCGGACTGCTGCTCGCCCCGCTGAGCCAGTCCGGTCCCGCCGCGCGCGTAGCGGTGATCGGTGCCACCGTGGAACTCGCTGCCGCGCACCGGATGGAGACCGCCCATGGGCTCGTCAGCGAACCGTTCCACCTGGGCCGACCCGGGAAGTTCCTCCGGGCCGCCCGCATCCTGACCGCCGCTGGAGCAGTCGGCGCGGTGCTCGGTCGCCGGTCCCGGATCGTGTCCGCCGCCGCGGGCGCGAGCCTGCTCGCCGGTTCGTTCCTGACCCGCATGGCCGTGTTCGAGGCGGGCGTCGCCTCGACCAAGGACCCCAAGTACGTCGTCGTTCCCCAGCGGGAACGCCTGGAGGCACGTCAGCGCGCCTCCTGAAACCTCGAGGAGCTTCGCATGGCGTTCAAGACGCCCGATCAGATCGCCGTCGCGGCGGTCGCCAGCGGCGAGAAGAAAGCCCACCTCCCCGTCTCGAAGATGCTCGTGGGCGGTTTCCTCGCGGGGGCCTACATCGCCTTCGCGGGGTTGCTGGCCGTGGACGTGACCGCCGGCCTCGACCCGAAGATCTGGGGCGGGGTGACGACCCTCCTCACGGGGGCGGTGTTCAGCCTCGGGCTCATCCTCGTGGTGATCGCCGGTTCGGAACTGCTCACGGGCAACATGGCCCTGGTCCCGATCGCCCTGCTCAGCCGCCGCGTCAGCCTCGGGCGGCTCGGGTTGAACTGGGGCGTCGTGCTCTTCGCCAACCTCCTCGGGTCCCTCTTCGTGGCTTACGTGCTGGCCGTGCAGACGGGGGTCATCGGCGCCGAGGGGACGGCGTCCTTCACCCGGCTCGCCGCCATCGCGACCGGCAAGGCCGTCACCGAGGACGACCTCACGATCTTCCTGCGGGCCATCGGCTGCAACTGGCTGGTCTGCCTCGGGGTGTGGATGGCCATGGCCGCCGATGACGTCGCCGGCAAGGTCCTGGCCATCTTCTTCCCCATCACCGCGTTCGTGGCGCTCGGCTTCGACCACGTCGTCGCGAACATGTTCTTCCTCCCCGCGGCCCACTGGGCCGGGGTTCCGGGCATCGGGTGGGGAAGCATCGTCCGGAACTGGATCTTCGCGGGACTGGGGAACGCCATCGGCGGTGGTCTGTTCGTCGGCGCCGCCTACTGGTTCCTCTACCTCAAGGGCAAGGACGACGCCCCGGCGGCCGGACCGGCGGCGACGTCGGACGCCTCCGGTACCGCGGGCGCGCCGCGCTGATCAGCGGACGACGAGCGTGGTCCCCGCCCGGGCGGGGACCAGTTCACCGATGACGGGGTAGCCGGGGACCTCGCCGGCGACGAGCAGGCCGCCGGAGGTCTGGGCGTCGGCGAGCAGGATGAGCTCCTCCTCGTCGAACCCCCCGGCCGAGAGGAACGGGCGGACCCAGTCCAGGTTGCGTCGGCTGCCACCGGGGACGAAACCGTCGGCCAACGACCGGCGCGCCCCGTCGACGTAGGGCACGGCGGCGGCGTCGACGACGGCGGTGACCCCGCTGGCGCGGGCGACCTCGTGCAGGTGGCCCAGCAGGCCGAAACCGGTGATGTCGGTCGCGCAGCGGGCTCCGGTGGCGAGCGCCGCCCGGGACGCGTCCGCGTTCAGCGTCGTCATCACCGCGACCGCCTCCTCGAAGACCTCGCCGGTCGCCTTGTGGCGGTTGTTCAGCACCCCGAGGCCGAGGGGTTTCGTCAGGGTGAGGGGGAGACCGGCCACGGCCGCGTCACCCCGGAGCAGCCGCTCGGGGTCGCCGATGCCGGTGACGCTCATCCCGTAGAGGGGCTCGGGGTTGTCGATGCTGTGGCCGCCGCCGAGGTGGCAGCCGGCGGCCGCGGCCACGTCGGCCCCACCGCGCAGGACCTCCCGGGCCAGTTCGGGCGGCAGGACGTCACGGGGCCAGCCGAGGAGGTTGACCCCGACCAGCGGTGTCCCGCCCATCGCGTAGACGTCGGACAACGCGTTCGTCGCCGCGATCCGGCCGAAGGTGTAGGCGTCGTCGACGACGGGGGTGAAGAAGTCGGCGGTCGCGATGACCGCCTGTCCACCGGCGATGCGCACGACGGCCGCGTCGTCGCCGACCCCCACGAGGAGGTCACCGGTCGCGGGCCCGGTGAGGCCCTCGACCATCCGTTCCAGCTCGCCGGGCGGGATCTTGCACGCGCACCCCCCGCCGTGGGCGTACTGGGTGAGCCGAACCGCCGCGTCCGTCGTCGTCACGCGGCCCACGGTATGACAGGGTGTGCTCGCGTGCTGCCGGGGAGGCGTACGGGTGCCTGGTGGCCCCCGCGGTCTTCAACACCGACGTGACCGAGCACCTCGGTCAGGTGGGTTCGATTCCCATCCGCCTCCGCCACGCAGCCCCGGGGTAGGTTCTGTCTCGTGCTGCCCGACCACCGCCGGACCGTCCCCCGCACCGACGCCGTCCTCGCCGATCCGCGGGTCGACGCGGCCGTGCGCACCCTGGGGCGCGACGTCGTCAAGGACGTCGTGCGGGGCGTGCAGCAGCGGGTGCGCTCCGGGGAGGCGCCGGCCGAGGACGTCGTCGGGCTCGTGCTGGCGGGGTTGCCCGCGGCGGGGACGACCCTGCGCCGCGTCCTCAACGCCACCGGCGCGGTCCTGCACACCAACCTGGGGCGCGCGCAGCTCTCCGACGCCGCGGTGCAGGCCGTCGTCGCCGCGGCCGGGGCCACCGACGTCGAGATGGACCTCGCGACCGGCCGCCGCGCCCGGCGGGGCCGGGGCACGATGGCGGCGCTGCAGGCCGCGGTCCCCGCCGCCGGTGACGTGCACGTCGTGAACAACGGCGCGGCGGCGCTCGCGCTGGTCGCGACGGCCCTGGCCGCGGGCAAGGAGATCGTCGTCAGCCGGGGCGAACTCGTCGAGATCGGGGACGGCTTCCGGTTGCCGGACCTGCTGGAGTCCACCGGCGCCCGGTTGCGGGAGGTCGGTACGACGAACCGCACCTCGCTCGCCGACTACCGGGCAGCCGTCGGGGAACGGACGGGGTTCGTCCTCAAGGTCCACCCGTCGAACTTCGTCGTCACCGGGTTCACCGCGGGCGTCGAGGCGGCCGAGCTCGCCGGGCTGGGAGTTCCCGTGGTCGTGGACATCGGGTCGGGGTTGCTCACCCCGGACCCGCTGCTGCCCCGCGAACCGGACGCGCAGTCCGTCCTCGCCGCCGGCGCCGACCTGGTCACGGCCTCCGGGGACAAGCTCCTCGGGGGACCGCAGGCGGGTCTGCTGCTGGGCGACGCCGAGCTCGTGGAGCGGTTGCGACGACACCCGCTGGCCCGCGCGCTCCGGGTCGACAAACTCACCCTCGCGGCCCTCGAGGCGACGCTGCGCTCGGTCGGGAACCCGACCGTGGGGGCCGTGCACGCCGACGTCGACGACCTGCGACGACGCTGCACCGCCGTGGCGGAGACGCTGTCCGGCAAGGGGATCGATGCCCGTCCCGAACCCTCGGTCGCCGTCGTCGGCGGCGGTGGCGCCCCGGGGGTGGAACTGCCGTCGTGGGTGGTGTCGCTGCCCCCGCAGCTCGTGGAACCCCTGCGGCTCGGGGAACCCGCGGTCGTCGGGCGCGTCGAGGGTGGGCGGACGTTGCTGGACCTGCGGTGCGTCCCGCCGGAGTCCGACGACGCCGTGGTGGCCGCTGTCCTGGCGCTGACGTGATGTCGGACGGGATGCACGTCGTCGCGACCGCGGGGCACGTCGACCACGGGAAGTCCAGCCTCGTCCGGGCGCTGACCGGACGGGACCCGGACCGTTACGCGGAGGAGAAGCGCCGCGGCCTGACCATCGACCTGGGTTTCGCCTGGAGCGACCTGCCCGGGGCGGGGGCCGTGGCGTTCGTCGACGTCCCCGGGCACGAGAAGTTCGTCCCCACCATGCTCGCCGGGGTCGGTCCCGTCCCGGTCGTGGTGTTCGTCGTCGCCGCCGACGGCGGGTGGATGCCGCAGTCGGCCGAGCACCTCGCGGCGCTCGACGCGCTGGGCGTCCGGCACGGGATGCTCGTGGTCACCCGCGCCGACCTCGCCGACCCGGGACCCGCGCGGGCCCGGGCCCTGGCCGAACTGCGCGCCTCCAGCCTGGGGGAGGTCCCCTCCGTCGCGTGCAGCGTGGTGACGGGGACCGGGTTGGACGACGTGCGCCGGGTCCTCGCCGACGTGCTGTCGCGGGTGCCGGCGCCGGACCTCGCGGCGCCCGTGCGGTTCTGGGTGGACCGCAGCTTCTCCATCACCGGGGCGGGAACGGTGGTGACCGGGACGTTGTCGGCCGGTCGGATCGCGGTGGGCGACGAGCTCCAGCTCGGTGAGCGCAGGGTGCACGTCCGCGGGGTGCAGTCCATGGACCGCGACGTCGAGCGGGTCGGCGCGCTCGCGCGGGTGGCGCTGAACCTGCGGGGGGTGGACCGCCACGACGTGGGTCGCGGCGACGCCCTGCTGACCCCGGGGACGCACCGCCTCACCGACGTCGTCGACGTCCGGCTGCCGGGCACCGAGCCGCCCACCGACCTGCCCGCGCAGGTGGTCGCGCACGTGGGGTCCGCGGCCGTCGCGGTGCGGACCCGGCCGCTGGGCGTCGATGACAGCGGGGGCGGCGAGAACGTGCTGGTGCGGTTGCAGCTGCGGACGGCGTTGCCGCTGCGGGTCGGCGACCGGTTGCTGCTGCGTGACCCGGCCCGGCACACCGTCGTCGGGGCGGGGACGGTCCTGGACGTCGACCCGCCGCCGCTGAACCGTCGGGGGGCGGCCGCCGCGCGCGCCGCCGACCTCGCCGGGGTCCGGGGACCGGACGCGGCCGGGGAACTGCGCCGGCGGCGGGTGGTGCGGGGTGAGCACCTGCGGTCCATGGGGGTCGCGCCGACCGGTGCGCCGGTGACCGGGGACTGGTACGTCGACGCGGGGTACTGGACGGACCTCGGGCGCCGGTTGCGCACCGTCGTGACCGAGGTCGCGACGGCCAACCCCCTGCAGCCCGGTCCGACGCTGGAGCAGGCCCGGCGGCTGCTGGGGCTCCCCGCCCTGGAACTCGTCGAGGCGCTCGTGTCGACGCCGTTGCGGGTCCACGACGGACGCGTGGTGGAGCGGACCTCGGACCTGCCCCCCGCGGTGGAACGCTCGGTCCAGCTCGTCCTCGCCGACCTGGCGCGGGAACCCTTCGCGGCCCCCGACGTCGAGCGGCTGCGGGAACTCCGGTTGGGTCGTTCGGAACTCGCCGCGGCCGTCCGGGCGGGGCGCCTGGAACGGGTCGCCGAGGGGATCGTGTTGGCCCCGGGGTTCCGGGACCGGGCCGTCGGGGCGCTGCGGGCGTTGCCGCAACCGTTCTCGATGAGCGACGCCCGGCGGGCGCTGGGCACCTCGCGTCGGGTGGCGGTGCCGGTGCTCGAGTCCCTCGACGCGGCGGGGCGGACGGTCCGGGGCACCGACGACCGGCGGCGGCTGGAGGGGAACCCGTAGTGCGCGTCCTGGGGATGATGTCCGGGACCTCCCACGACGGGATCGACCTCGCCGTCGTCGAGTTCACGCTCACCGGGGACGTGCTGCACGCCCGGCTGGGGGAGCGCCGCAGCGTGCCGTACTCCGCCGCGCTGCGCGCCGACCTCGTGTCGGCCCTGCCGCCGGGACGGACCGGGATGGCGGAGGTCTGTGCCCTCGACGTGCGGATCGGTCAGGAGTTCGCCGCCGCCGCGGCCGGGGTCGCAGAGGAGTTCGACGTCGTCTGCAGCCACGGGCAGACGGTGTTCCACTGGGTGCAGGACGGTTCCGTGCTGGGGACGCTGCAGCTCGGGCAACCGTCGTGGATCGCCGAGGCGACCGGGGCTCCCGTGGTCTCCGACCTGCGGACCGCCGACGTCGCGGCGGGTGGGCAGGGGGCGCCGCTGGTGCCGTTGCTGGACCAGTTGCTGCTCGCACCGTTCGTCGCGCAGGGACGGACGGCGGCCGCGCTGAACCTCGGCGGCATCGCGAACGTCACCGTCTGCGCGCCCGGTGCACCGACCCGGGCGTGGGACACCGGTCCCGCCAACGCTCTCCTCGACGCCGCGGCGGGCGGGATGGACCGCGACGGGGCGCTGGCCGCGGCGGGCACCGTCGACTCGGACCTGCTCGCGGAACTCCTCGCCGAGCCCTACTACCGGCGGGAACCGCCCAAGACGACGGGCAAGGAACTGTTCCACCCCGGCTACGTCGAGGGGTTCCGCCGGCGGCCGCTCGACACCGCCGACCTCGTCGCGACGCTCACCACGCTGACGGCCCGGACCGTGGCGGACGCCCTCCGCGGGGTGGACGTCGTCGTCGCCAGTGGTGGCGGGGTGCGCAACCCCGAGCTGATGCGCCGGCTCGCCGTCGAACTCGGCGTGGAACTCGGCGATGTGGAACTCGTGACCTCCGACGCGCTGGGCTGCCCGCCCGACGACAAGGAGGCCGTGGCCTTCGCCCTGCTCGGCTGGGCCGCCCTGCACGGCCTGCCGGGGAACGTGCCCACGTGCACCGGCGCGAGCGGCCCCCGGGTCCTGGGGCAGCTGACCCCGGGCCGGGCGGGCTGGCCGGTGCGGACCGCACGACCCACCTGGCCCACCCGGCTCGAGCTCAGGACTTGATCGTCACCACCGGGCAGGACGCCTCGCCGATGACCCGCTGCGCGATGCTGCCGAGCAGGAACTTCATGGTGGCCGAACGGCGGCGCACCGGGAGCACGACGACGTCGGCGCCGGCGGCGCTGAGGGCGATCAACTGGTCGGCGACGTCGGGGTCCGGGTCGTGCAGGCGCGCGGACACCCCGGCCGCGGCCGCGTCGACCTCGACGCTGCGGCGCAACGCCTGCGAGGCGTGCACGGGGGTGGAGGGCGCGTCGGAGGTGATCGGCACCGCCTCCAGTTCCAGGCCGAGGGCGCGGGCGCGTTCCAGGGCCCAGGCCAGGGCGGCGGCCCCTTCCGGGCGGTCGGTGACGGCGACGACGACGTTCTTCACGATCTCGTTCTCCACGGGGTCCACGGGTTTCTCCTGGTTTCAGCCGAGCGGGACGACGCCGAAGGCGACGGCCGTGGCGAGCATGACGAGGGACAGGACGACGGCCCGCCAGATCACCTTCTTGTGGTGGTCGGCGAGGTCGACCTTGGCGAGGGAGATCAGCAGCAGCATCGCCGGGACGAGCGGGGAGGTGAAGTGCACGGGCTGGCCGACGATGGAGGCCCGGGCCATCTCCACGGGGCTGATGCCGAACTCGGCCGCGGCCTGGGACAGGATCGGGAGCACCCCGAAGTAGAACCCGTCGTTGGACAGGAAGAACGTCAGCGGCATGCTCAGCACCGCGGTGATCGCCGCCAGGTGCGAACCCCACGCGTCGGGCACCACGTCGACGAGCCAGGTGGCCATCGCGGTGTCCATCTTCGACTCCGACAGCACCGCCGTCAGGACCGCCGCGGCGAAGACCATCGAGACGACCGAGACGATGCTCGAGGAGTGTTCCTTGACGCGCTCGACCTGCTGGGCGGGGTTGGGGAAGTTCACCAGCAGGGCCAGCGCGGCCGCCACCATGAACAGGAACGGCAACGGCAGGACGTCCATGCCCAGCAGGACCAGCAGCGCGACGGTGAGGACGGCGTTGAACCAGATGAGCCTGGGCCGCAGGGTGGGACGGTTCGGGTCCAGCGCCCCGCTGGTCATCCCGTCGTCGTCCGCGGACCCACCGGCCGAACCGCCACCACCGGTGCGGGGACGGCGATCACCCCCGGCCATCGCCAGTTCCCGGGACTCCACCGTCTCGGTCTCCTCGAGGGTCAGCTCGAGGCCCGCCTTGGCGAGGCGACGCTTCTCGCCGACGCCGAGGGCCCAGGCCATGAGGATCACCGCGACCATCCCCGCGAGCATGCTGGGGACCATCGGGTTGAACAGTTCCGAGGGCGAGACCCCCAGCGCCGTCGCGGCACGGACGGTCGGTCCGCCCCAGGGGACGATGTTCATGACGCCGGCCGACAGGTTCGCCACGACGGTCAGGACGACGGGGGAGAGCTTCAGGCGCAGGTAGAGCGGCAGCATCGCCGAGACGGTGATGATGAACGTCGTCGACCCGTCGCCGTCGAGCGACACGAGCGCCGCGAGGACGGCGGAACCGATGACGACGCGCACCGGGGAGTTCCCGCAGATCCGCAGGATCAGCCGGATCAGCGGGTCGAACAACCCGACGTCGATCATCAGGCCGAAGTAGACGATCGCGAAGAACAGCAGGGCCGCCGTGGGGGCGAACTCCTTGAGCTGGTCCATCACCGCGTCGCCGACGCCGACCCCGCTGCCCGCGAGGACCGCGAAGAACAGCGGGACGAGGATCAGGGCGACGACCGGGGTCAGTCGTTTGGTGAGGATGAGCGCCATGAACACGGCGACCATGCCGAAACCGAGGGCGACAAGCATCGTTGCTCCGTCTTCAGGGGTTGGTGTGACCCGGGCCACGCTAGGGGGAGCCCACCGCCCGGGACGGGTTGCGCGCCTTGCGCTCACGGGGTGCGTCTTGCGCGTGTTGTGCTCGTTGTGCTCGACCCGGGCCGGGGATACGGTCTGCGGTGTGGACCCCCGACGATGGCCGTTCAGCCGCCAGGTCCTGGCCGTCCTGCTCCTCCTCGTCGCGGTCGTCCTCGCCATCGGCTGCGGCGGGTCCCTCCTCCTGCTGCGCCAGCAGGCGGTGGAGGAGTCCCGCTCCCGCAGCCTCGACGTCGCCCGGACGCTGGCCGAGGACGACGCCGTCCGCGCCGCCGTGACCGCCGCCAGCGACGCCCCGCCGGCCACCGCCGCCGACCTCGCCGCGGGCACCGTGCAGCGCGAGGCCGAGGACGTGCGGCGGCGCACCGGGGCGTTGTTCGTCGTCGTCACCGACGACCGCGGGCTGCGCCTCGCCCACCCCGACCCCGGTCTGCTCGGGGCGCGGGTCAGCACGGACCCCACCCAGGCGCTGGCGGGCAACGAGGTCGTCACCGACGAGGTCGGAACGCTCGGGTCCTCCGCCCGGGCCAAGGTGCCCGTCTTCGCGCTCGACTCCGACCGCGTCGTCGGGGAGGTGAGCGTGGGCGTGGGGGCCGCGGCCGTCGCCGACCGGGCCCGCGACGCGGTCCTGCCCGCCCTCGCCGTCGCCGCGGGCGCGCTCGTCGTCGGCCTGCTCGGCGCCGGGTTCCTCGCCCGGCGGCTGCGCCGGCTGACCCTCGGACTGCAACCGGAGGAGATCGGCGGACTGCTCCAGGGTCACGACGCCGTCCTGCACGGCATCGCGGAAGGGGTCGTCTCCGTCGACCCCGCCGGTCGCGTCGTCCTCGCCAACGACGAGGCCGCCCGGCTGCTGGGGTGCGGGCTGCCCGCCGGCCGCGACGTCGCCGAACTCCCCGCGCCCGTCCGCGCCACCCTCGACGCACCCGCCCAGCTGCCGCGCCTCGCCGTCGTGGGCGAGCGGGCCCTGCTGCTCTCGGCCCGCCGCGTCGAACGGGAAGGCCGGTTCCTCGGCCACGTCGTCACCGTCGCCGACCGCACCGACGTCGAACTGCTCACCCGCCAGCTCGACGCCGTGCGCGCCGTCGGGGAGGTCCTGCGCGCCCAGCGCCACGAGTTCGCCAACCGGCTGCACCTGGTCTCCGGCCTCCTCGAGACCGGCCGCACCGAGGAGGCCGCCGGCTACGTCCGGACCCTGCTCGCGACCGGGCCCCTCGGCTCACGGGTCGAAGGCCTCGACACCGTCGTCGACCCCTACCTGCAGGCGTTCCTCGCGGCCAAGGCCGCGCACGCCCGCGAACGGCAGGTCGTCCTCGCCCTCGGCGACGTCGCGGTCGCCGGCCGGGTCGCCGACCCCGTCGACGTCACGACCGTGCTCGGCAACCTCGTCGACAACGCCGTCCGCGCCGCCGCCGGCAGCCCGCAGGCCCGGGTGGAAGTCGACCTCGTCCAGGACGGGACCGACCTCGTGCTCGCCGTCTCCGACTCCGGTCCGGGAGTTCCGGAAGTGCTGCGGGACAGCGTGTTCGAGACCGGGGTCACGACCGGGGACGGGGGGCAGGGGATCGGGCTGGGGCTGGTCCGCCAGGTCGCCCGGACCCGCGGTGGGGACGCCTGGCTCGCCCCGGCGGACCCGGCCCCGGCGATGGGGGGAGCGGTGTTCGTCGTCCGCCTCCCCGGGGCCCTGACCCTCGCCCCGCGCACCCGGACGAGCGAGGAGATCCGCTGATGCCCGGCGTCCTCGTCGTCGACGACGACTTCCGCGTCGCCTCCCTGCACGCCGGCTACGTCGAGGCCGTCGCCGGGTTCCACGTCGCCGGGACCGCGGGCTCGCTGGCCCAGGCCCGCGTCCTGCTGGAGCACCACCGTGCCGCCGGGACCCCCGTCGACCTCGCCCTCGTCGACGTCTACCTCCCCGACGGATCCGGCCTCGACCTGCTGCCCGACCTCGCCCCCGACTGCGACGCCTTCGTCCTCACCGCTGCGGGGGAGGCCGAGACGTTCCGCCGGGCCCTGCGCTCCGGGGCGCTCGGCTACCTGGTGAAACCCTTCGGCGAGGCGCTGCTGCACGGCCGGTTGCGCTCCTACGCCCGCTACCGGCGGGTGCTCGCCACGGCCGTCGAGCACGCCCAGCCGCTGGACCAGGACCTCGCCGACGCCGCCCTGCGCGCCCTGCACGCCGAGGCCGGCGCGGCCAAGAACGCCAGCGTCGCCGCGGGCGCGACCCGCGACCTCGTGCTGCGGGCCCTGGCCGAGGCCGCGGAACCCCTCTCGGCCGCCGAGGTCGCCGCCGCCACCGGCATCTCCCGCGCCACCGCCCAGCGCCACCTCGCCGCCCTCGACGGCGAGGGCCGGCTCGCGCTGCGGCTGCGCTACGGCGCGACGGGCCGACCCGAGCAGCGCTACGCCCCCCTGCCCTCCTGAGTCGCACCTGGCGTGCGCCCGTACGGGTGACTGCAGGGCCGATCGGGCTGGCTCGACAGGACGCGGCCAACCGGGTGAAGTAGACAGAACGTGTTCAACCGATGACGATGTGCAGTTAAGTGCCTCAAGCCCGGACAAGGGGAGGAACGCAGGATGAGCCGTTGGCCCTGGTCGGCCCGGCACCTGGCAGGAGACGACGTACGTACCCGCGTCGTCCCGTGGGCCGTCGTCTCGCCCCTCGTCGTCGTGGGCGTCGTCGCCCTCGTGCAGGTCGCCGTCGACGGACTACCGACCCTCTCCGGACTCCTCACGGCGCTCGCCGGCGGGATCGTGGCCGCGGCCCTGCTGCTCGTGCTCTCCCTGCAGACCGCCAACCGCCTCGACACCGAGGGACGCAGCCGGCAGGTGGAGCTCGACGCCGCCATGCGGCAGGCCCTGCACGACCCACTGACCGACCTCGGCAACCGGCAGTTGTTCACCGACCGGCTGCAGCACGCGCTGGCCCGTCGTGGTTCCAAGGCCTGCGCCGTCCTCTACCTCGACCTCGACGGCTTCAAGACGGTCAACGACACCCACGGCCACGCCGTCGGGGACATCGTCCTCGTCGAGGTGTCGCAGCGCTTGCGGACCGCCGTCCGTCCCGAGGACACCGTCGCCCGGTTCGGGGGGGACGAGTTCGCCGTCCTCTGCGAGGACCTGACCGACGAGCTCAACGCGAGCCGCATCGCCGACCGCGTCGTCAGTTCCATCTCCGACCGCCCGATCGACTTCGGCGAGGGCCACAAGCTCAACATCACGCCCAGCGTCGGGATCGCCCTGGCCCGCGACGAGGCCGACGCGTCGAAACTGCTGCGCCGCGCCGACGCGGCGCTGTACCGAGCGAAGGAGGGCGGCAAGGCGCGGTCAGAACTCTTCGACGAACGCATGCAGGCCCAGGCCGTCGACGCCATGCAGACCGAGGACGACCTCGCCCTCGCCGTCGAGCAGGGACAGCTGCGGCTGCACTACCAGCCGATCATCGACCTGCGCGACGGTCACGTGCAGGGGGTCGAGGCGTTGCTGCGCTGGCAGCACCCGCGTCGAGGTCTGTTGCAGCCCATCGACTTCGTCCCCATGGCGGAACGCAGCGGGCTGATCATCGAGATCGGGAAGTGGGTCATCGCCGAGGCGTGGCGGACCCTCGAAGAGTGGTACTCCACGATCGAGGACTGCCGGCTGACGATCGCGGTGAACGTGTCCCGCCGGCAGCTGGCGAACGCGGAACTCCTCGACGCCGTGGCCGCGAACCAGCCGACCGGTCCGGCGGGCAACGCACTGCTCGTCGAGGTGAGCGAGGACCTCCTCGTCGCCGACGCGAACGCGGGTTTCTCGACCCTGCACGCGCTGCGGATGATGGGGGTCCGCATCGCCGTCGACGACTTCGGCGCCGGGGTGTCCTCGTTGAAGCACCTGCAGTCGATGCCCATCGACCACGTGAAGGTCGACCGGCACTTCATCGCCGGCCTCGGCCGGCACCGCCAGGACGAGGCCGTCGTCGCCGGCATCATCGGCATGGCCAAGAACATGGGCGTCGGTGTCGTCGCCGAAGGTGTGGAATCGCACGAACAGCTGGAAGCGTTGCGCCGGCTGGGGTGCGACGCCGCACAGGGCTTCCTGCTGGGTCGTCCGAACCCCGAGGTGCGGGCCGTCATCGACCTGCCGCCGTCGCCGCGGCGCGAGCTGGAGACCAGCGCCGACGGCGTCGTCCCGACGCCCGTCGCGGGCTGAGCCGAAACGCTTCACCCGTACGTCCGAACCGCCGATGGACCAAGTGGAGGCGTCAGGTGGGCGCCAGGTGAAGGTGGGCGGTTGTGATGGCGGGTTCCCCGCGCAAGGGTGGTTCCCTGACCTCTGGCATCGTCGGGGCGGCAGGGTGCATGGGCGTCGTAGCCCTGGCCCTCGGGGTGACCGGTGTGGTGACCTCGCAGAGCCAAGCGGACCAGCTGCAGCGGCTGCACGACGGCGCGTTGGTCAGGCTGAACACCGTGCACGCCGTCGAACTGCTCAACGAGCAGGCCGGCGGGCTGAGTCTCGTCGTCCAGTACGTCCCCGGTTCCGAGTCCCTGGCCCCGCAGCTGACCCAGACCACCGCCGACCGCGCCGACGCGGTCACGAAGCTGCAGGGTCTGACCTCGGGGGCCGACGCTGCGCTCGCCGCCGACCTGGCGACGCAGCTCGCCACGATGACCGAGCAGGGCTCGTCGGTCCTCGCCGCCACCGACGACGCGACCCGCACCACGGCGATCCAGGCGTACCAGGCGGCGCAGGCCGTCTTCAAGACCGACGTCGCCACGCTGAACGAGCACGCCACCACGGCCGTCGACGCCGCGGTCACGAAGAGCCAGGATCAAGCGCGCACCACCCTCTGGGCCACGTTGTCCGTGCTGCTGGGCGGTTTCGCGATCTGTGCAGCCGTCACCGCCCGTGTCGTGCGCCGGGTGCGCGGCGACGCCAACCGCATCGCCGCGGTCGCCGAGGCCCTCGACCAGGGCGACCTGACCGTCTCCTCCGGCATCGAGCGGGGCGACGAGCTCGGTCGCATGGCCGCCGCCCTCGACCACGCCATCGCCCGGCTGCGTCAGGAGTTCTCCTCCGTCGCCGCCGGCGCCGAGAGCCTGGGACGTTCCTCGCGGGCCCTGGCCCAGGCGTCGTCGGAGTCCGCCGTGGCCTCCGACCGCGCGGGGTCCGAGGTGCGCTCGGTCTCGGGTGACATCTCCTCGGTGTCGACGAACCTGCAGGCCGTCTCGGCTGGTTCCGAGCAGATGGGTGCGGCGATCCGCGAGATCTCCGCCTCCGCCGCGGAGGCCACCGGCGTTGCGGCGCACGCGGTCCAGGTCGCCGAGGACACCACTGCGACCGTCGCCCGTCTCGGGGAGAGTTCCGCGGAGATCGGCAACGTCGTGAAGGTCATCACCGCGATCGCCGAGCAGACGAACCTGCTGGCGCTCAACGCGACGATCGAGGCAGCCCGGGCGGGGGAGATGGGCAAGGGGTTCGCCGTCGTCGCCGGTGAGGTCAAGGAACTCGCCCAGCAGACGGCCCGCGCGACGGAGGACATCTCCAAGCGGGTCGCGACGATCCAGTCCGACACGACCGGTGCGGTGACCGCGATCTCCTCGATCAGCGAGGTCATCGCGCGCATCAACGACCTGCAGACGACCATCGCCTCCGCGGTGGAGGAGCAGACCGCGACGACGTCGGAGATGTCTCGTTCCATCGGTGACGCCGCCCACGGCGCGGAGCGCATCACCTCCGGCATCGACGGGGTGTCGGCGGCGACGGACGCCACGGACCGCACGGTCGTCGCGACCCGCACCGCCGCCGACGAGGTGTCGGGTGTGTCCGAGCAGCTCCGCGCGCTGGTGGGCCGTTTCCGCCTCTGAGCACCGCGTCCGGTAGTTTGCCCGCGTGCCGCGGATCGTGTTGGAAGACCTCACCGATCCGCAGCACGCGGGTTTTCTGCGTGACTACACCCACCTCAAGGACGTGCAGCTGCGCGCGCGGCGCGAACCGGCCGAGGGGTTGTTCCTGGCCGAGGGCGTCGAGGTGATCCGCCGGGCGCTGGCCGCGGGGCACGTGCCGCGCTCGTTCCTGCTCTCGCAGGCCCGCTACTCCGACCTCGTGAACGTGCTGCCCGAGGACGCGACGGTGTTCGTGGCCCCCGTCGAGGCGTTCGCCGAGCTGACCGGGGTGGACCTGCACCGCGGGGCCATCGCGTCCCTGCAACGGCCCCCGATCCGGTCGGTGGCCTCGTTGCTGGCGTCCCTGCCGCCCGGACCGTCGCGGCTCGTGGTGCTCGAGGACATCGTCGACCACACCAACATCGGCGCGATCTTCCGGTCCGTGGCCGCGTTCGGCGTCGACGGGGTGGTCGTCAGCCCGCGCTGCGCGGACCCGCTGTACCGGCGCAGCGTGCGGGTGTCGATGGGCACCGTCCTGCACCTGCCGTGGGCCCGGGCCGGCTCCTGGCCGGGGGACCTCGCGCTGCTGCGCGAGGCGGGGTTCACCGTCGCAGCACTGGCGCTCTCGGACGATTCCGTCGACCTCGGCTCCTTCGCCGCGCCGGACCGGTTGGCGTTGCTGCTGGGGACGGAGGGCGACGGGCTGACCCGGCGGGCGGTCTCCGGGGCCGACGTGGTGGTCCGGATCCCGATGGACCCGCGGGTGGACAGCCTCAACGTGGCCGCCGCGAGCGCGGTGGCGTTGTGGGAGACGCGGCGGGCGTAGCGTGACGCGGGTGCATGTCGCCGTCCTCGGGTCCGGAGCGTGGGGGACGACCGTCGCCGGGATCCTCGCGACCAACGCCGCCAGCGTGGGGTTGTGGTGTCGGCGGCCGGAGCTCGCCGAGCGGATCCGCGGGTCGGGGGCCAACGAGGAGTACCTGCCGGGGATCGCGTTGTCCTCCCGGATCCGTGCAAGTTCCTCGATCCCTGAGGTCGTCGCCGGGGCGTCCTTGGTGGTGCTGGCGGTTCCGTTGCAGCAGTTGAGGTCCCGCCTCCTCGAGTGGGCCCCGGAGTTGCCCCGGGTCCCCGTCGTGAACCTCGCCAAGGGCGTCGAGACGGCGACCGGGTTGTTCGGTTCCGAGGTCGTCGCCGACGTCCTGGACCCGGTGCACGTCCTGGCGTTGTCCGGACCGAACCTGGCCCTCGAGATCGCCCGGGGGCAGCCCGCCGCGACGGTCGTGGCTTGTGGCGATCCGGCCGTCGCCGCGCAGGTCGCGGGCTGGTGCAGCACACCCGCCTTCCACGCCCACCCGCTGACCGACGTCATCGGCGTCGACGTGGCGGGCGCGTTCAAGAACGTCGTCGCGCTGGCCGTCGGGATGGTCGAGGGCGCCGGGCTGGGCGCGAACGCCCGGGCCGCGGTGACGACGTTGGGGCTGACCGAGACCGCGTCGCTGGGGAGTCGCCTGGGCGGACGGTTGGAGACGTTCCTGGGGCTGGCCGGGGCCGGGGACCTGGTGGCGACCAGCACGTCCACGTTGTCCCGCAACCACCGGGTGGGGGTCGCGCTGGGGCAGGGTCTGCCGCTGGCGGAGGCGGTGGGGCGGGCCGGTGGGACCGCCGAGGGGGTGGCCACGGCGCCCGCGCTGCTGCGGCGCGACCTGGACCTGCCGTTCGTGCGGGACGTGGTGGCGGTGCTGGAGGGTCGGCGGTCACCCGTGGAGACGGTGTCCCGGTTGTTGTCGGTGAGTTAGCCGCCACAGCGCCGGCCACGCGACCGGCCGGTAGAGGGCGGGGGCTCGCAGGGTCGTGCCGCACCCGCCCGGGAGATCGAGGACTCCGTGGTCGAGGGTCATGCCCGCCGCGCGCCACGTCCACGTGCGGGCGTCCTCGTCGACGTCGAGGACGGTGAAGGGGATCCTCAGCGGACCCGAGCGGACGGTGCCGGTGACCCCGGTCGCGATGCGGTCCGCCGACGCGGTCACCGAGGTGATCTGCGGGGACCAGATCGGCCAACGTTCGATTCGGGCGTAGTCCTCCCAGACGTCCGTAGCCGACCTCGGCCCCCGCACGATCACCGGGCGGGCAGGGCGATGTCGAGGACCTCGGCGTTCGGCAGTGCGGCGAGGTCAGCGCCGCGGACGACGAGCTTCGACGTCCGCACCCCGGAACCGATGAGGACCCAGTCGCTGGCGGCGACGGCGGAGTCGACGAGGACGCGCCAGCCCTCGGGCAGGCCGAGCGGCGTGATGCCGCCGTACTCCATGCCCGACTCCTCGACGGCTCGGTCCATGGACAGGAACGACGCCTTGCGGACGTCGAGGAGCCGCTTGACCGCGCCGTTCACGTCGGCGCGGGTGGACGCGAGGACGACGCACGCCGCGACCCGCTCCGCCCCGTCCCGCTTGCCGGAGACGACGACGCAGTTCGCGGACCCGTCCAGGGGGACGTGCGCCGCGTCGACCAGGGCCTGGGTGTCGGCGAGGTCGGGGTCGATGCTGAGCGCCCAGGAACCCTCGGGGAGGGCCGTCCGGACGGTCTCCGCGACGAGGTGCGCGTTCTCGGCGGCCGGAGCGAGTTCGAGGTCCCCGGCGACGCGCTGAGCCTCCGCCGGGACGCTCACCGGGAGTAGACGGGGCTGAGCGTCGCGCGGGCCAGGACGTGACCGAGGGACATGAAGGCCGCGACGGTCGGCGTCGCGCCCTGCGGGAGGCCGAGGCTCTCGACGTCGAGGGCGTGCACGGCGAAGACGTAGCGGTGCGGGTGGTCACCGGGCGGGGGAGCGGCGCCGGTGAAGTCGGCGGTGCCCATGTCGTTCTTGAGCACGGTCGCGCCCTGCGGGGCGGGCTGCGAGCCGGCACCGGTGGGCAGGCTCGTCACGGAGAGTGGCACGTCGACGATCGTCCAGTGCCAGAAGCCGGCCGGGGTCGGGGCATCCGGGTCGAAGCAGTTGACCAGGAAGCTCTTGGTGCCGTCCGGGAAACCGTCCCAGTCCAGCTGCGGCGAGACGTTGCCGCTCGCGTGCTGCTCGTCCAGCTGCGTGGCCGACGTGACGTCGGAGGAGTGCAGGGCGAAGCCCGGGACGGAGGGGAGCAGGGAGTACGGCTCCGGGGCGATCGGTCGTTCGAGGTTCATGCCACGACTCTACGAGGCCAGCCGGTTTCGGCTCGTCGGCTCCACGGTGTCCTTGATCGACACCGTGGAGCTGACGATCCGTTGTGCGCTGGCGCTCAGGCCGAGTGCGGGGTGAGGGGCGCGTCCATGGCCGCGTCCTCCGTGCCGTACTGCAGGGTCTGCAACGCCTTGTGGGACTTGGGGTTGACGACGATTGGGGCGAACAGGTTGATCGTCGCCTTCTCCATGCCCATCGCCATGTTGACGATGGTGAGGACGGCACCGTCCGCCTCGTCCTGGAGGTCCAGCGCGGCGGCGGTCTCATCGTTGATGATCGCGTCGTAGTCGGGGTAGAACGGGGTCGGGTCAGCGAGCACGAGCTTGAGGCTCGGGTCGGACGTCGACTGCATGGTGTAGAACATGCCGTCGTCGCCGAGGGCTTCGAGCTCGAACGCCGTGTGCTCGTCGAACCCCATGAGGGGTGCCACGAACTCGATCTTGGGCTTGGTGTCGGAAGCGATGCTCACAACGGATCCCTTCATCTGTCAGGTCCCCGGGCTCGGATCCCGGGCGTCGCCTGGTCACCGCGAGTACTCCTGGCGGCGTCTCGACCACTACCGACAGTAGCGGAGAAGTCGCAATCCGTCTCGGTATCCGTGGCGCTTCCAGAACGCACGAACGCCCCGCCGGAGAGCCGGCGGGGCGTTCGTGCGTTCGTGCTGGTCAGACGGCCAGGAGAGGCGCCCGCAGCGGTAGGTCCGTCCCCACGAGGACGGTCTGTGCGGCCTGCATCGTGCGGTGGTTGATCACGATGGGAGCGAGCAGGTTGACCGTCGCGTTGGACGGGTCGTCCCCGACGTTGACCACGTTCAGGACCGCGGCTTCCGTGGCGTCCCGCAGGTCGAGCTTCGCGACCGTGTCGTCGTCGATCTCCGGCGCGTACCCCGGGAAGAACCTCCCGGGGACGACGACGACGAGCCGGACGCCCGTTCCGTCGGCTGCGCGCAGCGAGTACAACGTCCCTTCCTCGTCCAGCGGGACGAGGTGGAAGGCGGTGTGGTCGGCGAAACCCATGATGGGCGAGACGAACTCGATCGTGGGGGCGTGCACGGGCGCGTCGGTCATGAGGGTCACTCTAGGAACTCCGGGGGACGAGGGGCGGTTGAAACGTTCTCGCACTGCGGTGTGGAGTCGTCCGGGTCAGCGGAGGAAGTCGAGCAGGGTGGTCTGGACGGACTTCGCCGTCACCTGCAGAGCCGCCTGGTAGGCGACCTGCTGCTGGGTGAACTCGAGGTACGCCTTGGCCGGGTCCACGCCCTGGACGTCGTCCAGCTGGGACGTGAGGTACTGCAACTGGTCGGTGTTGACGTCCTCGGCGTGGTCGAGCTGGTTGGTCCGCGCGCCGATGATCGCCATCGCGTTGGTGGCCAGGTTGATCCGGCTGTCGATCGTGGCTGTCGTCACCGTGCTGCCCGTCACGTTGCCGGCGGCGATGTCGGTCGCAAGCTGGTCGAGCTCTGCGAAGAGGGTGGTGCCACCGGCGGTCTGCGCTCCGTAGACCCCGTTCCCGGACGCGTTCACCGTCATGTTGACGCCGGGGGAGATCGTGCGGACGACCGCGCCACCGTCGTCGTTCGAGGCGTAGGAGGTGGGGTCGAACGCGACGCTGGTCGCGGAGGTCCCCGCGAACACCGCACGGCCCTGGTACTGGGTGTTCGCATCTCCGAGGATGCCGTTCTTGATCTCGGTGATCTGCGTGGCGATGGCCCTGCGGCCGTTGGCGTCCAGGCTGCCGTTGGCCGCCTGCACGGTGAGGTCGCGGACCTTCTGGAGGGCGTCCGTGGTGCTCTGGAGCGCGGGCTCCTGCGTGGTCATCCAGCCGCGGGCCTCGGTGAGGTTGCGGCCGTTCTCGGTGTTCACCGCGATCTGGTCGTTCAGACGCAGCGCGGCGGCGGCGCGGACGGAGTCGTCCGATCCCTTCGAGAGCGAGGAGCCGCTGCTGATCTGCTCCTGCAGCTTCGCCGCGCGGTTCTGCGTGTTCTGCAGGTTCGTGAGCGCGTGCGCCGCGAGGCTGCGCTGAGTCACTCGGCCGATCATGGTGGGTTCTCCTGTCAGTCAGTGGGGTCAGCGGACCATGTTGAGGAGCGCGTCGAGCGCCTCGTCCATGGTGGTCAGGACCTTGGCCGCTGCGGAGTAGGCGTGCTGGTAGGCGACGAGGTTGGTCATCTCCTCGTCCAGGTTGACGCCCGAGACACCGTCGGCGACGGCGCTGGACTTCAACGACACCTGCGATGCCAGATCGGCACGGTTCGACGCGGACTGAGTGGAAGCCGCGAGGTTCGTGACGTTGGTGCGCCAGTTCGACTTCACGTTGGTGAAGGTGGTGGAGACGGCCTTCGCGTAGACGCGGTCCGCGGAGCCCGCGCCCGTGGTGGCCGTGCTGTCCCGGAAGGTGGTGCTGTTGACCGCGACAGCGAGCTGGGAGGCGGGGATGGGTGCGCCGGCTACGGCGCTGGTGTCCGCGCTCTTGAAGAACTGACCGCCGTAGGCCGCGTTGACCTTGGTCGCCAGGGTGTCGGCGAAGTGGTCGAGGTTGGCCTTCTGGTCGACCAGGGTCTTGTTCGCACCGTCGAGGGTCGCCTTCAGCGACCCCGCGACCGGGCCGGCGACCTGGCCACCGATGGTGGCGACCAGCTGGTTGCCGATGTCGGCCTTGCCGACGGCCGCGCCGGTGCCGTCCGTGGCGTTGACCGTGAGGTCGTAGGAGAAGTCGCCGGTGACGATCGTCGCGTTGCCGACGAAGACGTCGACGGTCCCGTTCTCGCGACTCACGACGCGGGAACCGGTGAGGTCGGACAACTGGTTGAGGAACTGGTCGCGCTGGTCCATCAGCTCGTTGGCCGAGGCGCCGGTCCCGACCGTCTCGCGGATCGAGGTGTTGAGCTTCGCGATGTTCTGGGCGATCGCGTTCGCCTGGGAGACCTGGTTCCCGGCCTGCAGGCCCAGCTGGTCGTACTGGTCCTGGAGCTGGTCGTCCATCCCGCCGAGTTGCTCCACGACCGTCTGGCTGCGGGTGATGACCAGCGACTGCGCACCGGCCAGACCGTCGGTCCCGCTCTTCGCGGCAAGGTCGTTCCACGCCGACGACAGGTCGGCGAGGTTCTGGCTCATCCCGGTCGCCCCGGTGTCGCCGAGAGCGTTCTCGATGCCCGACCACACCGTGCTGGCGGTCGCCTGCTCCTTGGCGGATGCCGAGTCCTGGCGAGCCGTCGCGGTGGCGAGGGCGTCGTTGATGCGGGTGATCCCGTTGACGACGACGCCGTCGCCCGGGATGTTCTTCTGCGAGAACTGACCGGTCTGGTTCAGGATGCTCGCGGACTGGTCCACCCGCTGGCGGGAGTACCCGTCGGTGTTGACGTTCGCGATGTTCTGGCCGGTCGTCTCCATGCCCAGCTGGGCGGCGGAGAGCGCGCGGCGCGCGGTGTTGATGCCGGAGAAGGTGCTCATCGTCAGGGGTCCTCTCAGAGTGCTTCGTCGACGAAGTGGGCGCGGGATCCACCGGTCGACGCGACCGTGTTCTTGCCCTGCGCGGTGTAGGTGTCGAGGGGCTGGTCCAGCCCCAGGAGGGTCTCGCGCAAGGCGCGGGAGCCGGCGTTGAGGAGGTCGCGGTTGGCGTCGGCCAGGTCCTGGATCTCCGCGGTCAGCGTGAGGAAAGCGTCGCGGTGGGTGCGGAACAGCTCGCCCCACGGCTCGGGAGCGACGTCGGCGATGCCCCCGAGGCTCGGGCCGGGCTCGAGGCCCAGCTCGACGGCGACGGCGTCGACCTCGACGGCGCGCAGGAGCTCCGTGGAGCGGATCTGCTCCATGACGAACTCGACCTCGCGGGTCGCGTGCGCCAGCCAGCGCGTCCGGCCGCTGGCCAGCACGAGCTGCTCCTCCTCCAGCTTGAACAGGAGCAGCTCCAGCAGCTCCCGCTCCTTCCAGAGGATGCCGGAGACCTCTGCCAGTCCCATGCGTTTCCTTCCCCGATGCCGTCGTCAGTGGTGCTCGAGCCGTCCATCGGCGGCTGCCACCACGAGCTGAGGGTCGGGGGCGCGGAACGGGGGATCGCCTCGGGACGATCAGCTCGACTTGCGGATGAACTGCGCGTTCTTCGTCGGCTTCCGCAGGTAGTACGGGCGGCCGTCCTCGCGCGCCGCGCGCATCTCCTGGTTCAGGACGCGGGCCTCTTCCTCCATGGCGCGGTTGACCGCGGCCTGGTCGATCCCGTGCTCCCGCTCGCCTGCGATGTGGTCGTTGCGGCCGATCTCGTGTTCGACCTCGAGGTAGTTCTTCGCACACAGGGCGTAGAGCGCGGCGACGCGCTCCCCGTTCACGTCGGCGTAGTGGTCCAGGTAGGACGGGGTGAGCCGACCCTTCTTGTACGCGAACTCCAGATCGCGCACGACCTGCCACAGCGGTTTCACGACGTGCCTCCAGCCCCACGAACCCCACACGCCACACGAGGTGCAGCGCAACGCTCTTCCCAAGCTTCGACCGTTCGAACCCCGCTGCTGAACAGCGTTGCGCCGAACGTGGTCGTTGTCACCCCGGTGGCCCCCGCGTCGACGGGCGGTGACGTCGGCGACCCGTTCGGCGCAGTGCGGAGGACGGAGCTGTCACCCGCTCGGCGCTCAAGTCCCCGGGGGGTGTGTGCCGAGAAGGGGTGTGTGACCGCAGACACCGCCTTCGCCACCCGGGAGCTCCCCATGGTCGAGCTTTCTGCCGCTGAGCGCCACGCGCTCGTGGAGAAGAACCTGCCGCTCGTCGGCTACATCACCAGTGAGTTCATCGGTCGTCTGCCGTCGCACGTGAGCCGGGACGACCTCACCTCGGCCGGCCTCATGGCGCTGTTCCAGGCGTCCAAGGCCTACGACCCGACCACCGGGGTCCCGTTCAACCGCTACGCGAACACCCGCATCCGCGGCGCGATCCTCGACGACCTGCGCGGAGCCGACTGGGCCTCGCGCGGTGTCCGCAGCCGGCAGCGCAAGCTGAGCCAGACCGAGGACAGGCTCACGACCGAACTCGGCCGCACGCCCTCCACCACCGAGCTGGCCGCGTCCCTCGGCGTCTCCGAGAAGGAGCTCGGCGAGACGCGCGACGAGGCGCAGCGCTCGATGGTCCTGTCGATGCAGGGCTTCACCGCCGACGGTGCCTCGCTCGACGACCACCTCCCGACCCACACCCCCGGCCCGGAGCAGGAGCTGCTGCACCGCGAGCGCCTCGGTTACCTGCGCTCGGCGATCGCCGTCCTGCCCGAGCGTCTCAGGCACGTCATCGAGGGCTACTTCATCCAGGAACGGCCCATGGCCGAGCTGGCCGAGGAGCTCGAGGTGTCGGAGTCCCGCATCTCGCAGATGCGCGCCGAGGCTCTGGTGCTGCTGCGCGATGGGATGAACACGCACCTCTCCCCGGAGATGGTGGCCAAGGTCGGCGGGTCCGGGGCCTCGGTCAAGCGCAAGGAGTCCTACTACGCAGCCGTCGGGGCGCAGAGCGACTTTCGCGCCCGGTTGGCTTTGAGCAGCTTCGGGTCGTACGCAACGCCGGTGGCCCGCACCGCCTGACCCTGCTCGCGGGGATCGCGCGGAAGCCGACGACATCCAGCGTCAGCGGGCCGCGAGGCACGCACTCAGGATCACTGAAGGGCCGCCGCGTGCAACTGTTGGCTGCACCGAGCTTCGGCCTCTGCGGACCCGATGTCGGTCACAGTCCCTGGCGCGAAGGAACCTGGACGTAGTTCTTGACCGGCTCGGCGACGACGTAGATCTCGCTGGCGAGTGCCGCGTGCTGGTTCCCCAGCGCCAGGAGTCCTGCCAGTTGCGCCTCGTCGAACGTCTCCTCGATCCGGTGGTTGGGCAACAGTTTCAGGAACACCCCACCATGAGCCGTGATGCGCCACCCCGCGGAACGGATCTCGTCGTGGAAGGCCTCCGGCGTGTAGACGCGTCGGTGGCCGATGGCGAGGTCGCCGGCGTTGAGTGCGGTCACCTCTCCCAGCACTCCCATGGCGACTCCCAGTTGCCGGTGAAGAGAGTTCGCGTTGGGGACATCGACCACGAGACGCCCCCCGGGGGCCAGGTGTCCGCGAGCCACGTCCAAGAGCTGGCGAGGATCCTCTACGTGCTCCAGGACGTGGCAGGCGACCACCGTGTCGAAGGACTGGCCCAGGCTAAGGTGCTCGAACAGAGAAGACACCACCTCCAGCCCGGGATGGGGGAGGCGGCGGCGCAGCTCAGAGCATGCGACAGGGCTTCCGTCCACTGCCACCACGCGTTCGAAGTGACGGAGCAGCTGTTCGGTTCCGCCGCCGTCCGAGCTCCCGAGCTCCAGGCAGGTGCGTCCCGTGAAGTGAGCCCTCAACTCTTGGTACCGCCACTCCAGCAAGCGGCCGTTGAAGCCCTGTCTTGCGGAGAACCCCAGCTCGTCGAGCTGTGCTGACCGCGTTGGTGAGGTTGCGTCCCGACCCATCGTTTTGACCGTCATACCGTCGATCTGACGCACAGTAGCCACGGTGTGACTATAGGGTTACGTCGAGTTGGTCGTCTTCCTGATGCCCTGTTGACCGCCGGCGCCGAGGAGAGGCGAGCATGTCCGACACCCCGTTCATCACCGGTTGCTACATCGTCAAGGACGAGGAGCGCCTGCTCGCTGCGTCTCTGCGGTCGCTGGCTCCCTTCGTCGACGAGCTCGTCGTATATGACACCGGGAGTAGCGACCGAACGTGCGAGATTGCTCGTAGCCTCGGTGCTCGGGTGATCGAGGGCTACTGGGACGACGACTTCGCGGCCGCGCGCAACCGCGCCGACGAGCACTGCCGCGGTGAGTGGATCGCCGTCATGGCCGCGGACGAAGTGGCCGAGGGCGATCCACGTGTCCTGCGGCGGGAGCTGCACCTGGCCGAGGCCGAACTCGTGCAGGCGTCCATCGTTTCCGCGAGCTTCGGCGAGGGCGGGGTGGAGCACACGAGCTGGACGTCACGGGTCTTCCGTCGCACCCATTGCCGTTGGCGTGGGGCACTACACGAGCAGATCGTCGGGCGCTGGGGCGACATCACGACGGCCCGCACAGGGGCGATGACCGTGCGCCACTTCGGATACGCCCCCACCGTGATCTCGGCCAAGAACAAGTCGGAACGGAACCTGTCCATCTCCGGAGGGGAGCTCGAACGGGCCCGGACCGCGGGCGTCCGGGACCTGAGGTCCCTGCAGGTCAACTACGGACGTTCAGCGGCTCTGGCCGGTGAGCACACCCTGGCTCTCAAGAACCTCAGCGTGGTGATGGACGAGGCGGGTGATCCCCGCTTGGGCATCCACGCCGGCCACACCGCGGTACGTAGCGCGACTGTGCTTCACGATGCGAAGACAGCACGACGCTGGATCGCGCTCATGAGGGGCTGGGGGGAGAGCGAGAACGTCTGCCTCGCCTTGGAAGGGCACTTGGAGCTGGTCCTGGGTGACCCGGTCCTGGGTGAGGAGGTGCTGCTCTCGGTCCGCGACGACGTCGACTACGACGGCAACCGGTTCCTCGCCTCCTCGTGCACGGACGACCTCGTGCACTGCGTGGCTGCTCAGGAGCGCTACTCCGAGGCGGTCGACATCATGCTCCCGCACCTCGCGACAGGTCGTTCCGACATCAACGCCGCGTTCGCCGTCCTGCTGGCCGACGAGGTCGAGGGGGGATTGGACCGGTTGGCCGCGGTCGTTCCGCCCCGGCTGGTCAAGCTGGTCGTCGGGCAGGTCTTCGACGAGCCGTCCGTCCTCGGGGAGCGGTTCCTCGACGCGCTGTGGCGCGCTGGGCACGACCACCGCACGCTGCTGGCGGCGCTGGACGGCAAGGCGACGGGGCTCGCGGTCGAACGCGCGCTGGTGTGGTCCCTCCGCCTGCGGGAGGAGGGTTTCGGCTGGCTCTGCCCGTTGCGGACGATCACCCGGGCCGAGGACGTGGACCTGCGCTCACGCATCCTGGCCGGTGCGTGCCTCGTCGAGATCGGTGAGCAGGACGTCCTGGCCGGCCTGGAGTCGCTCCTGGAGCAGGTCAGCGACGACGAGAGCGAGGACCTCCTCCGGGAACTGACCGCTCTGACCCCCCGCTTCGCGTCGACGCTGCAGCTGGCCTGAAGCCTCCTTCAGTTCACTGCGACCCGTAGGGCGTCACCCACCCGGGCTTCGGCCCCTGCGACCCCCGGGTGCACGGGCAGGGACAGGCAACGTTGCACGACCTCCGCCGCCAGGGGAGTGGGGTCGGCCACGACGCGGTCCGAAGCCCGGTAGACGTCGTGGTCCCAGGCCAGCCGGGGGTAGTAGACCCCGGTCTCCACCCCCGCGCGCCGCACCTTGTCGACGACCTGGCCACGGTCGACGTCCGGGGGCAGCAGGACGGTGTACTGGTGCCAGGCGGAACGCCGGCCCGGCGGTTCCGCAGGCAGGACGAGACCGTCGACTCCGGTGAGGGAGCCGGTCAGGTTGCGGGCCACGTCGGCGCGGGCCCGGTTGGTGGCCCCCAGGGCGCGCAGCTGCGGGACGGCCACGGCGGCGTGCAGGTCGGTCATGCGCAGGTTCCGCCCGATGCGTTCGTAGGCGTAGCGCTGCTCCATGCCCTGGTTGCGCAGCAACCGCATCTCCCGAGCGATCGCCGCGTCGTGACAGGTGACGACGCCCCCCTCGCCGGCGGCGACGTTCTTGGTGGCGTAGAACGAGAACGTAGCCGTGTTGCGGCTCCCGACAGGCAGGCCGCCGATGGTGGCCCCGTGGGCCTGGGCTGCGTCCTCGACGACGAGCAGGTCGTGCCGGCGGGCCAACGCCCCCAGCGCGTCGAGGTCGGCGGGCATCCCGTAGAGGTGCACCGGAACGACGGCCGCGGTGCGAGGGCCGATGAGCGAGCGGACCGAGTCGACGTCGATGGTGAAGTCCGGGGTGACGTCGGCGAAGCGCACCACGGCACCGGTGTGCCAGATGCTGTTGAGGGTCGCGGCGAAGGTCAGGGGTGTGGTGATCACCTCGTCACCGGGACCGATCCCGTGGGCCTGGAACGCGGCCTCGAGGGCGCAGGTGCCGTTGGCCACGGCGACGGCGTACGGGCTGCCGGCCATCCGGCAGCACAACTCCTCCAGTTCCTCCACGCGGGGCCCGGACGCGAGGTGACCGCTGCGCAGGACCTGGAGCACGGCCTCCTCGATCTCGGGGGTCACCGCCGGCCGGCTCAACCGGACGAGCGCCGGCGCCGCTTCGACCGCGCTCACGCCGCGTACCGGTGCAGCGCCGCGACGGGTTCGCCCGCCGCCTCCAGGGCGATCAGGTGGGGGAGGAGCAGACCCTCCAGCTCGCGCGCAGCGGTACGGGGATCGCGGACCAGCTCGACGAAGTGGGCGAGCTGGAGCGCCAGGGGCTCGCCCGAGCTGCGCACGAACGGGATCTCCATCACGGTCTGGGCCTGGTAGGAGGCCGCGCCGTCGGTCACGTGGTCCTCCAGGACGTCCCGGTAGACCGTGACGCAGCGACGCAGCAGGTCCACCTCGCACGTGCTGGTGGACGTGGCGACAGTCATCGTGCGGATCTTGCGCTGGTGCACGCGGCTCGCCGAGAGGTTCGCCGTGGTGCCATCGGAGAACCGCACGAGAACGTCGCTGGACTCCGGCCAGCGCCCTCCCGGCGGGGTCCAGCACCGGGCGTCGAGGGCCGCCACCGTCCGGCCCGGGACGAGGCGCAGCACGACGTCGAGGTCGTGGATGAGCAGGTCGTCGACGACGCCGCTGCTCGCCCGTGCGTTCGGGGGGGAGTAGCGCTGGCTGGAGACGTGCACCACGTCACCCGCCCCCGCCACGACCTCGGTCAGGGTCTGCACCGCCGGGTTGAACCGCTCGACGAATCCGCAGGTCAGGGGGGTGCCGGTCACTGCAGCCGTGCGGTGCAGGGCCAGCAGGTCCTCCGCGGTGGTCGCCAATGGCTTCTCCACGAGGAGCGGCACCCCGGCGGAGAGCAGCGCCGCGGCGATCCCCGCGTGGGTGTGGGACGAGGACGCGACGACGACGGCGTCGGCGTGCCCGGCGTCCATCGGGTCGTCCGACACTGTCCCGCCCCACTCCGAGGCGAGGGCGTGGGCGCGGGCGACGTCGACGTCGATCACCTGCGTCAGGGTGGTCTGCGCCGACTCCGCGATGACGCGGGCGTGCTTCGACGCCATGGACCCGGCGCCGATGAGGGCCACTCGCAACGGGTGCTGCACGGCCACGCCTCCCTGGGACTGGATGCCGCCGGTGTCCTCGTGGACCACCGCTTTGTCACCCTACGTTTCTTGACGCAACAGCGTGTCATCATGCGCGGAACGGCGTGGAGTTGGAGCGGCGGCTCAGCCCCAGGTCGACCCCGGGTCCACCGGGCCGAGGAGCGTCCGTCACGGCACCGATCGCTCGACCGCCTCGACGAACGACTGCAGGTCCTCCAGGCTCCCCACGTCCTCGACGTCCAGGACGACGCCGAAGGCGTCCTCGACGAGGAAGACGAGTTCCACGTGGTTCAGCGAGTCCCACTGCGGCGTCGCGGAGCGGCGCAGGCCCTCTGGGGGCACGGGAACGCCGAGCACTTTCCCAGCGAGCTCCCAGACCCTGCTCGTGACGTCCGCCTGGTTCACACGACCTCCTCCTCGACCACGATCGTCACCGGTGCCGACCGAACGCGGCTGAGCGTTCCCCCGGGGTCCCAGGACACCACCGCGCGCCCGTTCCGACCCTCATCGAGCTGCCCGGCGAAGCTCTGCAGCCATGAGAGGGCCGGCTCGTTGCGGTCCCCCCGGGTGAACCTGAACTCCACCTCACGCGTCCCGTCGCCGGCCAGCAGGAGCAGGGCCTGCCGCACGAGGACGTCCTCCACGTCTCGTCCCAGAGCCCGGCACGAGATGCAGACGCCCTCGATGACGAGTCGGTCCTCCTCCTGGCGGGCCAGGACCACGGCGACCGTCCCGCTGTCGGACAGCCTGTCCCGCAGGCTGACCGCCACGACGCGCAGCCCGTCCTCGCGCTGGGCGTGCTCGAGGGCGCCGGCGGTGCGCCGCTCGAGCGAGGTGTTGAACTGGTTCGTCTTCTGCGTCAGCTCGGCCAAGCGGTCGAGGCTCGCCGGGTCGTCCACGGCGAAGTGCAGGTGCAGGTCGAGGTGGCGCTGGTACTCCTGGCGGTCACGGGCCTGGTTCCGCAGTGCGTCGCGCCGCTGAGCAGCGGCGAGGTCCGCCGTCCGCAGGACGTCCTCGGGGGTCCGGCGGAACCGGAACAACCCTGGGCAGTGCTCCAGAGCGCGCCGGGAGGACGTCGCACCGCGGGCGTGCACGGTCCGCACCTCCGGCAGGGCGGCACCGACCTGAGCGAGTTCCCCGACGTTGTCGTCCAGCAGGACGAGGCTGTCCGGGGCGATCCGCAGCGCAGTGGCGATGCTCTCCAGGGCGTCGACCTTGCTGCCCCACGAGACACGCTGCTGCGAGAAGTGCTCCGGGCGCAGCGGGAAGTCCGTCCGTCCGGCGAACATCGCCGCGACGTCGGCCGGATCGTTGCGGCTGCACAGGGCCAGCAGGACCCCCGCCTCGCCCAGCCCGCGCAGGTCCTCCTGCAACCGCGCGTGCTCCGGAGTGAGGACGACGCCGTCCAGACCGTCTTCCGCCAGGACCCCGTCGTAGAGCGTTCCGTCCAGGTCGACGACCACCGCCTTGACCGGGGGGAGGACGAGCGCCGGGATCCACCGCACGGCCAGGGCCCGGGCGGTGCTCAGGACGGCGGCGTCCGCCCACCCCGTTCCGCCGGTGGCGGCCGTCATCCGGTCGTCCGTCCAGGCGACGGGGAGCTCCCGGCGCACCTGGCGGAGGTCTCCCACCTCCACGCCCGGAAGCGAGGCGGTCCTGGTGGCCAGGGTCTCGTTGAAACCGTCGGCACGTGGCCCCTCCTCGGCCCAGTTCAGCACCAGGACGGGGGCCGTGGAGCTCAGGACGGAGGACGCGACCCGCTCGACGAGCCAGTCGGCCAGTGCCGCGGGGCTCAGGTGATCGCCGTAGCGGGCAGGGTCGAGGAAGACCACGTGCAGGTCGACGTCGCTCGTGCCGTCCACCACGGAGGAGAGCGAGTCGTCGTACGGCCCGAGCTCGACCTCCAGGTCGAGGCCGGAGTAGGTGGCGAACGGCCGCCACGCACGCACGACCAGCTCCACGGGGACGTTGCGGTGGAAGCTGATCCGGCGATGTGCGCGGGGTCGGCACGAGGTGACGTCCAGCAGGTCGGCGCGGCGGGGGACGGGAGCGGTGACGGCGTCCTGCCAGGACGCCTCGGCCAGGGCCGAGGATCCCGCGTCCGTCGGGGAAGGGGCCGTCTGCGGGTGACGCTGCACGGCCGGAGCTTAACGTGCTCGCGAAACCGCGGAGCGTCACCAGGGAAGCGGTGTCGCGTCAGGACGTGAGGCCCCGACCTTCCCGCCAGGCCGACCAGAGCGCGTGCACCTCCTGTGGTGCGCTGTCGGGAAGTTCGGCCGTTCCCTGCACCACGCTCGGCCACAGCTCCACCAGGTCGTCCCCGGCGCCGAGTCGGCGCAGCGCCACGGCGTTGACCCCGGCGACGCGTCCGGGGTTGCCGAGGACGGTCGTGAACGGGGTCACGTCGCGGTTGACCGCGCAGCCCATGCCCACCATGGCCCCGGCCCCCACCGACCTGTGCTGGTGGACCACTGCCCCCAAGCCGAGGGTCGCGCCCAGACCGATGTCGGAGTGTCCGGCCACCGAGGATCCTGCTGCCATCGTGACTCCGGCGGCGACCTCGACGTCGTGGCTGACGTGGGTCCGCGACATCAGGTAGGTGCCGTCCCCGACGACCGTGGGCCGCTCGATGCCCTGGTGGACGGTGGCGAACTCACGCACCAGTACGCCGTCACCGACCACGACCCCGGCCCCCTCGAGTTCGCCCTCCCACACCACGGACCGGCCGTGGTCCCGGTGCTCGGGGGGCATGCCCAGGCACACGTGCGCACCGATCCAGGTGCCGCTGCCGATGCGCAGCGGCCCGACCAGGACGCTGAAGGGGCCGACGACGTTGTCGTCCCCGAGGTGGACTCCCTCGCCGACGACAGCGGTGGGGTGGATGCGGTTGGGCACTGCGGAACCTCCGGCTCGAGCCTGTTGACCGTGGACGTGCTGCGCGTCTCGGTCTGAGCTGACCGTTTCCGCGACAGATGTGACTCTGAGTGCTTAGATAGTGACGCATTGAAGTGTCGCTCGGGTCGCGGCACCGTCGGCCGGCGAGTCGACCACGACCGTTCGTGCCTGGAGGGACTCCGGGTGGTCGTGGTGCGGGAGGCGCAGAAGCATCACCCGTTTGCCACGCAGCCAAGGGCTCAGGTGCTGGGCTCGCAGGCCGATGAATGAACTGTCAGGCCACGGACGGCGGACATCACCCCCAGACCCCACTCACGGAGGAAATCGATCATGGGTCTTCGCGTCAACAACAACATCGCTTCGCTCAACTCGTACAACAACCTGCAGCGCACCGACAAGGCGATGAACTCCTCGCTGCAGAAGCTGTCCTCGGGTCTGCGCATCAACAAGGCTGCCGACGACGCAGCCGGCCTGGTCGTCTCCGAGGGTCTGCGCTCGCAGATCGGTGGCCTCACCGTCGCCGCCCGCAACGCCCAGGACGGCGTCAACGTCGCCCAGACCGCTGACGGCGCCCTGAGCGAGTCCACCTCGATCCTCCAGCGCATGCGTGACCTGGCCGTCCAGGCCGCCAACGGTGGTTCGCAGGACTCCGCGGCCCAGACCGCCGCCAACACCGAGTTCCAGCAGCTGAGCTCCGAGCTGACCCGCATCTCCGACACCACCGCGTTCGGTGGCAAGAAGCTGCTCGACGGCACGTACGGCGTCAAGCCCGCCAACCTCGCCGGTGGCATCACCGTCCCCTCGGGCGGTGTGGTCGTCAGCGGCGCCACCACGGGCGGCAACCAGTTCAGCGTCGCGTTCGCCAGCGTCCAGAACGCGGCAGGCTCCTATGCGGCCCTCGCCGCCACGACTGTCACGGTCGCGGCGGGTACCTACACCACCGCCAGCTCCTACCAGACCGCGGTGCAGGCCGGGATCGACAGCGCGCTGACGGGTGCCGGTCTCTCCGCCGGGTCCCTCACCGCCACGGTGACCGACTCTGGCAACGGTGTCTGGAAGCTGAGCCTGGACTCCTCCAAGGCTCTGACCAACGCCACCACCGGCTCCGCGTTCACGACTACCGCGGTCGGTGGCACCGTCCTCGGCATCTCCGCGGCTACGTCCAGCACGGCGACCGCGGGTGGCGCGGTGTTCCAGGTCGGCTCGAACAACACGGCGAACGACCAGCTGTCCCTCTCCATCGGGGACCTGGACGCCGCTGGTCTCGGTGTGGCCTCCAGCGTCCTGACCAGCGTCTCCTCGGCTCAGTCGGCCATCACGTCCGTCGACGCCGCGCTGGCGCAGGTCTCCGGCGCTCGCGCCAGCATCGGTGCTCTCCAGAACCGCTTCGAGCACGCGATCAACAACATCAGCGTCTCGATCGAGAACATCACCGCGTCGGAGTCGGCCATCCGCGACACCGACATGGCGGCCGAGATGTCGAAGTACACCCGTAGCCAGATCCTCTCGCAGGCCGGCACGAGCATGCTCGCGCAGGCCAACTCCTCCTCGCAGAACATCCTCACCCTGCTGCGTGGCTGAGTGACCTCGGAGGTCACCGCACGACCACTGTGACCTCCACCAGGCGGGGAGCACCGGACTCCTGGTGCTCCCCGCCTGCCTGTCGTTCCCCACACGGAAGTACCCACAAGTCACGGAAGAGGGGCCGTCGTGTCCACCACCGTCTCATCGTCAGTCGTCGACGGGCTCGTCAGCGGCCTCGACACCACCACCATCATCTCCCAGCTGCTCAACGCCGACGCCAGCGCGCAGACCAAGCTGAAGTCCACGGTCAGCGCGTCGAACCTCAAGGTGACGGCCTTCCAGTCGGTGAGTTCCAAGCTCGCCGCCGTGCAGTCCGCCGCCGACGCCCTGCAGAAGGCCGCGACCTGGACGGCCACCACCGCCAGTTCGTCCAACGTCGCGATCACGGCGACGACGGACAGCTCCGCGGCCTCGGGCTCCCTCGCCGTGAACGTCACCGCGTTGGCCAGTGGCCGCTCGGTGGTCAGCACGGCGGCGTTCTCCGCGGCCGACGCGACTGCGGCAACCGCCTTGGGCTACCCACTGGACGTGGTCAGCGACGGGAAGATCGTCGGGACGATCAGTCCCAGCGCAGGAACCCTGAGCGACGTCGCCGCGGCGATCAACAAGGCGTCGAGCCTCGGGATCAGAGCTGTCGCGCTCCGCGTCGGCACGGATTCCTACCGCCTGCAGATCACCTCCACCTCCACCGGCGCGAAGGGCGGGGACTTCAAGCTCGTCCCCACCACGGGTCAGGCGGCCGGCACCGCCTACGCGGGCAACGGCACCGAGGCCGCGGGGCTGACCACGCTCTCGGCCGCCGCGGACGCGTCCCTGACGATCGTCGGCACCAGCAACTCGCTGGCGATCACCTCGCCCACCAACACCTTCGTCAACGTCATGCCGGGGGTCTCGATCACCGCGGCCGCGACGGGAACGTCGACGGTCTCGGTGGCGGCCGACACCGGTTCGGTCGTGAACTCCGTGAAGGCCCTGGTCGACGCGGCCAACACCGCCCTCGACGACATCACCCTGCAGTCCCGGGCGGGGATCGCAGGGGCCGATGGCAAGGTCACCGGTGGGGGAACCCTGCGAGGGGACTACACCCTCCGGACGTTGAAGTCGCAGATCCTCACGGCGGTGACGAGCGCCCTCGGGTCCTCGCCTACCTCGGCGGCGACCTTCGGTGTGCAGTCGACCAAGGACGGAGGGCTCACCTTCGACCAGGCCAAGTTCACGACCGCCTACACGGCGAACCCGACTGCCGTCCAGAAGCTCCTGTCGGCGAAGTCCGTGGACTCCTCCTCGACTGACCTCGGTCTCGTCGAGCGCCTGCGCAAGGTGACCGTCGGTGCCGTAGGTGATCTGAAGCTGAGCGGATCGAGCTCGGACGGGTCGATCACCGCCGCCATCACGGGGCAGAAGTCGACCATCGCGGACCTCACCGACCGCATCTCCGACTGGGACGTCCGTCTCGCCCAGAAGAAGGACCGCTACCAGAAGTACTACGCGGCACTGGAGACGACGCTGGGCAAGCTGCAGTCGCAGTCGAGCTGGCTCTCCGGGCAGCTCGCCGGGCTGAGCTCGGGAGGCTGAGGACGTTGAAGCGACAGGCCGTTCCGGTGCGCAGGCACCGGGACGGCCTTTCGTGGTTCTCCTGGCTCGTTCCGGCGCTTCCGTTGCCGATGGAAGAGCGCAACCCCCGCCACCTCTGGAGGACGACCGCATGACCGCGATGACCAACTACCGGCGCGTGCAGGCCAACCGCTACCTCGGAGACAGCCTGGGCACGGTCAGTCCGTCGACCCTGGTGGTCATGGCCTACGACCGGCTGGTCCTCGACCTGCAGCGCGCCGAGGCCGCCCAGGTGGCGGGCCAGCGCGAGGCAGCGCACCTCGCCCTCCTGCACGCCCAGGACCTCGTCCACGAGCTGCAGAACAACCTGGACACCAGCGTCTGGGACGGCGCGGCCGGCCTGAGCGCTCTCTACACCTGGATCGTCCGACAGCTCATCACCGCGAACCTGTCGGGGGACGCCACCATCACGGCAAGCTGTCGGGTGGAGGTCGTCGAGCCGCTCGCGGAGGCGTGGCGGCAGGCGGCGCTCGAGCAGGCCGGCGCCGCCGCGGCCACCGGGGACGGGCTCGCGTGACGTCCCCGGCAACTCCCGACGCGACCTCGGCCCCGGAGGTGGCCGTCGACACGCCCGCGGAGGAGTGGGCGGCCGCGCTGCGGGAGGTGGAGCTCGACGTCGACGCCGCCGAGGAGCTCCTCGAGGCCTTGCACCGGGGCGCCGAGTTCTCCGACGAGGTCACCCTCCCCTCGTGGTCGGCGCCGCAGCTCTCCTGCCCGCTGCCGGGTGACCTCGTCGAGCACGCATCCTCGGTGCTGCAGCGTCAGCTCGACGTGAGCCGGCAGCTCGCGGAGGCAATCGTCCAGGCCCGCGTTCACCACCGGGCCCTCGGCAAGCTGGACCCCGCTGAGCACGTGCCCGTCTTCTTCGACGCCGCCGTGTGATGACCTCCTCGCCCCCTCCGGTGACGCTGCTGAGCGCCTGCCTGATCGTGCGCGACGAGGCTTCGAGGATCGACGCCTGCCTGGAGGCGGTGTGCGCGGTCGTCGACGAGGTCGTCGTCCTGGACACGGGCTCCCAGGACGACACCGTCCGTCGGGCTCGCGGCTGGCCGGTGCAGGTCGTCGAGGGCCGGTGGCGCGACGACTTCGCGGCCGCCCGCAACGAGGCCCTCGGTCACTGCACGGGTGAGTGGGTCCTCAGCCTCGACGCGGACGAGGTCGTGCACGCGGATCGGGACGCGCTGCGCCGACTGCTGGTCACCACCGGTGAGGAGCGGCTCCTGGTGCCGATCGAGAACCTCTCCACGTCCGAACTGCCCTACGCCTTCACCGTGGCCCGACTCTTCCGCCGTGCGGGGGCGTCGTGGCAGGGGCGGGTCCACGAGCGCATCACCCACGTCTCCGCAGAAGCTCCTGGGCCCGTGCGGTCGGGGAGTGCCACACACGTCCCCGAAGACGCCCTGCGCCTCGTCCACCACGGGTACGCCACCGCTGACGAACTCCGCCGCAAGGGTGTTCGCAACGCCGAGCTCGCCCAGAGCGCCCTGGACCAGCTGCTCGAACAGCGCGCGGCGGACCGGGGCGCGATCGCAGCCGTGGCCCTCGACCTCGGGCGGGCGTGCATCGGCTCGGGTGAGCTGCAGCGCGCGGTGGACGCGTTCGAGGCGGTCCGCGAGCTGGAACCCTCGGGGCTCGTCTGGCAGCAGGCCACGGACTTCCTCGCCCGGGTGCTGCTGGGCGTGGGCGAGGCCGATCTCGCCCGCGTGCTCGCCGACCAGCTCCGCGCTTCCGGGATCGAGGAGCAGTACTGCGACTGGCTGACCGCGCAGGCGCAAGCGCAGTCGGGCGACCCCGGGGGTGCTCTGGACCGGTTGCGCGGGGTTCGTTCCCTCGTCGACCCCGCCGGTCGCAGGTACGACTTCGCCGCCGTCGAAGAGCTGCGCGACCTGTGCTCGGCCCTGTTGCAGGGAACGATCCCGTAGCGCACGGGGCTCGTGCACGTCTCCGCTTTCCGCGTCCGTCGCCGATGGACCGCAACGAGCCAGACCCACCGGAGGATCCACGCGATGACCACCTCGATGTACGGCCGGAGTGTGCAGGCCAACCGCTACTTCGCGGACAGCCTGGCCACGGCGAGCCCAGCCACGCTGCTCGTCATGCTCTACGACCGCCTCGTGCTCGACCTCAAGCGTGCCGAGGACGCCCAGCGCAGCGGCGATCGAGAGACCGCCCACGTCAACCTCCTCCACGCGCAGGACATCATCCGGGAGCTGCAGGTCGGGCTGGACGCCACGAAGTGGGAGGCCGGACCGGGGCTGATCGCTCTCTACACCTGGATGGTGCAGGAGTTGGTGACCGCGAACGTCACCGGCGACGCCGACCGCACGGCCTCCGTCCGCGTCGAGACGGTCGAGCCCCTGGCGGAGGCGTGGCGGCAGGCTGCCCTGGAGGTCTTGGCGGGCACCTCGGTGGCCGGTGAGCTGTGATCGAAGCGGTGGGACCCGTCCGAGAACCACCTCGTCCCGCGACGGGGAACGAGCACCGTTCGGGGTGGCGGTACGCGTGGGCGGAGGTCCTGCAGACCCTGGACAAGGACGTGTCCGCCGCCGAAGAACTGCTGCGCACCGCCCACGCCGAAGTCGACGTTCCCGCCCAGTCCAGTGCCGTCGCGGCCGACCGGGTCGAACACGGTCCCGGGGGTCCTGTGCCGCAGGAGTTCTCGCGACGCGCGCGCCGGCTCCTGGAACGTCAGCTCGACGTCAGTGAGCGTCTCGCAGAGGCGCTCGCGCAGGTGAGAGCCCAACACCGCGCCCCGGAACAGGCGGGTCGAGCCGGACGGGCAGCTGAGCCCTTCGACGAACCACTCTGACCCCGCCCCCGTCACGTCGGCCTTCGCTCGCGTCGTCGCGCGGTGACAGGAGGACGTCGGGAACCGTGACCGGTTGGCCCAGACGCTGCGGTCGAGCAGTAGCCCAGGTCGGCGTCCCGCCTGACCCCGGCAGCAAGGCCGTGGAACTCCTCAGACCCGCAACGGTGCGGGCCGGGCGAGGTGGTACCCCTGCCCCAACTGCACCCCGAGGTCCCGCAGCACTGCGAGCTCCTCGCCCGTCTCGATCCCCTCGGCGATGATCAGCGCGTCCGTCGCGCTCGCGAACGTCACCAACCCCGCGGCGAGCGCCCGGCGTGAGGTGTCGGTGTCGATGTCGCGGACGAGGGAGATGTCGAGCTTGATGAAGTCCGGCAGGATCGCGAGGACGTGGGAGAGCGAGGCGTAGCCGGCGCCGGTGTCGTCGACGGCGATGCGCAACCCTTGGCGGCGCAGCGGTTCCAGGGTCGAGAGCAGGGACGCGTAGTCGGCGACGGCGGAGTGCTCGGTGATCTCCAGCACGATCCGGTCCAGCGGCAGCCGCTCGAGGCGGCGCAGGAGGCCGGGGGTGGTGATGGTCGCGGGGGAGAGGTTCAGCGCCAGGAACCCGGGCAGCACCGGGAGCCCGTGCAGGGCGTTGTCGAGGGCGCTGAGTTCGAGTTCCTCCCCGCAGCCGACCTCGGTCGCGTCGGCGAACCAGCGGTCGGGGGTGGGGGTTCCGTGGGGAAAGCGGCTGAGGGCCTCCACTCCGACGGCTTCGCCCGTGGCGAGGTCAACGACGGGCTGGTACACGACGACGGGTCCGCCGGCGGCGTCGAGGTCGTCGAGGCGGGCGAGCTTGCCGCGCCGCGCCCGGCGGGACCGGTCCTCCTCCTCGACGAGTTCCATCACCGCGCCGGTGACGGCGCGCAGGATCTCGGCGTCACGGGGCCGCAGGCTGTGGTCCGGGGCCCGGGAGACGGTGCACAGCGTCCCGTAGAGCGAACCGTCACGGCGGTGCAGCGGGATGCCGACGTAGGAACCCTCGCGGAGCAGGTGGTCGCGGTGGGCCTCGAACTCCGGTGCGGAGGTGTCGGTGGCCACGAGTGCGGCGTCGTCGGAGAGGACGCGGTCGCACAGCGATCGCCGCCCCGTGACGTCGGTGCCCGGGGTCAGCGAGGTCGGGAAGGGGGAGACCGCGTTGCGGATGTAACGCCGGTCCCCTTCGAGGGTGGAGATGAACGCGAACTCGGCCCCGATCTGGCGTCGGGCGAGGTCGAGCAGCGCATCGAGGGTGCTGTCGCTGCCGGACGTCGTCCGCGCGGGCGGGGGCGGCGTGGACGTGACGCGGGAGGCGGTGTCCGCGGCGATGGCGTCCTCGGCCCGCGCCCACGTCGCGAGCAGCCCGTGGGCGCGGTCGCGGGTCGCCGCACCGATGCGGACGGAGACGCCGTCGGCCGCCAGGGCCGTGCGGATGCGCTCGACGAAGGCGCGCGAGCCCTCCAGCCCGGACCCGGGCAGCAGGACGCCGAACCGGTCCCCGGCGATGCGGGCGAGGAGGTCACCGCTGCGCAACCGGGCGCCGACGGTGGACGCCGTGCGGTGCAGCAGCCCGTCCCCGGCGGTGAAACCGAGGCGACGGTTGACGTCGACGAGGTCGGGCAGGTCGATGAGCACGAGGGACACCGGCGCCGCGTGCCGGGCGGCCCGGGCCTCCTCGGCGATCAGAGCGGTCTGCCACGCCTCGGGCGGCGCGACGCCGGTGACCTCGTCGGCGTGCTCGGACTGCGCGCTGCGCTCGGCCGCGCGGGAACGTTCCGTGAGTTCCAGCTCCGCCGCCAGCAGCGCGCCCAGGAGGTCCCCCTGCAGCCGGACGCTGGGGACGAGGTCGTGCAGGTGGGCCCCGTTGCCGCCGCCGACTCCGCAGAGCGTGGCGAGGACCGTGCCGTCGGGCCCGGTCAGCGGGACGGTGATGAGGGAGACCGCACCGAGCTCCCGGCCGACGGCGCGGGGGGCCAGCGAGACGGGCACGCTCTTCAACCCGGCGAGGACGGGGTCGACGCCGTCCTCGACGACCCGGCGGCAGTGCGTGTCGGCCCAGGCAAGGGCGTCGCCGGGGGTGAGGCCGAAGAGCGGGTCGGTCACGGCGAGGATGACCTGGTCGGGACCTTCGGTGCGTCCGATCCACCAGCTCGGGAGGCCGACGCGCTGGGCGAGGTCGGTCAGCGTCCGGTTCGCGACGCCGAGGAAGTCGACGGCGGGGGCGGCGGGAACGGCGGACACCCGGGGGTGATCGGCAGGTCGGGGCCCGTGCTTGAGCCGTGGTCACCTCGCGAACGGACCGTTCGAATGTCAACGCTGTGTAAACAGGTTGTGACGTGCGAAACGTTTGGGGGGTTCCTGCCGATGCTCGTACGAGGGTGAGGACAGGCGCCCGGGCAGGACGACGCAGACGACCGACGCAGACGACCGACGGAGACGATCATGGCCAGCACCTCTCGCACCACCCTCGCGGCGTGCCTCGTGCTGCAGGGCACCACCGACACGGCGACCCTCGCGCCGGCTCTGGAGCACGACCTGCGGGGTCTCGTGAGCGTCGCCGACGAGGTCGTCGTCTACGACACCGCCGACCACCTCGCCCCGGGGAGCGCGGCCTTCGACGCGACGCTGCACCCCGCGGTGACGGTCGTCTCCGGCTTCTGGGCCGACGACCGCGAGAAGGCCCAGCAGGCGGCGCTCGCGCACGTCGGCGCCGACTGGGCGCTGTGCGTCCTCGCCGGTGAGCGGGTCACGTCCTCGCCCGAGGCGCTGCGCGCGCTGCTGCACGCGGCGACCGACGTCCCCGCGATGTCGGTGCGCGTCGACGACGTCGTGCGGGGGACCCACCGCTCGGCCCGGCTGCTGCACAAGGCCATGGCGGGCGCCTCGTTCTGCGGTGAGCTGGCCGAGGTGCCGAGCTCGCTGCTGACGGTGTCCCAGCCGGTGGCGACGACGGCGAACGTGCCGCGTCAGCGCGGGGTCTTCGACCGGGTCTGATCTTCGGGGAGTGCGTGGCGGGGCCGGGTGTGGTGCGCGGCCCCGCCGACGCGCTCCGGGGCTAGGCTGTCCTGAGACCCGGAGGAGGTGCTCCACTTGACCGAGCAGACGTTGACGTCGCAGTTCACCGTGGGGCGCTCGCTCAGCTGGGAGGAGTACGAAAGCCTTCCGGAGGATCCGCGTGCCGAGTACATCGACGGGCAGCTCGTCGTGACCCCAGGCCCCAGTGAACAGCACCAGTTGATCGCGAACGAGCTCGCCTGGCTCATCAGAGCTGCCCTGCCGGCGACCCACCGGGTCAACACCGGCTGGGGCTGGAAGCCTCAGCGCGACGAGTTCATCCCGGACGTCATGGTCTACGACCGCGCTTCGGCCTCAGCTGGTTCACAAGCCCGGTTCACCGGTACCCCGGAACTCGTCGTCGAGATCCTCTCCTCCAACCGTGGCGACGACCTGCTGCGCAAGATGGCGAAGTACGCAGCCGCTGGGCTCCCGCGGTACTGGATCGTCGACCCCCGCTCCGGGAGCCTCGCCACGTACCTGCTGGTGGAGGGGTTCTTCACCCCGACCGCCGTGCACGGGCGTGGAGACGTCGTTGCCCTCGATCTGGGTGTGGCGACCGTGCAGGTCGACGTGGATCGACTGCTCGGCTGAGGATCA
The DNA here is from genome assembly GCF_979255925.1 of Kineococcus sp. AC630. Lineage (NCBI taxonomy): Bacteria > Bacillati > Actinomycetota > Actinomycetes > Kineosporiales > Kineosporiaceae > Kineococcus > Kineococcus sp. AC630. The sequence goes on from NZ_CEEDMJ010000016.1 coordinate 130,667, forward strand.
GTCGCCCGAGATCGAGAAGTGCTGGTAGTCCTTCAGGGAGTTCCAGTCCCCGCCCCAGGAGAACCCGCGGTCCGCGAAGGCACGCACGACGGCGTCCCCCGCGACGACCACGCCGGGCGCGGGCTTCCGCTCGACGAAGGCCCGGCCCGCCTCGGGCAGGACGGTGGAACCCTTCACGTAGGAGTTCTCGACCGGGTTCAGGTCGATCGCGGTGCCGTAGGAGTGCTCGGAGAACCCCGTCCCGCCGGTCGTGGCCCGGCAGTTGAAGGCCGAGGTGTTGTCGGCGGCCATCGAGGCGTCGTCGGAACCGCCGAACGCTTCGACGGGTTCCATCCGGGCGACGGGGTAGCGCATCGCGTAGAGGGAGCCGAAGACGTCGGCGGTGGCCTGGGCCACGTCGGCGGCCACGACGATGCGTCCCGTTCCGGGTCTCCCGTCGAAGCCGATCACCGTCACCGTCACCACGCGCAGGTCCGCCGGGGCGACCGGGCACCCGGCCCGCCACGAGGCGGAGAGATCACCGACGGGGGAGATCACCGAGGTGTAGGCCGGCAGCATCGGTGAGTTCGTCGCGCGGGTGCCCCGGGTCACGAGGGCGGTCGACGCTGACGGAGTGGTGGTCGCGGACGGGGTCACCGCCGCGCACCCGGCGAGCAGCGGCACGACGAGCAGGCAGATCAGTGAGCGACCCATCACGACACGTTAGCGGCTGGTGACGCTGACCCGCGGTGCGGACACGTCGACGGCGCGTTCGCGCTGCTGCAGCGAGACGACGACGGCGAGGAAGATCGCCGGGCCGACCATCTCGCAGGCCTCCTCGACGGCCTGCAGCGTGCCGAGGAACAGACCGGCCTCGTCGAAGCCCTTGTCGCTCAACAGGTTCGCGACCATCTCCAGGCCCACGGACCCGCCGACGTAGAGCACGCCGCCGAGGAGGGCGAACGCCGCGGCGCGCCGCGGCAGGGCCAGCAGGAACCGGACGTAGAACAACGCGACGACCACGACGACGGGCAGCGCGGCCGCGACCCAGGCGTACTTGAAGACCCCGCTGTCGCCGACGATCGCGGTCATCGGCTCGACGAGACGTTCGTGCAGGCCGACGAGTTCGTCGAGGGAGAGGTAGCAGAACCCGACGCCGAGGATCATCCAGTGCCAGGCCCAGCGCGTCCCCGCCACGAACTTCTGCCGGCCGAACTCGAAGGTCACCAACCCGACGACGGTGAGCAGCACCGCGGAGAACCAGGACGGGAGGTTCGTCTCGGCGTTGACGTCGACGAACTTGCGGGCCGAGACGACCGGTCCGGCGTCGACGCCGAGTCCAGCGGTTGCGACGAGGAACGCGTAGCTCGCGGCACTCAGCAGGGCGATGACGACGAGCAGGGTGATCAGCAGGTGGCGGGGGCGTACGGAGACTTCGAGCACGGGGTTGACCCTCCGGTCAGGCTTGCGCCAGTCGGTGCGGAGCGGGGGCCAAGGTTAAGCACGGATGAACCAACGGTGGACAGTTGTGACTAGACCGATCGGGTGAGGACCGGGGCCTCGACCAGCTTCCCGTCGACCAGGTCGAGCACCCGGTCGGCCCGGTCCACGCCCTCGGTGCGGTGGGCCAGCAGCAGCACGGCCTGACTGCCCCGGGCGTCGAGGAGGTCTGCCAGCAGCCGCGCACCGGTCTCCTCGTCGAGGCCCTCGGAGGGTTCGTCGAGGACCAGGACCCGGACGTCGCCGAGCAGGGCGCGGGCCATCGCGAGCCGCCGCCGTTCCCCGCCGGACATCGGCTCCCCACCGTCGCCCAGGTGGGAGTCCAGTCCCCGGGGCAGGGCGGTGAACCAGTCGTCGAGGCGGACGCGGTGCAGGGCCGCGCGCAGCGCGTCGTCGTCGGACCCGGGGGCGGCGAGCAGCAGGTTCTCGCGCAGCGTCGTCGCGAAGACGTGCTCGTCGTCGCCGACGCGGCCGACGACGGAACGGACGTCGTCGCCAGTCAGCGCGCCCAGCTCGACGCCGTCCAGGGTCGCGCTCCCGGCGCGGGGGTCGAGGAAGCGTTGCAGTACCGCGGCGAGGGTGGACTTGCCCGACCCCGACGCGCCGCGGACGGCGACGACCTCACCGGCGACCAGGTCGAGGTTCACGCCGCGCAGGCAGTCCTCCTCCCAGCCGGCGACGACCCCGCGCAGCCTCACGACCACCCGCTGAGGGGCACCGAGCGGCTGGGGCGCCACGGGTTCGACCGCGGCGAGGGGGGTGGCCAGCAGGGCCTCGCTGCGGCGTCGGGCCGCGCGGGCCCGTTCCCGGGCGCGGGCGGCGTCGGGCAGGCCGCGGGCCGCGTCGGCGACGGTCACCCCGGCGAGGACGACCGCGGCGATCCACGCGGGGTTCCCGTCGTGGGGCAGCAGCGAGGCCGTGACGGCGAGCGCGACGACACCGGCGCCGGTTCCCAGCGCGGCCAGCGCCGCCGTCGCGGCCGCGGCGCGGGACTGCCGGGTCTCGGCCCGGGTCAACGCGGACTGCCTGCGGCGCAGGGTGTCCAGCGGGTCGACGGCACCGAGGGTGCGCAGGTCCTCGACCGCGTCGAGCGTCTCCACCGTCGCGGCCGCCAGGGCTCCGACGTCGGCGCGGTGGTCGTGGTCGCGGCGCTCGGCGAACCCCGCCACGGCGGGCGCGGCGAGCACCAGGACCGCCAGACCCGGGAGGACGGCGAGCGCGAACCAGGGGTTCACCAGGGTCGCGGCGAGCAGGGCGAGGGCGAGCGCGACGAGCGTCACGGTGACCGGGTGGCGGAAGCGCAGCAGCCCGTCGACCTGGGCGTCGACGTCCTCGACGAGCTGCACGAGCAGTTCCCCGGACCGTCCGAACCGCTTGCGGGACAACGGGCCCGGCAGGCGCGGGGCGAGGGCGGCGATCACGTCGGAGCGCCAGCGCGCCAACCGGGCGAAGGCGGCATCGTGGCTCAGCAGCCGCTCGACGTAGACCAGCAGGGGCCGCGCGGTGGCGCCGGCGCGCACGACGACGGCCGCCACGGACAGGGTCAACACGGGCGGGCGGTCCGCGGCCCGGACGATCAGCCACGTCGCGGCGGCGGTCAGGGTCGCCGCGGCCAGGACGGCGGCCACGCCCGCGACCACCGCCAGGGCCCCGGCCCCCCGACGCGGCCCCCGGTCCCCGGCGGAAACAACACTTTCCGCCCTCGAAGGGGCCGTGCGGGGGGCGGAA